>NZ_KV821797.1:0-19900 GCF_001815745.1 Corynebacterium sp. HMSC064E07 | reverse complement strand
GTTATCCATGATGCAATGACCGCCTGACCCTACCAGCCGTTTTTTCGGGCGATTTTTGTCATAAACGCAGTCAGTAACTCGGATTGATCCGCCACCGCCGAACATAATCGGCGGAACATAAACGCAGTCGACTAAGCAAAAGCAAGCACCCACCAACGGAATCGTTGGTGGGTGCTTGCTTTATTGAAATAGAAACGCTTTGCGGAAAATACGACAGCGGTTAGCTTGCGCTAGCTGTCGCGACCAGCGCCTGAGGCCCATTCCTCCCAGTCAGAGTAATAGTCGTCTCGATCGGACTCGTTCGACTTGCCGACGAGTTCCCGCTGCAGACGTTCCAAATCCATTTCTGGTGAATCGTACTTGAGCTGACGGGCAACCTTCGCCTGCTTTGCTTTCGCACGGCCGCGACCCATGGCCTGACCCCCTTGTGTAATCCGTGGGACGGCACGGGGATACGGCCGACCCACTTATGTCTTATTGCGTTAATTCCTGTAAGACACCATAGCCGATTTTTAGACGAAGGGGTTACGCGGGGAGGCCCATAGTGGGTTGTGTCCTCGCGCTCAGGCAACTCAATATGTGTAGTGACCTGGGGAAATATCCTTTCTGAAAAAGAATGGAAAAAGTTATTTTTTCACCACTCTGTCTGGTGGCTTTACCTATTTCCTGTTACCTATTTCCCTCGCAGGCGGTTGATGGCCACACGGCCCGGCGGCAGCTGCTCAACGCGGTCGATGGAGGAGGGGTCGACGGCCACGGCGCAGTCACCCACCACAAGGCCCTCGCGCTCCTGAGCTGAGCGTTTAAGCAGCGCCAATGCAATCGGGCCGTAATCGGCATGTTGCACGACGGTGCCCACGCGGCCCACGGCGCGCTTGCCCATCATCACTGGATCGCCGGTTTCCGGCAGCGTGGCCGAGCCGTCGAGCTGCAGCATCACCAAAACTCGTGGGGAGCGACCAACATTGTGGACACGTGATACCGTCTCTTGGCCGCGATAGCAGCCCTTGTCCAAGTGCACGGCAGCCGTGTCGAATTCAGAGGCGATCCAGCGCGGAGCCTCATGCGGAATCATCTTCTCGTCTACGTCGATTCCCAGCTCTGGGCGCAAGGAGACTACGCGTTCGGCCTCCCAGCCCATCAGACCAACGGGGGAAGCGCCAGCAGCTACCAACGCGTCCCAAGCGCCGACTACATCCTGTCGGCGCACGAGCACATCCACACGCCCGCCGCGTGGCCACGGCAGGTGCCGGACGTAGGAATGTCCCACAGTCGTAGCTTTGCCCACCTGCGGGAATGCGAGGCCAGCGGCTACCAGTACCTCAGGGGCATTCGGCCCCATGACGGAAATAATCGCCCGTTCTACTTCAGCAATTTCCACCTTGGACCAGAACACCATCATGTTCAGGTACTTCAACAGGGAGTCGAAGCCAGCAGGGGGCACGTCGATAAGCACGGAATCGTCCAAAACAGTCAACGTCATGTGATGGAGAACGTGACCGTTTGCATCCAGGTTCAGTGCTTCAGTGACAGTGCCGGGAGCGGCTTCGTCGACCTTCTGCGAAAAAAGTGTGTTGAGGTAGGTCAGGCGATCCTCGCCAGTGACCTCAATAACGCGGTAGTACGAGCGATCTACTACGCCGCAGTCCTCCTGCAGATGACGTTGCTCTACCAGCGGACGGCCGTAGTGCCATGCCACGCTAGCTTGCCCTGCGGTTTGCTCAACGTTTTTCGCTGAGTTTCCGTCTGGGGCGTTCTCTGAGGCCTTCTCCAAACCTTCCATCTGTCCGCCCAGTTCGAGGGCAGCGGCGCCAGCCACGTGAGACATCAAAGGACTTACATACTCAACACTCACTCCCTCATGTTAACCAGAAATCCTCAAATTAAGCATGGATTAAGCTTGTGTGTATGACGGATTCGCTTTCTTCTCTAGTGCTTATCGACGTCTTCGCAGACGGCGGCCCGATTGCTGTCGAGGCAGGACAGCCGTTCCTCTACGCGGATGATCTCGGAGCTATTCGCGGCGACGGAGTTTTTGAAACACTCCTGGTCAGGGGTGGTCATACCTGTAATACTGACCGGCACGAGAAGCGATTCGCATCGTCAGCGCTAATGCTGGATTTGCCAACCCCAGATCTGCAGCAGTGGCGGGCGGCTACCGAGGTCGCACTACAGGAGTTGCGCGATAGGTCAATTGAGGGGGATGCGACGTTGCGGTGGGTGTACTCGCGTGGTCGTGAGTCCACCGGAGAGCCGACTGGCTACGTTTTGGCTAGCTCCGCGGAAAAGGTGGCGGAAAACCGTCTGAAGCCGGTATCGGTCATGCTTGCAGAGCGCGGTTTCTCGCTCGACCTTGGCTCCCGTGCACCGTGGGCGCTCATCGGCGCGAAAACGTTGTCATACGCAGCTAATATGGCCGCTTTGCGCTATGCCAAGTCCAAGGGTTTTGACGATGTCATCTTCACGTCCGCAGAGGGCAAGCTCTTGGAAGGCCCAACATCGACCATCATCGTTCAGCGCGGCAATGAACTGCTGACTCCCAACCCCGGTGAAGGAGTGCTGCCGGGCACAACTCAGGCAGCGCTGTTTGAAACAGCCGCCAACTGCGGCTGGAAAGTCACCCCGACGGTCCTGGTGCCCGGGGACCTATTCACCGCCGATGCGGTATGGCTGGTGTCTTCGGTGCGTATCGCGGTCGTGGTTAAGTCCATCGATGGTGAGCCCATCCGGCAGCCGGATGCAATCGCGGAAAAGGAATTCCGCGACCTGTGTGACAAGGCGCTGGCGACGCAGTAGGGCCCCAAATAGTAGGGCTTGATGCAGTTGGGCGACGCAGTAGGGCCCCACAACGCCCGTCGTAAAGCGGGGAGAACCTAGCCCGCGTAGCGCTTGAGCTGCGCGGACATGCGGGGAGCGAATTCCTCATCCCGCAGGCGCTCGTCCACCCACCCGAGATCGTTGTTCGGCATCAGACCGTAGAGGCGCTTGCCCGGGCCAAGGGATGCAGGACCGGTAGCAGTGACCATTGTGGAGGCTGCCTGCAGCTCCCATGCGCGCTCGGAAACCGGCTTGCCGTAGTAGATCTCAGTGACGCCGGTGGAGTGGACGCAGATGAACTCAATCTCGTCCTCGTTGTTAATGCGCCAAAATCCTGTTTCGCGCTGGTCAGGGCCGGTCGGCTTGCCTTCTTCGTCCAGCTTCCAGATGCGCGACTCATACTTCAGGTAGTTCTCGCCATCGTGGCTGAAAATGAGCTGCTGGCCGAAGTTGTACTCGCCGTCGACGACAGTGTTCGCCTGCCCCTCACCGCGCCACACGCCGACCAGCGGCAGTAGTGCCAGCAGGCCGTCGTGAATATTCGGGCCGAAGCGCAGATTCGCGGTCTCGTCGGGGATCGGGAGCCCCTCAAGCTCAGTGATGTTGCGCGTAGCGGTGCTCTTGGCCTGTTCGGCCGCGCGGTTGATGGCCTCGTTGCCGTCGAGGCGAGGGGCTTCCGCAGCTGCAGGCTCCTGTGCAGCGGCGTCTGTCTGGTTGCTGCCATTCTTCTCGGTCATGCTTCACACTCTACCGCTGAAGCTCTTGTGGCCATGTATGGGCTGTTGTCGCATGGTGCTAACGCTGCACCGACGCTTAACGGCGATGCTTGACGACGGCCTTAGCGACGCACCCGACAGTTCTTCTCCGGCAGCTTCTCCGTGGATTGAGCTGACGCCTCGGCATCCTGCTGGGATGTCGGCGGCATGAAGTTTGTTGGCGACACGGTGCACAGAATCTGTTCGCCTTCGATGGTGATAGAACCGCCCGACACGTACACGCGAGTCGCCGGCATGCCCATCGGTATATCTGAATCCCGCAGTGTCAGAGCGAAGGTGTCCATAATGTGCTGCGTATCAGCCTCAGACAGCTCAGGTTTGACGTGGTTCTTAGAATCCGTTGGGGACGAGGGCGCAGAAATAATCTCCATCGGCGTAATGACCACGTCGCGGCTGACAATGCGCAACTTCGCCGTAACCTGGGTTTTTCCCTGCCATCCGGCTGGCGTGGCCTCGAAGATAGCCTCGGTCTCCCAGCCGCCGGTGGGGGAGGAGTCCTTCAGGCTCTGGATGCTCAAATCGGTCAGTCCCAGCTTGTTTCCCAGAGAGACTCCGTCGAGCGAGAGCTTAGTGAAGTACTGCTTCGTCGGCGATTCTGGGAAATTACCGCTGAGCACTGCCGATGCCGGGATCTTAACGTTGGAAGCTCCGTACTCCAGAGATACCAAGCCGAAGTCGGGCACCTCGACATCGCGGATGCGCGAGGTTACGGAGCTCCACTTACCCGTAACAAAGGAAGACAAGTAGGCCTTGCCACCAATGGCGACGTATGGGGTCATCTCCAGCTGAGCAGTCTCCTGAATATGCTCGGAGAGCTTGTACTCCGCATGGCTGGCGAAGCCCATGTCGGTGGCGACTACCAGCGCGGCAACGGCGAGGATAGAGCCACCGATCTTCTTCTGTCGTCGGGAAATGGACACACTCTATTAGTACCCCATCGCTTTTGGCTCAGACGACATCGGGGAAGTGTTGAATTCGCTGCTGTGTATAGGGTGGGGCGTATGAACGTAACCGAACTGCTTGACGTAGACACCACCGTCGCCAGTACGCTGCTGCAGCACGCCCACTCCACCGACGGCGTGGAGGCGTTCGGCGAGGCTTTCGTCCGAGGGCTTGACGACGACTCTTTCGGGCATCGACACTTTGCGATTATTGAGAACGACCGTTACTTGGGCCTGGCAGCCGTTGCGCCGGATGCAGTGGAGATGGTTGTTGATCCGGAGTTTCGTAAGCAAGGAGTCGGGGCGAAGCTGCTTGCGCACATCGATGCTGAGGTTGGCGAGCGCCTGCCTATCTGGGCTCACGGTGATGTTGCCGGTGCCAGCCGTTTGGCAGAGTTGACGGGACGCAAGGTCGTCCGCGAGCTGTTGCAGATGTCCATTTCGGGCTCAGCGTTGGAGAAGGCGGCGGGGGACGTCGATAAGCGTGATGATGTTGAAGCGCTAACCCTGACTGCGGCACGTGCGAAGTGGGGTGAGGCGGCCGTGGATCGGGCGTGGTTGGCTGTGAATAACGAGGCGTTTGACTGGCATCCGGAGCAGGGTGGTTGGTCGCAGCCACAACTCGATCGAGCTCGAAACGTGCAGTGGTTCGACCCGGAGGGCGTTTTCTTTGCTGCGGATGTGGCCGGGGCGCGCGACAGTGCGGAGGAGATTTGCGGTTTCCACTGGACGAAGTGGCACGCCGAGGAGTCTGTGCCAACTGGTGAGGTGTATGTGATCGGGCTGAGCTCGAAGGCACGCGGACGTGGCCTGGGGCGATGGCTGACCAATGTTGGGCTTTCCTATCTCCGGAACCGGGGAGCGGAAAAGGTAATTCTCTATGTGGAAGGCGACAATGCGCCGGCAGTGCGCACGTACCGTGCGGTCGGTTTCGAGGTGGCCCGCCGTGATGTGATGTACGGCGCGTAGATGCGACGGTTCGGTTTATTGGGGGAGTTATTGAAGGCGAGTTGTTGAAGGGGGAGCTTAGCTTTATCTCAGTTTTAGGTGGTTTTCCTCTGGCGCGGGGGCAATGATTCTTGTGTTTTTGAGGAGATGCTGTCCAATCCTCAGTGTTTCAGGGGCGCATTTTAGGGCCTCTTACAGGGAAAATGAGGATAAATAAAGAATTACTTGCGCCGTTCACCAATTGTTAATGTTCTGAACAGGTTCCGGTTACTATCGGTAGATAGGTTCAGCGCAGTGGACCGGAGTGTGGCGGTTCCACGTGAACTGTTTCACTCATTGTGTAAAACCCCGGAGGATTTACTGTGCTGAAGAAGAACCGTGCGGCATCTGTCATTGGTTTGGCCGCTGTTGCAAGCCTTACCCTGGCTGCTTGCTCTGAAGAGGGCGGCGAAGGCGCTTCTAACGTTGAGGGTCTGGCTGACGTCACCGGTGAGCTGCAGGGCGAGGGCGCTACCTCGCAGCAGCGCGCCATGGATTTGTTTGCCACCAAGTTTGAAGAGACCGGCTCGACCCTGTCGTACAACGCATCTGGCTCTGGTTCCGGTCAGACTCAGTTCATTGCCGGCACCGTTGCTTTCGCTGGCTCTGACTCCCCGCTGAAGGAGAAGGACGGCAAGGACCAGGTCGCAGAGGCTAAGAAGCGCTGCGACGGCAATGAAGCATGGCACCTGCCGATGGTTATCGGTCCGGTTGCCGTTGCCTACAACCTCGAGGGTGTTGACGTCGCTCTGACCCCGGCTCTGGTTGCTGAAATCTTCGACGGCAAGATCACCAAGTGGAACGACCCGAAGATCGCTGAGGTCAACGAGGGTGTCGATCTTCCGGAGAAGGACATCAAGGTTGTCTACCGCTCTGAGGAGTCCGGTACTACTGATAACTTCATGAAGTTCCTGAGCGCAGCTGCTCCGGAGCAGTGGCAGCACGAGGCTTCCAAGTCCTTCCCGACTGCTACTGGCCAGGGTGCTAACGGCTCGGCTGGTGTTGTCAACGAGGTCGCCAACATCGACGGTGCTATCACCTACGTCGAGGCTGGCTTCGCTGAGGACAAGGACCTGGGCATCGCCAAGATGGACTTCGGTCATGGTCCGGTTGAGCTGAACAACGACACCGTCGGTAAGGCTCTGGATTCCGTCACGTTCAAGACTGAGGGTCACAACATGGTTGTTGACACCGACGCTCTGTTCGCAATGGATGAGGAAGGCGCTTACCCGCTGGTTCTGACCACTTACGAAATCGTCTGCTCCGCTGGTTACGACGAGCAGACTCGTGACCTGGTTAAGAACTTCCTGAAGGTTGTTCTGGAAGAGGGCCAGGGCCCAGAGCTCGAAGAGCTGGGTTACATCCCGGTTCAAGGTGAGTTCAAGGACAAGCTGTCCGCAGCGGTTGACGCTATCAAGTAATTCTTTGCGTGCAACGCGGGTGAAAGCAGAGTGAGCTCTGTCGTTACCCCAGTTGGCGCGAGGGTCACTTCAGCCGGCCACGCAGATTTGAGCTGTAGGCCGAAAACCTGACGTAGACCGGTTGGCTTTATATATCGACACCTCAGTTGATTGGGTACCGCTCGTAGAGGGGTACTGAGGCCAATCGGTCTTCATGTGCGTTGAAGCACAAATCACTTCTACTTAGGAAATGAGATCATGAGTTCCTCGACTCCCATTGAAGGGAAGCAGGAGGCTGTAGACAGCAGTCTGTTGCAGTCCTCAGCACCGCAGGTGGATTCCTCCGGCGACGAGAGCTCGGAAGAGCAAGCCATTCAGACCGGCGTTGTTCGTCCTGGTGACCGAATCTTCAAGATTCTGGCGGTAGGATCTTCCGCATTGGTGACTGCTGCCATCATCGCAATTGCAGTGTTCCTGCTCCTGCGCGCAGTTCCGGCAATGTCCCGTAACGAAGCGAACTTCTTCACCTACACCGAACGATGGAACCTGGCGGATACCTCCGCCATGTACTTCGGTATTCCGAACATGTTTCTGGTGACCGTCGCGGTTTCCATCCTGGCGCTGATTCTGGCTATGCCGGTTGCGCTGGGTATTGCCATCTTCCTGACTGCCTATGCTCCAAAGAAGATGGTCAAGCCGCTGGGTTACCTCGTGGATTTGCTGGCCGCAGTGCCGTCGATTGTTTACGGTCTGTGGGGCTTTATGGCTCTCGGTCCGGCCTTGGCTGGTCTGTACGGGTGGTTGGCTAAGACACTGGGCTTTATCCCGATGTTTGCCCTGTACCCAAACTCGCCGGCATTCGAGACCGGTCGAAACCTCTTCACCGGTGGCATTGTGCTGGCAATTATGATTCTGCCGGTTATCGCGGCTACCACCCGTGAGGTCTTTGTTCAGACCCCGCGTGGTCACATTGAGGCATCGCTGGCTCTCGGTGCGACCCGTTGGGAGATGGTCAAGCTGGCTATTCTGCCATTCGGTCGTTCTGGCTTTATCTCCGGCTCGATGCTGGGTCTGGGACGTGCTCTCGGTGAGACGATGGCTCTCTACCTCGTGATCTCCCCGTCCTCGGCATTCCGTGGCTCGCTTTTCGATGGTGGTACCACCTTCGCAACCGCAATTGCTAATGCGGCACCAGAGTTCAATGACAACCTCAAGGCCGGCGCATACATGTCCGCAGGTTTGGTGCTGTTCTTGCTGACCTTCGTGGTCAACTCCGCAGCCCGAATGATTGCGAAGAAGTAGCAAGGTCGTAGGAAAAGAAACGAGAAGTAACAATGACTAGTTCAACTACTGATTCTTCGCCTCACGGCCCTGCAGACATGGTCCCCACCACGGAGTCGGCTTTCACCCAAATTAAGGGTTCCCGCAAGGTGGCAGACAACGTCTCCACGGTCCTCATTTACTGCTGCATGGCTCTTGCCCTGATCCCGCTGGTGTGGGTTCTCTTCGAGCTTGTCGTCCGAGGCACCCCGTCACTGCTGAGTGGTGAGTGGTGGACTGCTTCCCAGCGTGGTGTCACTGTTGGTGCGTCTGCCGGTGGTGTTGCTCACGCAATCGTCGGTACCTTGGTTCAGGCTCTGGTCACGACTCTCATGACCGTGCCGTTCGGTATCTTCGTCGCCATCTACTTGGTCGAGTATGCAGGTAACTCCCGTCTGGGCAAGGTCACCACCTTCATGGTCGACATCCTCTCCGGTGTGCCGTCGATCGTCGCGTCGCTGTTCATCTACTCGATGTGGGTGGTCATGTTCGGCATGAGCCGTTCCGGTTTCGCTGTCTCGCTGGCGCTGGTTCTGCTGATGCTGCCGATCGTTGTGCGCAACACCGAGGAAATGCTGCGCATCGTTCCGCACGAGTTGCGTGAAGCCTCTTACGCTCTGGGTGTTCCGAAGTGGAAGACCATTTTGAAGATTGTGCTCCCGACCGCACTGTCGGGCATCGTCACCGGCGTCATGCTGGCCGTCGCCCGCGTCATGGGTGAGTCCGCACCGATGCTGATCCTGGTTGCAACCTCGCGAATCATCACCTATAACCCGTTCGGCCAGTCGCAGTCCTCGCTGCCGCTGTTCATGCTGGACATGTACAAGGCCGGTAATACCGGTGCGGCATTCGACAAGATGTGGGGCGCAGCGCTCACGCTGGTTCTCATCATTGCCCTCATCAATATCCTGGCGCGCTTCGTATCCGCCAAGTTCTCCGTCAAGAGCAGTTAATGCTGGGCGCCTAACGTCCGCTATTTCAAGGAAGGTTTTTGAAAGACCATGGCTAAGCGCCTAGACCTTAACGATGTCAACATCTACTACGGCGATTTCCACGCTGTGCAGAACGTCGACCTGCACGTCCCGCCGCGTTCCGTTACCGCATTCATTGGCCCGTCCGGCTGTGGTAAGTCCACCGTGCTCCGTTCGCTGAACCGTATGCACGAGGTCATCCCGGGTGCCTACGTCACTGGCGAGGTGCTTCTCGACGGCGAAAACATCTATGGCCCGAAGATCGATCCGGTCTCTGTTCGTAACACCATCGGTATGGTGTTCCAGCGCCCGAACCCGTTCCCGACCATGTCCATCGAGGACAACGTCGTGGCTGGGCTGAAGTTGGCCGGTGTTAAGAACAAGGCTCATCTCCAGGAGGTTGCCGAGAAGTCCCTGCGCGGCGCCAACCTCTGGGATGAGGTCAAGGACCGCCTGGACAAGCCGGGTGGCGGCCTCTCCGGTGGTCAGCAGCAGCGTCTATGCATCGCACGTGCAATTGCAGTTGAGCCGGAAGTTCTGCTGATGGATGAGCCGTGTTCCGCACTGGACCCGATTTCCACCCTGGCAATCGAGGACCTGATTCATGAGCTGAAGGAAGAATTCACCATCGTCATCGTGACCCACAACATGCAGCAGGCAGCTCGTGTGTCCGATCAGACCGCATTCTTCTCCCTCGAGGCAACCGGTAAGCCGGGTCGCCTGGTTGAGGTTGGCCCGACCAAGAAGATCTTCGAGAATCCAGACAAGAAGGAAACCGAGGACTACATCTCCGGTCGCTTCGGCTAAACGCTTTGCGTATGCCGTAAGAAGCAAAAAGAAAGAGCCCCGTACTTCACGCGTCTTCACGCGAGGTACGGGGTTCTTATTGTTGTTGCAGTTTATGAGATTGCTATGTCGCGCACATGTTTTTCCACCTGATTGTCTAACCGCGGAGGTGATTTGTGCCGGGGAAAACAGTTTTTGTGGCGGGATCAAACAGTTACTGACTAGGTTTATGACAGGTGAATAGCGTTTACTCGCAGTAAAGTGTCATAAACCTAGTCAGTTTCTCGGGCTGGGGCAGTGTTTGGCTGGGGAGGTGTTTAGCCTGGTGAGGCTTAAAAACGGCTCCACTCCGGCCTAAAAACCCGCGCCCCAGGCCAGCAGCCACCCCCAACATCTCTACAGCTCAGCCCAACACCCAGCCCCGCCCAGCAGCCCTACAGCCCAGCCCCCCCCCAACAGCCTGCAGCTTCACGGACCTACATCCGCAGGTGACGCTCCAAGGCCTGCAGGCGTTGGTTAAAGCTGCGCTGGTCGCGTTCGTCCTCAAGCTTGTCCAGGTAGACATCGCGCTTGTAACCGGTGGCCAGGTAAATAATCCGGGCGGCAACCTCGACAGCGTGATCCGCGTAACGCTCGTAGAAGCGGCTCAGCAGAGTGACATCCACTGTCCGCGCAGGGGAGTGCGGCCAATTATCGTCGTTGGTCAGCGTAAACAGGTGCTGGTGAATGTCATCGATGCTGTCATCGGTCTTATCCAAGGCCAATGCCTGGTCGACGTCGTAGTCGATAAGCACCTGACGGGTTTCGTGCGTCATCTGTTCAGATACAGAGGCCATCTCGCGGAAGAACCCCTCCACGGGCTCCGGCAGTGCCTTGTTCGGGTGGCGACGCCGGGCAACGTTGGCAATATGCACACTCAATGCGCCCATGCGGGAGATGTCCTCGACAATGTAGAGGCCACTGACAATCTGTCGGAGATCACCAGCCACAGGAGCTTCGCGGGCCAACAGCTCGAAGGCTCGCTGCTCCGCATCCTGGCGCAGGTCCTCGAGAGAATCAATCTGGGAAAGAACTGTTTCAGCCGAGACCAAATCAGCCTCGAAGAGGGCCTTGTTCGCAAGCTTGTGCATGGAGCCAACTCGGTCACACATCACAATCAGGCTGTGAGCCAAGTTGTCCATTTGTTCTCGGTAGACAGTGCGCATGCGTTCCATAGTAGGCAATCCTCAACAACGTCGCGCGTTAGTGGGGAGCCCCCAATTACCCCTCGTAAAGTTATGTAAACACTCGCTCAGAACCGAAGCTTAGCCACCGGAGTGCATAATCTCCGCGCCTTCAGGCACGGTGTCGTCCTCCGGGTCGTCCAGCCAGCCCTCCGGCAAGACCACCTTTGCAGGGGACCCCTGTCGGCCGCGGGCGCCGTCGGCGTCCTCCGGGCGGGCGTGGGCGCTGGGGCCGTCGTAAAGCGGTGCGAGAATCTCGTCGAGCGTTGCCAGCGAATCGACGCGCGCAAGAGACTTCCGCACCTCACTGCCGGCAGGGTATCCCCGCAGGTACCAGGCAATGTGCTTGCGCAGGTCGCGGCAGCCCTTACGCTCGCCCTCGTGCTCCACGAGCAGTTCCGCGTGACGACGGATAATCCCCGCGACCTCACCAAATGTTGGTGCCGGCGGCACTTCTTCGCCACGCAGCTCGGCGGACAACTGCGCGAACAGCCACGGGCGGCCAAGGCAGCCGCGACCGACGACGACACCGTCGCAGCCGGTCTCGTCGAGCATTTTGCGGGCATCGGTGGAGGCGAAGATATCGCCGTTGCCAAGCACTGGGATATCGCTGTAGCCGGAGTCGACCATGTGCTCCTTCAGCCGCGCGATCTGCGACCAGTCAGCGTGGCCGGAGTAGCGCTGCGCTGCGGTGCGGGCATGCAGAGCCACAGCCTGGGCGCCCATCTCAGCGGCGATGCGGCCGGCATCGAGATGCGTGTGGTGCTCGTCGTCGATACCGACGCGGAATTTCACGGTCACCGGGATGTCCGTGCCCTCAGTGGCTTTGACCGCTGCGGCGACGATGTTGCCGAAGAGACGGCGCTTGTACGGCAGCGCCGAGCCGCCGCCCTTGCGGGTGACCTTCGGTACCGGGCAACCGAAGTTCATGTCGATGTGGTCGGCGAGGTTTTCGTCGACGATCATCTTCGCGGCCTCGTAGGTCCACTTCGGGTCAGTGGTGTAGAGCTGCAGGCTGCGGGGGTTCTCGTCGGGCGCGAAGGTGGTCATGTGCATGGTCTTTTCATTGCGTTCGACCAATGCGCGGGCGGTGACCATCTCGCAGACATAGAGGCCCGAGACCGTGCCTGTACGCTGCAGCTCCTGCTCGCGGCACAGCGTGCGGAATGCCACGTTGGTGACACCGGCCATCGGAGCGAGTACCACGGGGGAAGCGAGCTCAAAGGGGCCGATGTGCATGTGCGCGGACGTGGCATCGGCGGGCTTGGCGGCGCTGAGCGGACTCGAGGAGGTATCTAACACGTACAGTATTGTGTCACGCTGAACTGCCGTTTTCGAATCTGTTTTATCTGGCGGATCGGATCGCCCCGGTTAGCGCTGCGTCCGCGGATGCCTGACGACGATCACCGTTCGGCGACCCCTCCCACCGGGCAGGTCGGTGGTATTGCGGAGAATTTCCAGGATGTGGTTCGACTCTTCGTCGAGGTGTTCGGTGGGTTCGTCGAGAAGCAGGATTGGCGCTGTGCTGACAAGCGCACGGGTGAGAATGAGCCTGCGCCGCTGACCACCCGAGAGACTGTCCGCGCCGCTGTCCAGAATCGTGTCCAGGCCGTCGGGTGCGGCATCGACCCAATCGCGCAGGCCCACGGCGTCCAGCACGGAGTAAATGTCATCGTCGCTGACCTGCGGGTTACCAATAGAGATGTTGTCCCGCACAGTCGTGGCGAAGATGTGCTCATCCTCGGCGATAAAACGCACCAAGTCGCACTGCTCCGTGTTTTCGTGGGGCTCGCCGGCACTTGCCGCACTGCGCCACAGCTCGCGTCCGTCTCCGTCAGCGATGGTCACCGTGCCCGCAATCGGCGGGATTAGTCCGGCGATTGTTTTCAGCAGCGTCGTCTTTCCGCTTCCCGACGGCGCCGTGATCTCCCGGTAGTCGCCGAAGGTGACCTCGAAGTTTTGCATCGGCAGTTGAGCTGGCTGGGCAGCGGGCTCTTCCGCAGTATTCGAACTGTTGTCGTCGGGATAGCCCACTATCAAGTCTTCTAGCTGCAGCGTTGGCCGAACCGTCAGGTGGTTCTGAGCGAGCGGGGACGTGTGGATTGGCGCTGTGGGGACTGGGGCTGAGCGCATGGCATCCGCTTCCCCTGATTCACTCGCACTTGACGCGAGCGTCAGCAAGGCTTCCCTCGATTGCGCCAGTGTTTGCGCAGCAGCTGGCAGCGGACCAACCGACTCAAAAGCCGCCAGCGGCACCAGAACCAGAACCGTCAGCCACTCGGGAGAGTGCAGCAAACCGCCGCCAGCGCCCCCGGCCGAATCCGTCACTAACCACGACGCTACGACCACGGTCAGGACAGCGGTCAACACGCTAGCCGCGGTGCTCAGTGCGGAGGCGCGGGCATTTGCTCGACCTGCGGCGTCATCGATGGCCGCAACCGTTTTGCTGGAGGATGACGCGGCAGAGACTGCCTCATCCAACTGGCCGTGGATACGCAGGCCGGCGGCGTCGGAAAGCAGCGCTTCGACGGCAGCGGCATGCGACTGAAGCGCGGCCGCGCGACGCTGACTTGAGCGCGCAGTGGTGCGATACGTCAGGTAAGGAGCAACACCGCCGGCCAGAAGCAGTCCCACCGCCAGGAGAACCGCAGCGGCAGGCGAGAGTAGAGCCACAAAAATGACGGCGATGAGAGAGGTCATCAGCGCCACCAATGCGGGCACTATTGATCGCACGACGGCATCGGCAAGTGCGTCAATATTCGCCCCAAGCGCTGTGACAATATCGGAACGCTCACGCAGCGCCAGCGTACGGTCGGCCACGAAATGCTCCCATAGCTTCACGCGCGAGCGCTCGGCGGTGCGCAACGCCACATCGTGGGAGACCAACCGGTCGAGGTATCGAAACGCAGCTCGCGAAATACCCAGCGCGCGCACAGACGTCACCGCCAAGGTGATGTCCATCAGCGGTGGCATCTGCCAAGAACGCGTAATCAGCCACGCCGACACCACGGTCAGACTCAGCGCGGACAGCAGCGTGATGGTGCCCGCCAACACCGGCCAAACCAGGTCGCGGGGTTTCACCAGGCGACGAAGCGCTTGCAGAGTAGTCATCGCGACTGCACCTCCACCACGCCGTCGGCGGCCGCAATCAACAGCGGATCATGGCTGGTGGCAATCACTGTGGCTCCGCGCCGGGCACGTGCGTGCAGGAGCCTAATCACGGACTGCGCACTGTCGGCATCCAGGTGAGCTGTCGGTTCATCGAGGAGGACGAGGTCGCGGGTGTCGTCGGCAAGCTCGCGCCGAAGCGCCTCCCGCTGACGTTGCCCGAGCGAGCGCCGCGAATTGTCTCCCACCGTCGCTGCGTCCAACACTGGGCGCTGGGGCAGCCACGCGATGCGCCGCAGCAGATCCTGGTCACGGAGAATGCGCTGGCCGTCGCGAATAGTTACGGAGCCTTCCAACCCCTCGTGCACGATGCCGGCGACCGCAAGCAGCGCTGTCGTCTTGCCCACGCCGTTCGGCCCCGCCAGCACCGTCACTGTGCCTGGCTGCGCGATGGCGCTTAATTCACTTGGCCGCACGCCGTCTCGCCCCGGCGCGGAAAGGCGTTCGAACACGACCGTGGGGGCGCTGTGGACACTGCTTGACGACGTTCCTTCGGCCACCTCTTCCACAGTTTCAGAGGTGGTGTCTGTGGAGTTTGGAGTCTGGCCAGCGTCCTTGTCTAACAGTTCCGTGACTTCGGTGGCAGCGACCACACCGTCCTGGGCGGCGTGGAATTTCTGGCCAACCTGGCGCACCGGGCCATAGATTTCTGGGGCGATGATGAGCACTGCCAGGCCGGTTGCCAGCGTCATGTGGCCTCCCAGAAGTCGGAAACCGATGCCGACGGCGATGAGGGCGATTGACAGGGTGGTGAGGAATTCCAGGACCGACGCGGATAGGAAAGCGATGCGCAGGACCTCCATGGTGGATTTCCGGTGGCGGGTCGACAGGCGCTTGATTTCCTCGCTGGGGGTGTCGGCCATGTTGTGCGCTTTGAGCGTTGGCAGGCCGATGACCAGGTCGAGAATCTGACCACGCACCGTGCCGATGTCGGCCAGACGGCGTTCTGTGCGGCCCTCAGTGAGGCGACCTACCAGCCACATGAACAGCGGAATAAGAGGCAGCGTGACAACCGCGATGGCAACCGATGGGAGGTCCAACCATGCGACTGCGACCAATGCCATCGGGGTAGCCAGCGCTGCGGCCACCAGTGCGGGGAGGAAGTCCGCCACGTAGACGGCCACACCATCGAGCCCGACCGAAAGCAATGCGCGCCAGTGCGCGGTGTCGACAGTGCGAGGATCGCGCAGAGCCAGGGCTCGCAGTGCCCGGCTGCGCAGGTCTGTGGCCACGCGTGCACCCGCAGATTGGCCGAAACGCACGAGCGCGTAGGAGCAGGCCACCCGAACGAGTACAGCGGCCGTGGCTATCAGCGCGAATAATGTCCAATTAGGAGTTGCCTCACCCAGAACCTGCGCCGTAATAGTGCCGATCGCCAGCCCCAACGCGATTGTGGCACCTGTGCTCGCGGCGGTCAGTGCGCCCGCGAAAATGACCCAACGCCAGGCTGGGGCCGACAGCTTGAATAGTTTCGGATCGACAGGTGCCACTTTTTAGAAACTAACCTCCAACGGACGGTCTACTGCGAGACCTTACGTTCAGCCATCAACCGCTTGCGGAATACCCAGTATGTCCACGCCTGGTAGGCAATCACCAGTGGGGTAATCACCAGCGCGGTCCAGGTCATGATTTTCAGCGTGTAGGGGTTAGAGGCGGAATTCCAGATATCGAGGGAGACTCCGTCGGCAAGCGTCGTCGGCATCAGGTACGGGTACATGGCGCCGAAGACAACGGTGGTGACGGCAGTCACGGTGACGGCGGTTGCGGAAAAAGCGATGCCATCGCGGTTGCCTACGGTTGCGGAGATGGCAATGACCAACCCCGCGACGGCGATGACGACAACAGCCCACAGCCAGGTCTTTCCGTAGCCCAGCTGTGTCCAGATGAGGAACACGCCGCCAAATATCAGCGCCGACAGTGCCGGAATTCGAGCGGCGTTGCCGACCTCGTCGCGTAGCTTGCCGGCGGTCTTCAGCCGCAGGAACGTAACTGCGTGAAGAGCGAACACAGCCGCAAACGCAATCCCGCCGACCAGGGCGTACGGGTTCAGCAACCCGAGCAGGGTACTAAAGCCGGAGTCCAAGTTCTTGTCGGCATTCAGCGGGACACCACGCACCAGGTTCGCGACCGCTACGCCCCACAGAATCGGCGGCAACCAGGAGCCGAAGATGATTGCGCGGTCGCACCAGGCGCGCCAGCGCTCATCGTTGACTTTGAAGCGCCATTCCAGCCCGACAATACGGACAATCAACGCCACCAGAATCAGGAAGAGCGGCAGGTAGAAGCCGGAAAACATGGACGCATACCATTCCGGAAATGCCGCGAAGAGCGCGCCGCCAGCGGTAATTAGCCACACTTCGTTGCCGTCCCATACCGGCCCGATAGTTCCGAGCATCGCTTTACGACGCGGTTCATCGCGGCCAACGAACGGCAGCAGCATTCCGACGCCGAAGTCAAAGCCCTCGAGCAGGAAGTAGCCAGCGAAGAGGAACGCGATCAGGATAAACCACAAAACGGGAAGATCTAATCCGAACATGTCAGAGATACATCCTTATCTACTTTGTGTCCTCAGTCGCGGAGACTTCGGAGTCGGGGCTGGCAGCGGACTGGGCATGGACCTTGTTGAATCGAACCGGAGACGAGATGATCGCGCCCAGATTGGTAGCGATTGGTGACGACGGGCCAGCGTGCTCGGGGTCATTGCCGATGGCGTTGATAGCCTCAGCGGATTCGGTCGGAGGTCCGGCAATAACTGCGCGGCGAATCAACCAGAACCACACCACTGCCAAAATCAGGTAGAGCAGGGTAAAGCCCACCAGGGTGATAATCACCGTGGCCGGTGCGTGGTCGGACACACCCATATCGACGGTCATGCGAATCAGCTCGGTGCGCGGGTCGCCCGCGTGATCCGGGTTCGGGTGCACAATCCAGGGCTGACGGCCCATCTCCGTAAAGATCCAGCCAGCGCTGCTGGCCAAGAACGGGAACGGAATCGCGAGGATACTGCAAGCGGCGAAAATGCGGGCTCGCTTGCCCGTCGGCACGCGCCCCTTGCGAGTAAATAGCCAAGCGAAAAACGCGATAGCCAGAGAACCGACCATGAGCCCAATCATGGCGCGGAAAGACCAGTATGTGACGAACAGATTCGGAGAGTAATTGCCTGGGCCGAAGACCGCCTCAGCTTTTTCTTGCAGGTCCTGCACGCCCTGGAGCGTGACGCCACTGAACTTGCCCTCGGCCAGGAAAGGCAGCACCCATGGCACCTCGATGAGATGCAGCACCGAGTCGCAATTGTTGTGCGTACCGACGGTCAGAATCGAGAACATTGGATCTGTCTGCGTGTGGCACAGGGACTCGGCCGATGCCATCTTCATCGGCTGCTGCTCGAACATAAGCTTGGCCTGGATATCGCCGGTGATAAACACCGCCAGCGAGCTGAGCACAGTTGTCCAGAGCCCGACCTTCATGGACTTGTGAAACGTCCGTTCGTGAACAGTATTGCTCTGGCCACCGCGGCGGCTCTGAACCAGCCACCAGCCACTGACGCCGACAACGAGCGTGCCGGCGGTAAGGAAAGAGCTGGCCACGGCATGCGGGAAAGCTGCCAAGGCAGTGGAGTTGGTCAACAGTGCGCCAAAGTCTGTAAGCTCTGCGCGGCCGGTTTCCGGGTTGTAGACCGCGCCTACAGGATGCTGCATGAACGAATTGGCGACGATGATGAAATACGCCGAGATATTCACCGCAATAGCGACAATCCAAATCGAGAGCGTGTGCATCCAGGTGGGAATACGCCCCCAGCCGAAAATCCACAGTCCCAGGAAAGTGGATTCCAGGAAGAATGCGATGAGGCCTTCAAGAGCCAGCGGGCCGCCGAAGACATCACCGATCATGCGGGAGTACTCCGACCAGTTCATACCGAACTGGAATTCCTGGACGATACCCGTGGCTACGCCCATGGCGAAGTTAATAATGAAGATGGTGCCGAAAAGCCGCGTCGCTCGGTACCAAAGGTCATTTTTCGTCGTGGCCCACAGTGTCTGCATGAGCGCGACGAGCGGAGCTAGACCAATTGTCAGTGGGACAAAAATGAAGTGGTAGACGGTGGTTATGCCAAATTGCCAACGAGATATATCGACGACATCCATGTTTCCTCGACTGAAAAAGTAGACATAAACGATGCGTGTACTTCGTCGGATTTGTCGAAGCCTGCATCAAGTGCCCGCAGTATTCCTGCTTATTAATTCAGTCGGACAGGAGGGGTAAAAAGTTCCGGGGTGTGAACTTATCGACGCGGGCAGGGCAAAACTCCGGAGGGCAATTATTAAAAACAAGCGCGTAATTGCTAGGCTATTTTGTTGCGCGGGCCTTTAGCTCAGCTGGTAGAGCTACGGACTTTTAATCCGCAGGTCGCGGGTTCGAGCCCCGCAGGGCCCACAAGCACGCAAAACCCCAGGTCATCAACAGCCTGGGGTTTTGTAGTATCTTGCCTGTATTTGCCCTCTGTGGCACCTACTTCTCCCGCTTGTGGTAGCCCATCCGTGGCTTGAAGCCCGCCGGGTGCTTAAGCTGCGCCACTGCATCGGCGACTATCAAGCGGAAGCGTGGCTTCATCGGTGGCATCTGTGAGATCTGGAACCATCCGACATCAGTGGATTCATCATCAGCGACATAGGGGACGTCGTCGCCAACAACACTGCAGCGCATGGAGATATCCAGATATGAGGAAACATCGCCGTTGAGGTGTTCGATAGGGCCAACGGCGCCAGTTCCAAGCAGGGCCTCAACTGTGACATCGAGTCCCGTTTCTTCCTTTACCTCTCGCACGGCGGCGTCGTGAGGCTGCTCGTCCGGGTCGATAATTCCGGTGACTGGGGTCCATTCACCATTATCGGAGCGACGAACCAGCAAGACCTCGGGCAAGGCGTACATCGGTGCATTCGGCGGAACATCGCGAATGACGATAGCCGTGACACCGGGGAGCCAGAGCGGAGCGTGGCCCACTTTTTCACGGAGCTGAACAATGAAATCCGGAATTGCCATAGTTGCGAGCTTATCTGAGTACTAGTAGCGTCCGCGGAAATAGTAAGAAACTCCAGTTCAACCGTGGATTTTGGGAAAAGGGTACTTATCCTCTATAGTTCTTTACGTTGCCAAGAGCGCGCGCAAATGCAATGTTCAGACACTGCAGGTGTACGCGGAGTGTGCCACTGAGTGGGCAACTCTTTGCAGCGTTAAGTCGGGCTCCCATCGTCTAGAGGCCTAGGACTCCGCCCTTTCACGGCGGCAACACGGGTTCGAATCCCGTTGGGAGTACCACTAAAAATCATGATGGCCCTGTGGCGCAGTTGGTTAGCGCGCCGCCCTGTCACGGCGGAGGTCGCGGGTTCAAGTCCCGTCAGGGTCGCAATTCTAAACGCCAGTTCCGGTTGGAGCTGGCGTTTTTTGCTTTTGGTTAGTGGTGCGCTGGGCGTCGGCGTGGGGTTAAGTAAAGAAAAGTGTGTCTTTTCCGGG
>NZ_KV821796.1:0-63507 GCF_001815745.1 Corynebacterium sp. HMSC064E07 | reverse complement strand
TGAAAATCAGACACACTTTTTGTCACTTAACCCCATTTTGTCGTTTAACCCTCGTTTAACCCCCAAAACGCAAAAATCCCCCGGCCTTACGACCGGGGGATTTTGTTCCTTGTGGAGCTTAGGGGAATCGAACCCCTGACCTCCTGCTTGCAAAGCAGGTGCTCTACCAATTGAGCTAAAGCCCCGTACACCGAGCAATTATACCTTGTTCGGCAGTGGGCCTAGGAGGACTTGAACCTCCGACCCCTTCGTTATCAGCGAAGTGCTCTAACCGCCTGAGCTATAGGCCCCGTGGAACGAGATATAACTTAACCCGTAACCATGACACTTCACAAATCGCCTGGTCAGAGGCCTAAATATTGAGTTAAAAAGTAGTCATTAAGTAGTCATTACGGCTACTCCATAACCAGATCACTGAAAACACCTCTGAACCAACGCGGCCCCGGGGCCACCGAACGGGGGTGACACCGGGGCCAGCGGGAGGCTAGGCAGCCTAGCTGTCGTCGGCAAGCGAAATCTTGAGACCTCCGACGAGACCGCCGCAAGCGTTGTAGATAACCGCGCCGAGGGCCATGAGCCCAATCGACAGCACCCACCACAGCGCTCCTACAGCGGCCGCCAGGCCAAGGACGAGACCCGCGCTGATGGAATCCTCCCCGCCGACCATTTCACTAATCGGAGCGAGCAATCCCATCCCGGAGAGCAAGAGGTAGAGCAGGCCAACCGCGGCAAGCCAGACGAGGAAGCAAATGAAACCAGTGGCCGCCGTAATGCGCATGGCGGACCAGGGGCTCACCTTGTCGACTACCAAGTTAGTTTCGGCCATGCGCTTACTCCTTCTCCGCCTCCGAGTCACCGGACTCGGCAGCACCGGTGCTCTTGGTGGCGCCGGTGCGCTTCGGGACTACGTCCAAGGTTCCGGCCTCAGAGACCTTAGAAGCGGTCTCTTCGCCCTCATCCTCGACGTTGCGGTCGATAGCCAGCAGTTCCACGCCGTCAGCGAGGTTGACCAGGCGCACGCCCTTAGTGGCACGCGAGGTGGCGCGAATCTCGTTGACGTTGGTGCGGATGATGTCGCCGGCGGAGGTGACAGCGAAGATTTCGTCGTCGTTGTCCACCACCAGGGCGCCCATCAGCGGACCACGCTTCGGGTCGTACTTGAGCGTCAGCACGCCCATACCGCCGCGGTTCTGCGGGGTGTACTCGCTGAGCTTGGTCTTCTTGCCGAAGCCGCCGGTCGTTGCGACCAGCAGGTTGTGCTCTTCCTCGACCACGACCATGCTGAGCAGCTTGTCGTCGCCCTTGAAGCGCATGCCCTGGACACCGGCAGTGGCGCGGCCCATCGGGCGCAGCGCGTCGTCGGAGGCGGTGAAGCGGATAGCCTGGCCGCGCTCGGAGACGAGCAGCAGGTCATCGTCAGCAGAGCACAGACGGGCACCGATGAGGGAGTCGCCTTCGCGCAGGTTGATGGCAATCAGGCCAGCGGAACGAGCGGACTCGTAGTCCTCCAAACGGGACTTCTTTACCTTGCCCTCGCTGGTGGCCAGCACCAGGTACGGGCTGTCCTGGTAGCTCTGAATCTGCAGCACCTCGGCGATGCGCTCCTCCGGCTGGAACTCCAGCAGATTGGCGACATGCTGGCCGCGGGCGGCGCGAGTGGCCTCCGGCAGTTCGTAGGCCTTGAGTCGGTAGACGCGACCCTTGTTGGTGAAGAACAGAATCCAGTCGTGCGTGGAGCAGACGAAGAAGTGGCGGACAATGTCGTCCTGCTTCAGGTCCGCACCGCGCACGCCCTTGCCACCACGGCGCTGGGCCTTGTAGGCATCGACCTTGGTGCGCTTGGCGTAGCCCGTGGAAGTAATGGTCACAACCACGTTTTCGCGGGCGATGAGGTCCTCTTCGGTGACGTCGCCCTCAGCGGCCACAATCTGGGTACGACGGTCATCGCCGTACTTCTCCACGACCTCGCCCAGCTCTTCCTTGACGATGGCGCGCTGACGCTCCGGCTTGGCCAGGATGTCCTTCAGGTCGGCGATCTCGAGCTCGATCTCAGCCAACTCGTCAATGATCTTCTGGCGCTCCAGAGCAGCCAGGCGACGCAGCTGCATCGCCAAAATGGCGTCAGCCTGAATCTCGTCGATTTCGAGCAGACCCATCAGGCCCGTGCGCGCGGTATCAACCGTGGCGGACCGGCGAATCAGGGCGATGACCTCGTCCAACATATCCAGAGCCTTGACCAGGCCGCGCAGGATATGGGCGCGCTTTTCCTTCTCGTCCAGGCGGAACTGGGTCCGTCGAACAATGACCTCAATCTGGTGGGCGACATACAGCGTCACCATCTGGTCAATGCGCAGCGTACGCGGCACACCGTCGACGATGGCGAGCATGTTCGCACCGAAGCTGGTCTGCAGCTGGGAGTGCTTGTACAGGTTGTTCAGCACCACACGCGGTACGGCGTCGCGCTTGAGCTTGACGACGATACGCATGCCCCACTTCAGGTCAGATTCGTCATCAATCGAGGCAATGCCCTGCAGACGCCCGTCCTTGACCTGATCCGCGATGTTGGCAATCATGCGGTCCGGGTTGACCTGGTACGGCAGCTCAGTGATGACAATCGACTGACGGGTGCCCTCCTGCTCAATCGAGGTCACACCGCGCATGCGAATCGAACCACGGCCGGTGGTGTAGGCCTCCTTGATGCCCTTATCGCCGACAATTTGGGCGGCAGTTGGGAAATCCGGGCCCTTGATGCGCTCCATGACCGCATCCAGCGTGGTCTTTTCATCCGCTTCCGGGTTGTCCAGGCACCAGTTGATGGCATCCGCGACCTCACGGAGGTTGTGCGGTGGGATGTTGGTGGCCATACCGACGGCAATACCGCCGGAGCCGTTCATCAACAGCTGCGGGACACGCGACGGCAGAATAACCGGCTCTGTCGTACGACCGTCGTAGTTCGGCTGGAAATCGACGGTGTTTTCGCGAATGTCGCGCACCATTTCCATGGCCAACGGCGTCAGACGGGCCTCGGTGTAACGCATAGCTGCGGGGCCGTCGTCACCGCGGGAGCCGAAGTTACCCTGACCGTCGACAAGCGGATAGCGCATGGACCACGGCTGCGCCATGCGCACCATGGTGTCGTAAATAGCGATGTCGCCGTGCGGGTGGTAGTTACCCATCGTGTCCGAAACCGGCTTTGCGGACTTCACATAGCCGCGCTCCGGGCGGTAGCCGTTGTCGAACATGGCGTAGAGAATGCGGCGGTGCACCGGCTTGAGACCATCACGGATCTCCGGCAGCGCACGGCCAACAATCACGCTCATGGCGTAGTCGATATAGCTCGACTGCATCTCTTCATTGATGTCGATCGGGCGAACCTGGTGGCCCAATACTCCACTTCCGAAAGATGAGCCGTCGTTGTTGTTATCGTCGCTCAATGACTGCTTCCTTTACTTAAAAGAGGTTCGCATCCATTCTACAGGGCTTTAGAGCCCGCTTTACGACGCCGTGTGCAACTTTTCGATACCATTGTGGTATCAAATCTGGGGTTTTAGGCCTAGTAGAGACGAATAAGACGGCACAAGCTAGGCAGCAGGGAGCAAATGCGATGGCGATGACCTTGAGACTCACGAAAGAACAGGACACCGCCTTGGCTCTGCTGGCGCACATGGAGGGCGTGTCTAAACACGAGGCCGTCATTCGCGCCATCGAATCCGCCGCCACGAGAGCCCTTCAACAAGGTCAAGCCCGGGAAATTACGGCAAGCGTAATTGATACCGACATGGCGCTGCTGCGAAAGTTGAGCTCCCCAAGGCCCCGCGGAGTACAAGAATGAGCGCGCCTCAGATTCAGCCTCTCAGCGAGGCCGCTATCCTGGCGGCTACCGATGAACTGGTGGACACAGTGCCGGAATTGGCCGACGCTACACTTGCGAGGCCGTGGACAATCAGCGCTATTGTCGCCGCCAGCTCAGGAGTCATTGCTGGTCACCGTAGCTTTCCCGCGATTTCTGCGGCAGCGCAGGCGGTCGCTTACGCAACGTTTCACGTGAAACCACTAAGTTTTGGCAACACCGCACTGGGCGCACTACTTGCACACATACTCCTCACCACCAACGGCGAAGAGCTGTCATTCGCAGAGACGTGGGATCTGGTCAAAGGCGGCACTTAGCCGGGGACAGGGCCTAGTCACTCTTTCGGGTAAACGGGCTGGTCGGAATGCGATTGCCGGACTCCAGCCGGCCCGTGTAATACGCCGTGGCCTCACCTTCAGCCAGCTCAACCTCGTACCAACCATCACGGACATAATCAGCCGTCCGGTCCTGCCCGCCAACTAGAACACGTCCCGCCGCGTGCTCCAAAGTGACCTCCGGCAACTCTTTCGCCGTCTTGCTGAATACACGCAGGAAGCGGTCCGGGCCGCACACGGTAAGTTCGCGCTCCAGGAGTCCAATTCGCAGCTCTAACGTACCGAGCACCGTGTGATGCTCCACCTTATTGCCACTGTAAACAGCGAAAACAGCCTCACGGGAACCGTCATTGACCAGCACAAGATTGCCGCCTTTGAGGTAGGCGTGCAGCCGGTACGGTGTCGGCAGCGCGGTCGCCTGCTCGGACTCCTGCACAGGATAGTCACCGGCCGGCTCCGCCTCCCAGCGCTTCACAAACTCCGGCGCTGGTCCCGGCTGCTCTGGAAGCTGCATTCCCGTAGACGCCGAGAAGTCCAGTGTGGATACCAAATCACCACATACCCGACGACGCCAATCAGTGATATTTCCGCAGCTCACGCCGGTGACTTGCTCCAGGAAACGGATCACCGAAGTGTGATCGAAGACCTCTGAGGACACCAAACCACCCACCGACCACGGTGAAATGACAGTCATCGGGACGCGGAAACCGAGCCCCTTCGGCTTGCCCAGGTACCACTCCCCCGGCTCATTCTTCGGCGGCAGCGGCGGCACCACATGGTCGAAGTAACCATCAAACTCGTCAAAGTTAATCAGGAAGACGGTCTTGGCCCACACCTCCGGGTTGGAGGCCAACGCATCCAACAGGCGGTAAGTGATATTCGCCGACTGAATCGGCGAGGACGCTCCCGGGTGCTCGCTTTCCGCGGCCGACGGCACAATCCAGGACACCTTTGGCAGCTGTCCGGATTCAACGTCCCGTCGGAAAGCATCAGCGAGCGTGCCCGGCTGGCGACGGTAAAGCGCACGATCGTAGAGATTCCGTTCCGCCTCAGGCAGCTTCTCCACAGCGGCATTCAGGCGGTCGACCATCTCCTGCTGCTCTGCAGTTGGCGGCATCCCATCGCCCAGTTCCAGCAGCTTCTCGTGGAAGCCCGTCATGTCGCGACCAGGCAGCCCGGCCTCACGAATGACCTTGCGGCCAATATTTCGAAACGCGGCGAAGAAATCCAGGTTGTTGTCCGTGTAGTTATCCCACTCCTGGTAAACGCGCCATGGCACCCCAGCCGCCGAGAGATCCTCGGCATACGTGCGCCACCTGTACCCCGGGTGCGTCGGCTCGTACGCCGCATTGCCAACCGCTCCAGTCCCCCACGGTTCCCTTCGGGTATCACCTGAAAACAGGTAGTTGCGGTTCGGGCTTGTCGACGTAGGCATCGAGGAAAAGTAACCATCGCAGATAGTGAACGTCTCTGCGAGAGCGAATTGGAACGCGATGTCCTGGCGGTCATAACAGGCCATCGTGCCCTTACCCTTGGCCTCGATCCAGCCGTTACAGCGGCCGCCATTTAGTGCAACCTGCCCGTCTTCCCAACCGTGCGGCAAACTTGCAATGTACTCCACCGAGAGATCACCGCGATTAGCGGCGTTGCGAATCAGGTATGGACTGACCCCACTCTGGTTGAAAACGCCCGGCAAAGCGGAATTGTCGTTGTACCCCCGCACACCTCGGAGCGTGCCGAAGTAGTGATCAAAAGAGCGGTTTTCCTGCATCAACACGACAACGTGCTCAACCTGGTCGAGGGAGCCAGCCGGTCGGGGCTGCGCGAGTGCATGGAGCAACGATGGCGGCAGCAGCGTGCTCGCAGCGGTGACAGCACCGACTCCAGCGGCGGTCTGCAGGAAGTGCCGACGGGAAAATTCAGATATATTTTTAGGTGAAGTTGCCATAGGCATCTACGTTAAGAAGCGCAGATTACCAGCCGGCGAACTGCCGCTTAATTCTCCTCGATAAATCGCTCGAAACGGTCAACCACAGCCTGTGGCTCACGCGCCCACCGATTATGGCCAAGGCGCTGCTCAATGAACTCGTACTTCGCAGACTTAGGCAACATCCGAGCTAGCGCTTGCGCAGATTCCGCTGGGCAATCACGGTCACCGCCACAGTTCAGCAATAACGCTGGGGTAGTTACTTTCGGCATCTCAGCGGCATAGTCGATGTCTGCACCCCGTGGTCGCAGAAAGCCCGTGCGCGAGAAGCGCGCCCACTCCACCACATGATTGCGAGCCTGCCGACCGTAACCAGCCACATCGAACCTGCCTGCCGGCCAATAACCCAAAATCTGGGATACCACCTGCATAAATGGTGCACCGTAACGAAGCCGCTTGTACTCGTTGCCAGTAAAACACCTATAGTGCGGGGTGCCGGATCCGACCATCACCACGCCGGCCACATCCGCTTCCGGTCGGGCCAAATACAGAGAAGCAATCTGGCCGCCCATGGAATGACACAGCAAATAAACGGGAAGCTTCTCCCCTGCTGCCAGATGGTCGAATTCCTTCCGAGCACAAGCCACCGCCAAGGGATAATCCACCGACGCGAGATCCTGGTAGCCCCAATTGTGACGGCGGGTGGCCACCGCAGTTTGGTTACCCTGGCCGCGCAACTCCGAGGTCAGGACGCAAAAACCTCGACGCTGTAACTCTTGGGCAATCGGCCGGTAGTAGCGAGCACCCATGCCAAAGCCCGGCCAAATAACGACAATGCCCCGAGGCGAACCTTCGGGAAACCGAAGCGCCATCGGGGTCACGGAGCCATCTGGCAATGTCTCCTGCACAATACGTGGCTCGACTGGCGGTTCCCCGTTGACCATGCTTCCCCGAGTATCTTCCATTTCATAAACATTAATGGCTGAACGGAGGTTTTGTCAGGGGAACCGACAAGCCGATAACCAGACTTGGTATCGGCTTAGACGTCGAGGAAGCGAACGTCCTTCGCATTACGGGTGATGAACGAACGTCGTGAAGCGACGTCATCGCCCATCAGAATGGTGAACAGTTCGTCCGCCTTCTGCGCGTCCTCGAGGGCGACCTTACGCAGCACGCGGTGATCCGGATCCATGGTGGTATCCCACAGCTCAGCGGCGTTCATCTCACCGAGACCCTTGTAACGCTGAACACCATCGTCCTTGTTGATCTTGCGGTTGGCAGCCAGCCCCTCTTCCAGCAGCTGATCGCGCTCAGCATCTGAGTAGGCGTAGCCCGGCTCACCCTTGGCCCACTTGAGCTTGTACAGCGGCGGCTGGGCGAGGTAGACGTGCCCTTCATCAATCAGCGGACGCATCAGGCGGAACAGCAGCGTCAGTAGCAGCGTGGCAATGTGCTGACCATCGACATCGGCGTCGGCCATCAGCACGATCTTGTGGTAGCGCAGCTTCTCGATGTCGAACTCGTCGTGAATACCGGTGCCCAGCGCCGTAATAATGGCCTGGACCTCGTTATTCTTCAGCGTCTTATCCAGGCGCGCCTTCTCGACGTTCAAGATCTTACCGCGTAGCGGCAAAATGGCCTGGAACAGCGAGTTTCGGCCTGCCTTTGCAGAACCACCTGCGGAGTCACCCTCCACGATGAACAGCTCGGACTGCTTCGGATCCTTCGAACGGCAGTCCGCCAACTTACCCGGAAGACCGCCAAGATCGGTCGCGGACTTACGACGCACCAGGTCACGAGCCTTACGAGCCGCCTGACGGGCATGTGCCGAAGCAATGGCCTTGTTAACAATGGCCTTGGCCTCGGCCGGATTGGCCTCTAGCCAGTGACCGATGTGCTCATTAGTCATGCGCTGGACGAAGGAACGCACCTCGGTGTTACCCAGCTTCGTCTTCGTCTGGCCCTCGAACTGCGGATCGGCGACCTTCACCGAAATCACGGCAGCGAGACCTTCACGGCAGTCCTCGCCGGAGAGGTTGTTTTCCTTCTCCTTCAACAGGCGGTGCTCACGCGCATAGCGGTTCATCAGCGATGTCAACGCAGAACGGAAGCCCTCTTCGTGCGTGCCACCCTCAATGGTGTTAATGGTATTGGCGAAGGTGTGCACCGACTCGGAGTAACCCGAGTTCCACTGCATGGCGATCTCGACCTCATGGCCGTCACCTGCAGCATCGAAGGAAATGATGGTCGGGTGGATGATGTTCTTCGACTTGTTCAGAGTCTCGACATAGTCCCGCAGACCATTCGGGTAGTGGAAGACCTTGCGGCGCTCCTTCGGCTTGGTGGTCTTCTCTGCCTTCTCCTTCTGCTCCTCAACCGCATCCTTGGCGATCTCAGCGGATTCGGTCTCCGCCTGCTCCGCCAGAGCCTCGGCCTCGAGCTCCTCCTCGGAGACACGCTTGTCCACCAACGTGATGGTCAGGCCCTTGTTCAAAAACGCCATCTCGCGCAGGCGGCGAGAAATGGTGTCGAACTTGAAATCGGTGGTCTCAAAAATCTCCGGGTCCGGCCAGAAACGCTGCGTGGTACCCGAGCCGCGCGTCTTCTTACCTCGGATAATTTCTTCCGGAACAGCCTGGTCGAAGTTCTGGTACCAGGTGTAGCCATCGCGGATGACCTCGGTTTCCATACGCGTCGACAGCGCGTTAACCACCGAAATACCCACACCGTGCAGACCACCGGAAACAGCGTAGGACTCGGAGTCAAACTTGCCGCCGGCGTGCAGCTGAGTCATAACCACCTGCACCGTCGGCATACCCGACGGGTGCATTTCGACAGGAATACCACGGCCGTTATCGCGGACCTGAACGCCGCCGTCTTCCAGCAGAGTGACCTCAACATCGGTGGCGTAACCCGCCATCGCCTCGTCGACGGAGTTGTCTACAACCTCCCACACCAGGTGGTGCAAGCCACGCTCACCAGTTGAGCCAATGTACATACCCGGCCGCTTACGCACGGCCTCGAGGCCCTCGAGGATGGTAATCGATGAGGCGTCATATTGATGTTCGGTAGCAGCCACGGTTCGGCGCGTCTCCTATTCTTGGTTCTCTCCCCGCGCAACATTCGTCAGCGCGCGAAAAATAGGCCGGCGGTCAAGCGCTATCAGCGCCAGCCAGAACTACATAGGACTACTAGATAGGTCTGGCTAGTTTGGAAGTCGATAACGTCTCAAGAACCGCCTGCCGGTTTTCTCCTGCCCATCTTACCCCAACGTAGTCCCCTACTGTGGATATAGCCGATGCGCTCAAAGGACCAAATTTCGCAGTTTTACGCATACCGACGGGTATTCGTAGACCGTTTACCGACCTTTACCCGTAAGTATCACGCGGTCCTCGGCCCTCGATGTGCAATTTGCCCTTGCGCCAATTCGGCGCTTTTGGCCCAAGCACCTTAATTTCCTCAACCACTCCATCCCCGACGCGTTCCGCAATCGACTTCAAAACCTGTCGCTGTGCTAGCCGCAGCTGTGTTGCCCATGCTGTCGATTGGCACTCGACCACCAAAGTGCCGTCCTTGAACTCCTTGACCTGGGAGTGTTCCGCGACAACCTTGCCGACCATCGAATCCCACTCCGTCATGATCACACCGTGGGCAATATGGATCTGCCAGCCGCGATCAACTACTGCCTTATTCAGCACCGCACCAATCGGCGCAGGTCGACGGTCATATTTCCGGTACAGCCGAATCCCCGCCTCCTTCAATAAGCTCGGCGAAATCACCGTACCGGCACGATCTCGTACCACTGCTTGCGCTGCCCGCTGCTTATCGACGTCCGCAACAATCCCCTCCGCGGCCTTCACAGGCACACGGCTATCGAGGCCAGACCACGAGCCCTTCTTCTTCGGTGGCCGCTGGAGATTCGGTAACTTGTGACCGCCCTCCTTAGCGGCATCGCGCATGCGGAAGAAAGCGTCGCTGATCAGGTCCTTTTCTTCTTCCGGTGAGTTATCCGGCTCCATGTTCTCGACCATACCCGTCACTCTTCCGCGACTGGGTTTTCATCCAGCAGTGAGATTCTCCCCTGCTCAGTCTGCGCCACCGTCACCGTGTGATGAGTGACAGAAGAATCCTCGACCAGTGCCTGAGGCAACTCCTCCCCCACCGCCGAGGTGATCAACACCTGCTCAGCCTGCTGCGCGATTTCCATGAGAGCTTCCCGACGATGCCGGTCGAGCTCCGCAAACACGTCGTCAAGCACCAAAATCGGGTCGGGTCCATCGGCCCGGAGCAAAAAGTACGCGCCGAGACGCAGCGCGAGTGCAAAAGACCAGGTTTCGCCGTGGCTAGCAAAGCCCTTGGCGGGGTCATTGCCGAGAATGAGGTCGAGATCATCGCGATGCGGACCAACGAGACAGGAACCGCGCTCAATCTCCGCGGTGCGGCGCTCCGCCATCTTCGTCAGCAGCAGTGCCTCGAGCAGCTCCGGTTCGCTGGGCAATGGCCCGCCATCCAGGCTGTCGACCTTCGGCGCATAGGCAATCGTGGCTGGGCGCGAGTGCGGGGCAAGCGTGGCATAGGCCTCGCTGACATGCTCGGAAAGCTCGGCGATCAAATCCATGCGCGCAGCCATTAACGCCGCTCCCACCTGCGCCAATTGCGCATCCCAGGTATCCAGCGTGCTCAGTGCGGCCTGCCCCTCCGAGGAAGAATAGCCACGGCGCAGCGTCGAGCCCGCCGACTTCAGCAGCGCATTCTTCTGACGCAAAATCTTGTCATATTGAATGCGGATACCGGCGGACAGTGGCCGTCGTAAAGCGAGCAAATCATCGATGTATCGGCGACGGGAAGCGGGCTCGCCCTTGACCAGCGTGAGATCCTCGGGCGAGAAAAAGACCGACTTGACGATCCCCAGCAGCTCCCGCGGAGACTTCAGCCGCGTGCGATTAATCTGCGCTTGATTCGCGCGATGCGGATTGATGAGCAGATGCGCCGTCAGCTCGCGGCCATCATTGACTGCCGTCGCCGAAATGCGTGCCGACGGGGTCCCCGAACGAACCAGCGGAGCATCCGTAGACACTCGATGCGAGCCGAGCGTGGAGAGATATCCAACGGCCTCAACAATATTGGTCTTGCCGTAGCCATTTTGCCCGGTAAATACGGTAATTCCAGGCGTGAACTCGACTTCCAACTCCGGCCAGGAGCGGAAGTCCCGCAAGGACAAATACCGAATGTGCATAGCCGCAAACTAGCCCGGCAGGCGCACAGGCATCAGCAGGTAAGTGAAGTCGGTCTCCGGCGTTGGGTAGAAGCCGTCCTCACCGAGCTCCGGGATAGCTTCCGGCTCTGGAATGAGAATCGCGGGACGCGACGGCTGCGTAAAGCCCAGCAGAACGCGGTGGGAGCGAACAGCGCTGAGCCCCTCGAGCAGGTACTGCGGGTTGAAGGCGATCAGAAGTGGTTCCCCATAGAAGTTGCAGGCCACAGTCTCTTCTGCGTGACCGACCTCGTCGCCATGAGCGGAAAGGACAACCTGGCCGTCGGAGAAGTCCATGCGAATCTGCGCACCGTGATCCGCCATCAGAGACACACGACGGATGGCATCCTGCAGCTGGTCAACACGAGCAACAGCCATGGAGGAATGCTGCTTCGGCAGCAGCGGACGGAACTTCGGGAACTCGGCGTCCAGCAGTCGCGTGGTAGTGCGACGAGGATCGGCGAGGATAGCCAGCAGACCTTCGGAGCCGACCTCACGATCATCAGATCCGTCGCCGAATGCCAAGGTCACTGGCTCGCTGGAAGTGGTATCGAGAGTGCGGGCAGTCTCCGCGAAGGTCTTTGCCGGGATGAGCAGCTTGGTCTCCCCCTCCGGGATCTGCTCCCACTCGAAACTGCGAACCGCCAGGCGGAAACGGTCGGTGGCAGCGAGAGTGACCTCGTTACCTTCGGTTTCCATCCGGATGCCGGTCAGCATCGGCAGCGACTCATCCTTGCCGGCAGCGATAGCGACCTGACCAATAGCCTCAGCCAACAGAGCGGCATCGACAGTGCCGGTAGCAGCCGGAGCTTCTGGTAGCTGAGGGTAATCCTCCAAGGTCAGGCTTGGTAGCTCGAAGCGGGAAGAACCACAGCGAACGATGACCTTCGTGCCATCAAAGTGCATCTCTACCTGCTTATTCGGCAGCTTAGAGACAATGTCAGAAACCAACTTGCCATTGACGGCGAAGCGACCGGGCTCATCGACCTCTGCGCTAATACGAATCTGAGTCGAGACCTCGTAGTCATAGCCAGCGAGCTGCAGACCATTGTCATCCGCGAGAAAAATCATGCCACGCAGAATCGGCTGAGTCGGGCGTGCAGGCAGGTTACGAGCAACCCAGCTCACCGCACCCGCGAGATCGTCCTTAGCCGCGCGAATACGGACTTCGGTCTGCTCCATCGTTCCTCCACCGGTATTGGATGTCTGTTATTAGCCGTCTTTTGTGTTGTCAGCACGCTATGTCAGCGCACATGACTGGAGTTACAAAGATTCCATCGTACAACTCTACTGCAGACTGCCAAAGACCTCACTGGCATTCTTGTAGTCCGTCTAGTGCTTAATCCTAGTTCTTGCTCGTTCTTGGCATTTATGAAGTTGTGCGCGAGAGGTTGCTTGCCAGAGGTTGTGCGCTGGCCCCCTTTTATCTAGAAGTTTCTAGAGATTTTTAAAGTCGGGAGTAGTAATAGGGGGTGTGCACATTGTGAAATTACATGATTCCCGCTGGTCTTCACTGATTTCGCGCTGTGGATAACCAGTGCGTCTAACTGTGGATAACTTGGGGTGTCTGTGGATAGTGTTCGGGCTTCATCTTTCATCCACAAAATTTACGAGTTGTCCACAGCTCTGTGCACGGAAAAACCGCAGTTAATAACAAGAATTCCGCACGCCGAGCCCAAGGTTTTTAAGCCGTGCCGCGAGCTCGGTCTCGAATGCGTGTAGTCAGGTCGTTGACCTGGTCCTTTGAGGGCTTCTTCTCCTGAATTTCCTTAACAATCTTGCGTTCAGCGTGCAAAACCGTCGAATGGTCACGATTTCCGAACTCCCGGCCAATCGACGGCAACGAAAGCTCAGTGAAGGACCTTGTCAAGTACATCGCGATCTGGCGAGCATGAGCGACCGGGCGAGTCTTACCCGGGCCCACCAAATCCGCAACCGTTAGGTCGAAGTACTCAGCGGTGGTGGAGATGATGATCTCCGGGGTAATCTGCACCTCGATTTCGTCGGCACCGAGGATCTCCTGCGCAAACTTCAAGGTCACAGGCTCATGAATCATGGATGCGTGAGCGCTAATCTGCAGTAGACGCCCCTCGAGCTCACGAATAGAAGACGAGGTGTTCTCCGCGATGTACTGGAGTACATCATGCGGAACGACCAAATCAGACAGCTGTGCCTTCTTCGACAGAATTGCGATTCGCGTCTCCAAGTCCGGGTATTGCAGATCCGGATTGAGCCCCCACTGGAAGCGGGTACGAAGGCGATCCTCCAGGGTCTTAAGCTCGCGTGGTGGGCGGTCCGACGACAGCACAATTTGGTGATTGGACTGGTGCAGGGCATTGAACGTATGGAAGAACTCTTCCTGTGTACCTTCCTTGCCCTCCAAGAACTGGATGTCATCGATGATGAGCATGTCCAAATCGCGGTAGCGACGCTTGAAGGATTCCTGGGCGTCGTCACGCACGGAATTAATGAAGTCGTTGGTGAACTCTTCCGAAGAAACGTAACGAACCCGCAGGTTAGGGTACAAATGCTTGGCGTAGTGACCAATGCCGTGGAGCAGGTGCGTCTTGCCAAGACCCGAACCGCCGGAGATAAACAGCGGGTTGTAGGTGCGCCCCGGAGACTCTGCAACAGCGACGGCGGCTGCGGCGGCGAACTTATTCTGCGGACCAATAACAAAGGTTTCGAAGGTGTAGTTCGGGTTGAGGGTGGGCTCCTCGAAAGGCATGCTCATCTCGGTTGGAGTGCCGTGGCTCTCGGAGCGGAAAGGACTTGTGACCTGGCGCTGATCAGCAATAGTCATCGGATTCTCGGCAGATGAGTGCGAAAGCCCCTGCGCCATTGAATCCACTGCGTCCATCGATCGGTGCTGTGACTGGGCACTCTGCTGATTATGGACATTCTGCTGGTGTGTCTGCGGCACCTGTGGCGTCTGCGTCGATCCCTGGTGCTGCTCGTGGCGATTGAAGTCATTCGCATCTGCACTGGGGAACGGGTAGTTGCGGCCAGATTGCTGTTGGTGCTGCTGGTTTGGCTGTTGACGCTGAGCCTGCTGCGGACGCGAAGCTGCAGATGGCATCTGCCCCGAGTGCTGTGCAGATGGTTGAGTGGTCTCTGCTGCCTGGCTATCTTCAGCGTCGTCAGCAGGATCGGCAACGGTGATGACCGTTTCCAACTCCTCGCCGGTCAGCGAGGCTAAGACGGCCTCGATAATGCCCTTGAGCTCTTCTTTTACCAGTGCCTGCACCACTGGCGATTGAGTGCTGAGCAGGAAAAAACCTGGAAAGTCACCAGTGTGCGTCACTGACCGCAGCAGTGCCTTGTGTGGCGGGCGTAGTGGTGCAATGCCCAACTCCGGCGCACCTTCTGGTGAAGTCAGGATAGAAACGACCTGCTCCCAGAGTCCACCTGGCAATTCTGGTTGTTCGCTCACTGTGTGAATGTCCTTTTACATGTTTACGTTCATCAAATTTATCGAGGCGACCTGTTTTTGTGGAGTGTTTTTGGCATGGCGAGAGCGCCATATCTGCCCATTTGGGGGCTATTTCTTGTAATTCGCCCTGTGGGGTGTTTCTACACAAGGTGCTATACGCCCCGAGCAGGACTTCCACATGTTTGTCCACACCTGTGGATAAACCTTGTCGCTAATTGACTAACAGTTTATCCACAGTTTGCCCACAATGAAAAATAGCCCCCTAGTCTGCGTTTACCTAGGTAAACACGTTATTTCCCCTGCTCGCTGTGATTCATGGTGTGGAAGTTATCCACAGCTGATGGGATAAACGCCCTGTGGATTGCAGTGCATAGGTTAGTATTTCCACAGGTCAACATCGGTACCGTCGGAAAACTTGGAAAATGATTCTCCAGGTAAATCCGGCGTGTTGATTTGAATTTCTCGCTCGATTCGACGTAACCTATCTGGGTGTTTCATATCCATTGAGATATGAGTCCGAGCTTGTGCTTGGACCCGACAGAACGCATGTAGCTTTCAATCTGTCGGTAAGTAATTTTTCCGTGCATCACGGGAATGCGTCAGACGCATCGCTGCCTCGCACTCGAAGCGAGGAGTTTACTGCGGTGTGTTCAGCGTGGACTCGTGGTCGTTTGAGTTTCAAGGAGTGTCAACCGTGTCGAAGCGGACGTTCCAGCCGAATAACCGCCGTCGTGCACGCGTGCACGGCTTCCGTACCCGTATGCGTACCCGTTCCGGTCGCGCCGTTGTGGCAGCACGCCGCAGCAAGGGCCGTGCCCGCCTGTCCGCTTAAGCAAGAGGACACCGATTTCGGTGCTCCCTCAGAGCAATAAGCTGCGTTCTTCGCGTGACTTCACGGTCACCGTACGACGTGGACGCCGAATCGGACGCAAGACCTTGGTCTTGCATATTCGTGACACCGCCGCTTCTGGCGGTGAAGATAAGACCGATACGCAGATTGCCAGGTTTGGTGGTCCGCGTGTCGGTCTTGTCGTATCTAAAGCTGTGGGCAACGCCGTGACTCGTCACGCTGTATCCCGCAGGCTCCGCCATGTTATGGCCGCGGCCGCGCAGAATCTTCCGTCCACCATGGACATTGTCGTTCGCGCGCTGCCTGCATCTGCCACAGCCACCAGCCAGGAGCTGTCCCACGATGTGCAATCGGCACTCGCCACATACGAACGTCGGCGCTAATTCGCTTGACGACGGCCCCCTCGCTCAGACCCCCGGCGCACGTGTGGCTGAGAGGGCGATTCTCTTCTACCGCCGTCGTATCTCTAATCTGAAGCCCACGAGCACATGTCGTTTTGAACCGACGTGCTCCGCATATGGTCTTGAGGCTGTGCGCCGTTTCGGAGCTATTCGTGGCCTGTGGCTGACTTTCTTGCGCATCTTCCGTTGCGCACCCTGGCATCCGGGTGGCTGGGATCCAGTTCCTGCCACATTCCCCGGCCTGGGTTCGTGGTTGAGGCGAATGCACAGGTAACCTCTAGTAATGCTTAGCCTTTGACGGGGCTTTGTAGACGAAGGCGCGAGTGCGCTGTCCCCTAAAGAACGGAGTGATCTTAGACCGTGCTCAATTTCGTGTATGTGCCGATTTCGGCCATCCTGTGGTTCTGGCATAAGGCCTCAGGTTTCCTATTCGATCCCTCCTCGGGTATCTCCTGGGTGCTGGCCATTATTTTGCTTGTGGTCACCATCCGTATCCTCCTGTTTAAGCCGATGCTGAACCAGCAGCGTTCTGCCATCAAGATGCAGCAGTTCGCTCCTGAGATGCAGGCCATCAAGGAGAAGTACAAGAACGATCAGCAGGCTCAGGCTCTTGCTATGCGCCAGCTACAGAAGGAAATGGGTGTCAACCCGCTCGGCGGCTGTCTGCCGATTCTGGTTCAGATGCCTGTGTTCATTGGCCTTTTCCACGTGCTGCGTTCGTTCAACCGAACGGGTACGACGGGCAATGCGCTCGGCATGTCGGTGGAGCAGAACTGGAATACGCCTAACTACGTCTTCGGTGTAGATGAGGTGCGGTCCTTCCTGCTGGCTCGTGTGCTCAATGCTCCACTGTCCAGTTCGGTTGGTATGGGTGAGGATCAATACGCAGCCTTTACTGTGCCTGGTACGCCTGCGGACTTCACCCGCATGGACATCATGATCGTTGCCATTCCGCTGATTGTTATCGCGGCACTTGCAACGCACTTCAACGCTCGCATGTCTGTTGACCGCACGCGTGCCCGCCAGGAAGCCGGTCTGGTGAAGCGCCAGGAAGGCGTTATGGGTCAGCAGATGGACATGATGAACAAGATGATGCTTTGGTTCTTCCCAATCATGATTCTTGTTACCGGTGCTTTCTGGCACATCGGCCTTCTTGTCTACATGGTGACTAACAACGTCTGGACCTACTTCCAGCAGCGCTACATCTTCGGCAAGCTGGATGAGGAAGAGAAGGAAGCTGTCGCAGCTAAGAAGGCTGCCAAGCGCGAGGCACAGGAGAAGCTCGCTCCGAAGGTTGGCCAGAAGCCAATCAATCCGAAGAAGGGTGGCAAGCGTCAGGCAGCGCAGAATGCGCAGCAGGCGCAGTCCGGTCAGGCCTCTGCAGCGAACAAGGCTTCTAGCCATCTTCCGGATGGTAATTCGGGGAAGGGACAGCAGGGCCCAGTCTCGAAGCCAGCGCCAGGACAGAAACCCGCAAATCGGAAGAACCGGAAGCGGAAAAAGAAATAGCTGAAGTGGAATCGCCCTTCGTCTACATAAGTTAATTAATCGAAACGCCCCGCAGTTGATGCGGGGCGTTTTTGCTTGCCTTGGTACTCTATCGCGCAGACAACGTCGCTGTTATTACAGGCATGTAATTTTCTGTGGGGCCTGGAGTTTGGCATCCAACTCCGGTCAATGTTTCACGTGAAACATGGCTGTTGCACTGTCGTACACTAGGGGTAATGAAAAGCTCGACGGGTGACGGCACAGCTGCCCCATTGGAAAGGTTAGTGGAACTGTTGAGTAACTCCGCGAAAGACGTCGATAATCAAGAAGCCTCCGCAGGTTTGGTCGATCCGGATCTGCGTTCGGTGATAGATACCGTGTTTGGAGGGAATGCCGATCGAGCATACCGCTACCATTCATGGTTGGCTGAGGAGGCTACAGTCCGAGGTTTGATTGGGCCACGTGAAACTCCAAAGCTGTGGGATCGGCACATTATCAATTCTGCGGTAGTTGGAGAAGCGATAGGCAAAGGGCTTCTAGTTGCGGACATTGGTTCGGGGGCAGGCTTGCCCGGGATTCCGCTTGCTCTTGCACGACCAGATTTGAAGGTGGTTCTTGTGGAACCATTGCTGCGCCGTACGACTTTCTTGAACGAGGTTGTGGAAGATCTCGAGCTGGACAATGTGACCGTGGTTCGCGGCCGCGCTGAGGAGAAAGTGGTTCGCGCTGAGGTTGGCCAAGTAGATGTCGTCACTTCTCGCGCTGTTGCCCCTCTTGGGAAATTGGCGGGCTGGTCGCTTCCTTTAGTTAAATCCGGAGGCGCGATGGTTGCACTGAAGGGTGGAACTGCGCAAGAGGAGATTGATCGGGACGCAAAGCTTATTGCCAAGGCGAAGGGAACTAATCCCCGCGTTGTAGAGGTTGGCGGTTCCGTGTTGGGAACTTCGACGTACGCCGTGATTATTCAGAAGAAGTAGGTTGTAAGTCCCCCTCCCCTACTCCACTGCCGGTTCGCTTGTGTTTTGGTTTCGACATTGAGGCGCGTAGTGCCGTCGGGCTAGAGTGGGATAAGTATCGCGGTATGGCAAAGTCCTACCGGCCAAGGTGGATGTTTCACGTGAAACATTTCCACAATCGTCGGCGTCTAACGCTTGTTGGGGCTTGATGATTACGCTTTTGCAGATAGTTACTAAGTTTTTATTCGCACTCCAGTGGCCATGATTGGTGATTGCTGTGCTTGTAAGGGGAATAGTTAATGAGCCGGAAGTCCTGGCAAGACACACCCATCGCTGCGGCAGCTCAACGGGCAGCGCAAGTTAAGGCCCCGAACCGTTTATCGCTTCCACGCCCCGAACGCCCGCGCCGTATTACTATCGCCAACCAGAAGGGTGGCGTGGGCAAGACCACTTCGGCAGTCAACATCGCGTCGGCGCTCGCGCGGCATGGTCTCAAGGTGCTAGTCATCGATAATGACCCGCAGGGAAATGCTTCTACGGCCCTGGGGATTGAGCATGTTTCCGGGACCCCGTCGACGTATGAGCTTCTAATTGGCGAACTACAGATTGACGATGTCATCCAGCGTTCCCCTGAATCTGAGAATCTCTTTTGTGTGCCAGCGACATTGGACTTGGCGGGCTCCGAGATTGAGCTGGTCTCGCTCCTGAACCGTGAGCGCCGACTTCTCGATGCAGTGTCAGATCAGTACCTGATTGACAACGGCTTTGACTTTCTCATTATTGACTGCCCTCCTTCGCTCGGTCTGTTGACTCTGAATTCGATGACTGCCGCCAACGAGGTTTTGATCCCGATTCAGTGTGAGTTTTACGCCTTGGAGGGTGTGACTCAGCTGATGAATAACGTGCAGATGATTCGTCAGCATCTCAATCCGGAGCTACATATTTCTGCTGTGCTGCTCACTATGTTCGATGGCCGCACCAAGCTTTCGGAAGAAGTTGCCAATGAGGTTCGTAACTACTTCGGTGAGGTTGTGCTACGTAATCTCATCCCTCGATCTGTGAAGGTATCGGAGGCGCCGGGATATTCGCAGACCGTAATTTCCTACGATCCAGGGTCTCGGGGCGCAGTTGCTTATCTTGACGCCGCGAAGGAATTGGCAACGCGTGGCGACTATTCAGCAGTTTCGGGTGGAAGTGCGATTGGGCAAAAACCAGCTTCCTCCCCTACCCCGTCCAATTCCACTGAGACAAATTAAAGCCACTAGGAGTAGTTACCGATGTCGAATCAAAAAAAGGAGAACCGCAAGGGAGGGCTCGGTCGCGGTATCGCCGCGCTGATCCCAACTGCTCCGGCGGCTAACCCCTCGGTAGGTGAGAGTGCCGCGGATATTATCTTCGGTCCCCGCCGTACCCAGGGGACGAAGCAGCCTGGAAGTAGCGGAGTTGCCGACGTACTGGGGGCAGCCGCGACGGGATCCGGCACCTCGTTGACTGAAGGGAAAAACGCCGGAAAATCTGCAAAATCCGGCCAGAGCAAACCTCATACCAATGAGGCGCAGAAACGTCACAGTGACAATAAGACTATTGGTAAGTGTAGCGATGTTTCACGTGAAACATCGCCCTCGACGACATCGGGAGTAGCGGACCATAGCGGCGCCAAGCCGACCGATGTTGACACTTCGGCCGCAAACGAGTTTGGCGCGACCTATCGCGAAATCAACTTGAAGCTGATCACGCCGAACCCGAAGCAGCCACGAGAGGTCTTCGATGAGGAGCCCCTAAATGAGCTCGCTCACTCTATTCGTGAGTTCGGTCTATTGCAGCCGATTATCGTACGACCAATCTCTGAGGATAGTCGTGCGGCCGCACTCGAGGCAGCGCGCAAGGAAGATCCGAACGCGCCGCAACCCGAGTTTGAAATCATCATGGGTGAACGGCGCTGGCGTGCTTCTCAGCGAGCTGGGGTCGACACGATTCCCGCCATCGTTCGCGATACTCCAAACCAGGACATGCTTCGCGATGCCCTACTAGAGAACATCCATCGCGTTCAGCTGAACCCACTCGAAGAGGCCGCTGCGTACCAGCAGCTACTCGAAGAGTTTGGTGTAACTCAGGCAGAGCTGGCGGATCGAATCGGTCGCTCGCGGCCCGTTATTACCAACATGATTCGACTCTTGCAGTTGCCGGTGGAGGTACAGCGACGAGTAGCGGTCGGTGTTCTGTCGGCTGGTCACGCACGTGCCTTGCTTGGAGTTAAGGCAGGTAAGGAAGAACAGCAGCGCCTCGCCGAGCGAATTGTTGCTGAAGGACTATCCGTCCGTGCGACCGAAGAAGCAGTGACATTACTCAATGCCGGCGAGCGACCGAAAAAGCAGCACCGCGAGCCCACTCCGCAGCCGGAGGTCCTTCACAATTGGGCTGACCGCCTGTCCAATTCTTTTGATACGAAGGTGACTGCCCAGATGGGCAAGCGTAAGGGCAAAATCGTTATCGAATTCGGCAACCTCGAGGACTTTGATCGCATCATGTCACTGATGCATCTCGACGAAGAGTAAACCCGGTTACTGTGACTGAAGTATTCATCGAGAAAATTTCGCTGGCCGACATCGAAGGAATCTATCCAGAGACGATGTTAAGCCTGTTTTGGGAACAGGGCATGGAGCATATCCGTACAGCAACTGCCCTACCCCAGTTCTCGACTGAGCCGCGCGAACCTAATTTGGACCCCAGCACGCCAGAAGAGGATGAAGCGCTCAACGGTGATTTAAAGCATTCGGACGGCCAACCCCCTACTCGGCCAGGCGGAGCTAGTGAAAGCCTCTTAAATGGCGATTTAAGCCCTGATTTAGCCGCCCAGGTGCGCTTGGAGAAGGAAGCATGGCTCAATACCGTCTACCTTTCCTGGGGACCGTGCGGATATTCACTACGACGAAAGCCACCGGCATCACTTATCGATGGGAAACTTGAGACCGTCGGCACGCTGCTCTTTGCTCCGCCACGCTTCTGCCCGACGACATTTTCCATGCCTTCCGGACCAATATCGCCGGATGCGATTGCGCTGACGAGTCTGCATTACAACGCTTTAGAGGTTGACGATGACATGCTCCGCGTGCTCATTGTGACCGCTCTGCACAAGCTCGCGCTGCGCGGGATTTCAGCGGTAGAAGCGTTTGGTTGCAGTGGCACGGCGGATTCTATGTCGGCATCCACGCCGTCGTCGCCAACGCCTGACGACGGTACGGAGAATCTAATCGCTGATTTCGAAGCGCAACTCGAAGAAAAGCTGAATCCAAAGCCGTGTATTTCAGATTCGTTGGCGGCGATTAACCATAACGCCGGTGATTTGATTCGTACGCGAACCCTTCTTGACTCCGGGTTTCGGGTGGTGACTCCACATCCGATTCATCCGAAACTCCGTATCGAGTTGGATGCGGAATTGGACTGGGACGAAGAAATCGGCCATGCGTTGGATCTAAGTGCGAAAGAACCCTTTATGCGCTCAAAGCTGTTCAGTCTTTAGCGCTGGGTTTCATTGGTCAGCCGTGTTTAGGCTTTTTCCTCTTCAATCAGCTGCGCAAAGCTGTAAGCGCCGGTCATTGGCTGCTGCTCTTCATCGCCCAGGTACAGACGCTTTACAGCGACAACGATAGATTCGGCAATTACGTCCCGCTGATCTGGGGAAGAAAGAATTGCGACGTCATCCTCGTTGGTCAGGTAACCAACGGCGACTTCCACCGTGGGCATCCTGGTCAGACGGAGGAGATCCCAGGTACGGGCGTGCGAGCGGCAGTCTACCAGGCTCGTACGGGCAACAATCTCTCGCTGGATAAGGCCAGAGAGCTGTTCGCCCAGAATGGAGTTGGAGCCCTTCATCGAGCCAAAGTAAAAGGTCGCAATACCGCTGGCGCGGTTGTTGTGATAGTGGTCAGCCTGCAGGGAGATGAAGACGTCAGCGCCAAATGCGTTGGCCATCTCAGCGCGATCCTCGATGGACGGATTGTCGGTACGAGGACGAGACAGAATAGTCTCTGCACCTGCCGCGACAAGGCGACCCTCAATGCGAGAGGCCAAATCCCAAAGAATCTCTTCTTCAGAAATCTGACCGTAAGGGCCGTCGACCACAATGCCGGGCTCCCCTGCCCCAAGACCTGGATCAATGACAATGCGCTTTCCAGAGAGCTTCGGCCCCATCGTGCGCAGTATTTCCTTCTCGTGGAAGGCGTTTACAGAGCCACCAGTAACCCTCCTGCCCAAGTAGCTGAGCGCCCGGAGAGTAACGGGACCACAGATACCGTCGGGCTCCAGCCCGTAATTGAGCTGGTATTCACGTACAGAGGCATCGGTCTTCGGGCCAAAGTGGCCGTCTACTCGGGCATCGTGGAAGCCGAGTTCCTGCAAGGTAGCTTGGAGAACGCCTACGTCCTCACCGGTCATTTGTGACAGTGGATCGTAGGACAGTACGCGGGTGCCCAGAGTGTACGAGGCTTCTCGCAGTAGGCGCAGGGTGCTGTCGCGGATAATCCCGTCGGCATAGACACCGCGGGACTGTTGGAACGCCAGAAGAGCGTTGCGCATGTCCTCATCAAAGAGGTCATCGTCACCAGACCACTGAGGCGAGTTCTCCTCCGCGGCTGAGCCCTCCCAATTGGGCAGAAGCCCAAGACGAGCCAGGGTAGAACGTACCTCGGCTACACGAGGTGACCTATCGCCCACCTTCAGAAACTCTGGCACGAAAACTCCCTTCCGAACTCCACAATTATGTTTAGGCCGTTGTGGGTCCTCACAACACTTAATCAGTATTACTGGCCAGTGAGCTAAACGAAACTTCAGTTAAGAAATCCCGCGCACTCTCAGAGGATATGGTCAGCAATACCTCTCAAGTTGGCGGCAACCTGGTTCCTTCACGGTATTAAGGAAGACGTAAACCGCCATTTCCAGCAAGATTACCAGGTCGCAGGCGCGAATTGATTGTTACGAGGGCGCGTCGGCTAGCCCGACGGCAGAACCCCAGGACTAACTCTAAATCACAACCACAACTTCAGTCACATCATAATGGGGTGTGTCCAACGAAGGTGGCAGTGGCGAAGTGACGGGTGGGCAGTCGTAACCTCGTATCGGATAAGGAGCAACCCCAAGTTCTTTTAAAGGTGCTTTTCGATGAGCGACGTGATTTCGCCCTTCGGGCGGACTCCGCGAATCTCTTCGACCTTCTTGCCGTCCTTGAATAGGAGCAGGCTTGGGATGGACATAATCTGGAACATGCCAGCCAGTGCACGCTCCTCATCGACGTTGACCTTGGCGATGACGGCCTTGCCATCGAGCTCGGTCGCAACCTCGTCCAAAACGGGAGCAATCTTCTTACACGGGCCACACCACTCTGCCCAGAAATCAACAAGCACCGGCTTATCGGATTCGAGGACATCGGACTTAAAGGTGTTGGCGGTGACGGTTACCGGAGCCATGAAATTCTTCTCCTTAGAATGAGCTCGTTTGAGTTCTTAGTGGTTTTGTTTTGTGGTCTTGATTCTAATTTTTCAACCTAGCTTCTTCAGCCTCGCGTACGGATTTGGCGCTCAAGGCGTCAAAAATTAGGGCTTCCGGTGGTGCGAGTGAAGTACTAAATTGTTAATTAATGGTGTTCTTGAGAACGCTGCAAGTGCTCGATGAGTACGGGGCGTACCGGGCTATAACACGTCCCGCTGCACCCTGATTGAGCTACAGCTAACAACAATTGGGCTTACCGACTATCGGATATTCCCCATAGTTGGATATCTGCAATCGTAGGGCTTATCCAACAATTGCGATACCCCAACTATTAGGTGTTTATCCAGCTAGTGCGACTGCCCTGCTGTCATCTACCGAGTAACAGTTTCCAAGTAGTGCTCAGCATCCAGCGCAGCCTTGCAGCCAGAACCAGCGGCGGTAATTGCCTGCTGGTAATGCGAGTCAACAACATCGCCCGCCGCAAAGACGCCCTTGAGAGAGGTCTGGGTGCTCGGAGCGGCTACCTGAATGTAGCCATTCTCATCGCAATCCAGCTGATTGCGAACCATCTGCGAACGTGGCTCGTGGCCAATTGCTACGAACATGGCAGTCACATCCAGGACGGACTTCTCACCAGTGACGGTGTCTTCCAGCTCGAGACCGGTAACCGAACCCTTGTCCTCACCAAGAACCTGGGACACAACCTTGTTCGTCGCAAAGCGAATCTTGTCATTGTTCTGCGCGCGCTCGACCATGATCTTCGACGCACGGAACTCATCGCGGCGATGGACAATCGTCACCGAGCGGGCGAACTTGGTAAGGAAGGTTGCCTCTTCCATTGCGGAGTCACCGCCGCCGATGACGGCGATATCGTGGTCGCGGAAGAAGAAACCATCACAGGTGGCACAGGCGCTGACACCATGACCAAGCAGCGCCTGCTCACCCGGAGCACCGACATAACGCGGAGCGGCACCGGTTGCCAGGATGACAGCGTGAGCCTTGTGCTCTTCTTCGCCAACCCAGACAGACTTGATATCGCCGGTGAGATCCATGCGATCGACAATCTCCATGCGCAGGTCAGCGCCGAAGCGCTCTGCCTGTGCGCGCATCTGATCCATCAGCTCTGGGCCCATGATGCCCTCGGAGAAACCTGGGTAGTTCTCCACATCGGTAGTCGTCATAAGCAGGCCGCCAAACTCGATGCCCTCGAACACCACAGGCTTCAGGTCGGCACGGGCTGCGTAGGTGGCAGCCGTGTAACCGGCGGGACCGGAACCGACGATGATCAGGTCGTGAACGATATCGCTCATGAAGACTCCTATAATTTTTATCTCTCACATCACATGGCGCACAGTGATGCTCAGTAGTAAGCAAATTTTTCAGCTCCGGGAAAGAAATTACCGGAACCAGCCACCTCAACCAACGTGAGGTTAGCCATCTCTATTCCCCCAGCCTCTCCCCTGCTCCGCAGTTGTTAGGCCACCTGCACTTCTTCCAATTGTCGCCGAAGCGTACGACGCGCCCGCGCCCGCCGAGACTTCAACGTCCCGCTCGGCTGCCCAATACTGCGAGAGGTCTCCTGCAGCGAATATCCAAAGATGTCCAAGTACAGCAGGGCATCCCGTTGATCCGTTGGCAGCTGCTCCAATGCGGCGGCCATAGTCACACGTAGCGGAACATCCGGGCAGGGAATCGGCTGTGAACTCATAAACGTCTCAAAATCCTCCTCCTTATCGCAGAGAGGGATCTCCCCGAAACGACCGCGGTTGTGGTCAATACACGCATTCTTCACGATGCACGTCAGCCACGTCGCCACCGTCGAACGCCCGCGAAAATTCGCCGCCCCCGCAATTGCCCGCGCCAGCCCCTCCTGTACCCCATCCAAGGGATCGAAATCATCCCGACGATAGCGCCGCGCCATCGCTACCAACTGCGGATAATAACGCCGTGCCAACACCGCGAACGCGCGACGATCCCCCGCCAGGTGCGCCTTCAATAATTCACGATCGACCTCGTCCGCAGATGCATGCTTTTGCATACCGACGACGCCACAATCCCCCAGTCGCCGACCCATGCGGGCCTTACGGTGACTGTCCCCAATTCGATTTCTTCCCCCAAAGTTCATGGCTCCTATGCAAACACGAAACCCGCGCTCTCCGCTTGGCAAAACTGCCGTGGAGACCGCGGGCTGTGGATGAATTTCAAAACGTCCCAGTAGCTGTGGATAACTTGGGACAACTTGAACTGTTGCCACCTAAGGCAAGCTCAGAGCGTTATTCCGTACCACGCACCTGAATGTCGCCAATAGCAACTGGCAGCAACGAATCCGGAGATTGCTCAGCCAGATTGCGGTCGCCGACAAGTGGGTTGTCCGCATCGGAATTCTGCGACTCAGCATCTGTATCAGCATCTGTATCAGCGTCAGTGTCTGAGTCGCTGTCGGCTACCGCTTCCGCAGCCGTCGGCAAGCCGGAGATCCAGACAACAAGGTTCTTCCACTCAGTGTCGCGGCTATCGATTTCGATGGTCGTCGTACCTGAGGTGGCAGTAGCGCTTCCGAGAACCGTTGTGTCATCCAAGTTCGTCGAGTCAGCATCTCGTAGGCCGCGAACTTCAATGTGTGCGCCCGGGGTCGCCGCGACCTTAAGCTCTCGAATGGTTGCCGGTTCATCGAGAGTGACCCGAATACCAACGCCAGGTTTGAAGTCCTCTGGGCGATTGCCGAACTGGCTGAGGTAAGTAGAAGTTACCCAGAAGCTTTCCTCGTCATTATCGATGGTCAGCTCAGCCATGTCCGGATTGTCCGGACCTGCTGCAGGGTTGTCGGTGTCGGCTTGCCACTCGCTAGCGTCGGCAAGCGAGAGCGTCGTGACCGGAGCCGGACCGCGTCGTACGGACTCGGAGTTAATCGGTGCGTCCGAGGAACGGTTAACCAGACCAAAGATGCCCGCGGCGACGAGTGCACCGACAATGACTACGCCGACAACGACTGCGCCGGTGCTGAATGCGCGGGTGCGATTCTTGGTGTGATGAGCGTTTGATTGGGCTGCACCGCCGGCATCGACGGATTCGCGCGCACCGGTGTCGGGGTCGATTGCGAGAAACTCCGAAGAATCGGGGCCCAGCGCTGCGGCGCGCAAGTCCTCGGCGAGCGTGCGAGCTGGCGACTCCTGCCCATTGAAGTCCTCCGGGCGTGTTTGCTTCGCGCGGTCGATAGCAGCAGAAATATCGGAGGGGATGTTCGTCACGCTGTAGAACAGCTCGTCGATGACAGAAAGCAACGCGCTGTAGTCCGAACGTTGCGAGCTATCGGGCAAAACGACGGGGAAAGCGTCGTAGATGTGGCCGTCGCTGCTGATGCGCAATTGTCCAGGCTTGTTTGTCAGGCCAAGGCAGCGCCCAGATTCGTGGGCGTCGGCGATTGTCTCGGCAAGTGATGCTATTGCGAGTGCCAGGGCATCCGGGTGGGCGGCCTGATCGAACCGCTCAATACCGATACTGCTGGTCCAGTCGGCGACGATGAGCACCTCGGTGCGTGTCTTCGCCACACTATGAATGCGGGACATCCCGGTGCCAGCCAGGTCACGCAGCTCATTGGTCGTCGTGGCAATCTTCTGGGCGGCAACCGATGGCGAAGTGTCGTAGTACGGCAGTGCAATCGTGTCGACGAAGACAAGTGCGACATCTGAGTTGTCGGGATCTCCCATATCCATGGCGCGCCACAGGCGCAGACCTGGGTAGGTCGCGACTTCAGAACGCAGACGGAAACGACCACCTGAGACCATCTCGCCGGGTACATAGCGGGTCGGGCGAGAACCCTGCGTCGGCATCGGCGGCAACAGCGGCGAAGCGGTGAAGCCCTCGTTTGCCAGACCCGTGGCCTCGCCAATCAGGTTCGACGGGGCAATCGAGAAAGCATCAGCGGCGAAGCCACGTTCGCGCTCCATATCCTCACGGTCGGCGACGGCATTGTCGGCTGCATGAGGCTGCGGAGCAAAGCGACGTAGACCCGGAATGCGGCCGAGGAAGCCACCCAGAACGCGGACCTCTTCCAATGGAGCCTGAGCGAGCACCAGGCCGGTACCGATGAGGAAGACCACGCCGGTGACGATGGTCTGCAGTAGCACACCGAAGGAACCGAAGAAATCGAACAGCACAAGGTCGGTCAATGCGAATGCGCCCCAAGCAACGGCGACACCGACAAGCGACGCCCCCAGTGCCCACAGCACGGTGTGGACGGTCGCCTTACTGTCCAAGTGTCCGAGAGTGCGGCGCAAGAGCAAGAAGCCAATTATTGCGCCGGCGACGAAACCGAAACCGTTGGCGGCACCGAGCAACACGACGACGGTCTCATCGTCAGAAGCCAGACGAGGAGCGAAGAACGACAGAATCACCTTGACGGTGGTAATGCCGAGGATGATGAAAGTCGGGGTCCAGGCCTCTTCACGGGCGTAGAAAACACGCAAGTGCAAAAGCACAATGGCGTATGGAATAAGCGAGAACGCCGAGAAGGACAGCGTCCAGCCGAGAATCTCTGCGGTTTCGCGGGGGAACTCCAGATACGCGAAAAGACCGACGGCGATGGGGCGGCCGAATGCGGTGAAGAAGGCAACGATCGGCACCAGCGCAATCATGGTCAGGCGGGTACCGATGGACAGATCTCGGACCACTGCCCCATCGTTGCCGTCGGCTGCATTGCGGGACAGTCGCGGCATGATGGCGGTCAGCAAGGTAACGCCGATGATGCCGTAGGGCACCTGCAACAGCAGCCAAGCCTGCTGGTAAATCGTCGGCGCTGCCTTGGAGGCAGTCGAGGCAATATTGGTGGTGATGAAGTAACCAGCCTGGGAAATTGCCACGTAGGTGATAATCGCGACACCCATGCCGGTGAACTGTTTGATGCGGTCGTCGATACCCCACAGCGGACGCAAATCAATGCCCGCGCGCTTGAGGTAGGGAATCATGATGGCTGCCTGAATGACGACACCCAGGGTGGTACCAAGACCCAAAAGCAGGATGTGCGGATCGGAGAGTGAACCGTCCGAATCCGGACTCAACTGGCCGGGCAGGAACAGATATAGCAAGAGCGTGGCAATGGCCACGACGTTGTTAGCGACAGGTGCCCACGCACCGGGTTTAAAGATTCCCTTGGTGTTTAGCACCGCCATGAGCAGCGCAAATATGCCGTAGAAGATAATCTGCGGCAATAGTAAGAACGCAAATGACGTTGCCAGCGGAACGTTGACCTTACCGGCCTCGTTAAGGCTCAATCTGGTCAACAGTGGCGCACCTATCACCGCCAGCACCGTCACCACTGCCAACAGCGTCATAGAGACAGTCAAGAGACGTCTAATGAAGGCGGCACCGTGATCTGGATCCTCCTTCTCCGCGCGCACCAACACTGGCACCACCAGAGAAGTCAGCACTGCGCCGAGGACGATTTCCGTAATCAGGTTCGGCAGTGTGTTGGCGACGTTGAAGGCTGAAGCCACAGCCGGACCCAGCGTCGCGCCGATGAGCAGGTTTCGCAAAAAACCCGTAATGCGCGAAATCAGGGTAGCGATTGCCATCGAGCCCGTGGAGGCGACGATGTCCGAGTTCGACTGTCCCTGATTTGCGTCCGCCGTCGAGCCTGCGGAGGAATCGCTGGAAGCGGTTGCTGTCGCAGTTGCCGCCTTTGCTGGCGATGGTGATGCCGATTCCGTCATCGCGTCAGCGGCGGTATCGGCATTTGCCTTATGGCCGGATACGCGAGTTAGGTCCGGGGCCGCTTCGGCCGGCTGAGATTCAGCCGTTGGCCGCGCCGCCGGAACTGGGGCCGGTGGCGCGGGGCGACGAATGCGGCCTCGAAGTCCAGATTTATGCGCGTCTGAGTCAGTCACATGTCCTATTGTTGCTTAAAAGGGGGTCTATTTCCGAAAGTACTGAGACCGTTTTGCGGCAAAAAACCCACCAACAGTGACGATGACGAGGGTCACGATAGCCAAAACCCCAACCGAAGCGCCCGATTGCACGGAAATACTCACTGATCGAGAAATCGGCGTGCCGCCAGGTGATTCGAGCCACAGCAACAGGTTGTGGGAGTTGTCTCCACTATCCCGTGGCCGGTCTCCCTCTGGAGCATTGGTCGCCGGAGTGGATTCTGCATCATCACCCGACTTCGGAGTGAACTGAACAGTCACCGACCCCTTGGCGGGGATGGCGGCCTCATACTTCTCCTCCAACACCGAATCTCCAGCGCCGACGCGCACGAACGCGGGAACCGGCAGCGGCAGGCCATTACGAGCCAGCACCGCAATCGGCGACAGCTGCGTTGCGCGGGTGTAGACACCGCCGGGAGCTACCAACGTCACCGAATTGCGCAGGCGTCGATTCATAATCAGTGCCTGGTCGCTGAGTTCTTCGCTCCGCCGCTGCACGTCAGTTGACTGCAGCTGATTTCGCCGGCCGAGAGTTGTAAACGAGCGCAGCAAGTCGTGCCGCAGGGGACGGGTGAATTCATACCGCGTCAGCGCGACATTGGGATCGTTGGACATGATTGTGGTCAGGTCGGTGATCTCGCGGGAGGCCGTCTGAGCCTTCTCCACGAGCGTCTCACTCACTGGCGCGGGATCGGCAAGCTTGTCAATTGGAGTAACCGAGCCCGCATCCAGGTCGTGAGCTGAAGCGGTGATGGAGTCCATCAGCGGAGTCAGCTCAGCCAGGTTATCGTCCACGGCTTTCCTGACCGCAGCCATGAAATCTTCAGCGTCGCTAGCGCGTGGATCCCAACCGGACGGCGGTGCTGCCACCACAGCCGCGCGAGGGTCATCCGAATCAGTCAATGATTGGAACAGAGTGCCAATCGCTGTCTGCATCCGTGCAGCTTCGGAGTCGATTCGGAAATCGTAGCGTCCGAGCAGATTCGAATACGCCACAGTCTGGGGAGACCGTCCTGTTGCAGCCAGAGAGGTTGTCAGTGCCCCAGGGAGGGCGAAGGCGCGGCTACCGTCGGCAAGCACGCCACTATGGCCGGGGCGCAGTGTCTGACCATCGGCGGTGACGGCGGTGTTGTCTGCGACTAACACGGTGGTGTCGTGCGCGGCTTCGGGTGGAGTGGGCGACGGTGGCATCGCCTCGCCGGTATCTACGCGGTCTTCGAATGCGCGCTCCGGGGCGGTCCCGCTCAGGGCCGTCGCCGCCGAGTACAGCGGGGCGCTTTCCGACGTCACGTATCCCTCGGCCGGCAAATAGAGGCCCGGCAGTGCCTGAACGTCCAAATGCTTGGCGATAGTCTGCCGACCAGCGGCGAGTGCCTCCATCGAAAGCTCGTGATCCCCCACGCGAGCCACGGCGCTGGCATCGGTGCCGCCCCACGGCAGTGACAGTGTGCAGGTGTCCTGTGTGAGATCGTGCAGCCGATTGAGCCAGGCGGCAGCATTGTCACTGGCGGGCATATGCGTGAGATTGGTGTCATCCGCGTTTCCCCAGGAATCCCGCAGTCGCGGAGAGGACTCCACAGGACTTGGGCGGCTGGTGCCAATCCAGTAGTCGCGGGTCATCCTGGAGATTGCGTCGAGGGTCTCCGGGTCGATGGCGATGCAGGTTGATTCCCGCAACCTCTGCCCATCCGGGCCGGCAAAGCCCTTTTCCAACGAGGTGAGCAAACCGTCGAGGCGGCCACCGCGTTCGAGAGACTCGGCCAAAGAATTGTCGGTGAGGATGAGATTCGGCGACGAGGGTGCGTCACCGGTCTCACCGCCGACCAGTGGCACTGGCTGGCTGATGGGCCAAATCAGCGAAAACGGCACTGGGTCGCGGCGGGTGGGCGCATCGGAATTGTCGGTCTCATCGTTGTCGTTCTGATCACCGGCAGGCGGTTCCGGCTCATCACCTTCCGCTTGCGGATCCGTCACCGGAAGCAGTGCGCGTGTTTCCGCCAGCAGGCGGTCGATGTCATCTGCCGGTTGCCCGTTAGCATTGATGAGCAGCGGAAACGTGCCGGCTTCCGTGATGTCGAGTCCTTCTGGAGCCGGTGCGGAGATAGGAACACTTAGCGTAACCTCACGCTTCTCCCCCGCTTTCAGCTCGATGGGGGCACTGAAGGTCCCAGCCACATCAAACACCGATTCAGGCTCAGCGAGAATCGTCCGCGCATCTGCAGAGGAAGCCAGTGCGCCGGCCCGCTGTGGGCGCAGCGCAACATTGCTGATATCCGCATCGGAGGTGTTGTGCACCTGCACCTTGATGGTCAGCGTCGAATGTAGAGCCGCGACATGCGGAGTGAAGCTGGTTATCGAAAGCCGAAGGGGGCCCTGTTCACCGACACGATTGGTGCCACTGCCCCACAACTGCTCATCTTGCGCAAAAGCTGGGGGCGCAACGGTCGTCGGCAAGCACAGTATGAGCGCTGCGGTGGCGGCCGTGACTTTACGAACAACATTTCTTGGCAACTGCAACCTGAACATGCGCAATCACCTCGGCGTCTGCCGGCCTGCTCGCTTTTCCGCGCGGGCGAGATCGGGCAGCAGATTGTGCGCGCGCCGGGCCAGTTTGCGTTCGTCAGCGTAGGCCAACCGTTCCACCAGGGTATCCACAGGAACCCACATGACTTGGGTGACCTCGGGGTCTTCGTCGTTCAGATCGCCATCGACGTAGCGCAGAAGGTGATGGTGCACGGTCTTGTGAATTCGCGTGCCATCGGAGACAAACCAGTAGTCAATCACACCGAGCTCTTCGATGACCTCGCCGCGAATGCCCGTTTCTTCCCACACCTCACGTTCGGCGGTGGAATCGAAAGCTTCGCCGGGTTCGACATGGCCCTTAGGCATCGACCACAGCAGGCGCCCGCGACGATCGTGCCGACCAATGAGCGCGACATAAATCCGTGACAGGTTGACCTTGCCGCCATCTCCGACCGCCTCGGCAAGCCCCGAGACGACCAGTCCGCCCGCCGAAGTCTCAATCGAGGTCTGCATCGGCGCTGCATTTTGCGCGCGCGACGAGTGCGCGCGGCGATTGTTCGTGCGCTTCGTCTGTGCGTGACGACGGCGATTGTTCCTATCCTGACCGTTCTTACGGCCACCGCGGTTGTTCGACTGCTTCGAGGGTCGTGCCGACTTCGGTGATTTGGAATTTTTCTTGGCGCCACCGGAGTTTGGCTTGGCCTTTTGGGGGCCATTGGCACCGGAGCCACTACGTTTTGCAGAATTTCCGCTGGTAGTAGCGTTGCTCGTGTTGGTGGACGAGGAAACGCCACCTCTTCTGCGCGGTCGCCGACGACGTCGACGGCTCTTCGCCGCCGAGTTGTCATTGCGTACCACGTTGTTCATTCCACTTAGACTACCGGGTTTATAGGTATAAGCGGGTATTGTGTCGGTCGTGACACAATCGACTCCTTCAACGACAAATGGTGACCAGCCCGGGGGGACTACACCTCCCGGTGCTACTCCGGCGGCTGCTGACGCGGACCCAAAGGTGCGCAGGACGGCAATGCTGGCAGTGGCGGATCAGGCGATCGCCAAGGAGTCTGAGATCCTCGATTCGCTGGCAGCTGCGTTTAGTGCAGCCGGCCATCGCCTGTACCTCGTGGGCGGTTCTGTGCGCGATGCTCTCTTAGGGCGACTGGGCGTGGATCTCGATTTCACCACCGACGCGCGCCCGGAAGTGACGCGCGCGATCCTCGATGACTGGGCGGATATTGTCTGGGATACCGGCATTGAATTCGGCACACTCTCCGCGGAACGGCATGGCCGTCAGGTGGAGATCACCACATTCCGTGCGGATACGTATGACCAGGTCAGCCGCAATCCGGAGGTCACTTTCGGTGACACGCTGGAGGGCGATCTAATTCGCCGTGACTTCCGCTGTAACGCCATCGCCGTGGAGCTCCATGGTGACGGCACCCGCACCTTCCTCGACCCGCTCGGAGGTTTCGAGGATCTTGTCGCGGGTGTGTTGGACACCCCGGGGGCGCCGGAGGTCAGTTTTGGCGACGACCCCCTGCGGATGCTGCGTGCCTGCCGCTTCGCATCCCAGCTGGGGTTCGACGTGGCACCGCGTGTGCTCAAGGCGTTGAAGGAAATGTCCAGCGAAATTGACCGCATCACGGTCGAGCGCATCTCCACCGAGCTGAACAAGCTCATCCTGGGTGCGGACCCAAGCCGAGGTATCGACCTGATGGTGGAATCGGGGTTGGCCGACCGCGTGCTGCCGGAGATCTCCGACATGCGCATGACGCAGGATGAACACCGCCAGCACAAGGATGTCTACCAACACTCTCTGCAGGTCATGCGGCAAGCTATTGACCAGGAAGAACCCGGTGAACCGGACCTCGTACTGCGCTGGGCGGCACTGCTGCACGACTGCGGCAAACCCGCTACCCGTGCCTACAACGAGCAGGGAAACGTCACCTTTTACCAGCACGAAGTTGTCGGCGCGAAGCTGGTGCGACGCCGCCTTCGGAAACTGAAGTTCCCGAAGAAGACCAACCACGAAATCTCGCAGTTGGTCTACCTGCACATGCGCTTCCACGGCTACGGCGAAGGCAAGTGGACGGACTCGGCGGTGCGACGTTATGTCAACGATGCCGGAGATTTGTTGGAACGACTCAACAAAATCGTGCGGGCCGACTGTACGACAAGAAACCGTCGTAAAGCAGCACGCCTCGCACGCGCCTGCGACAGCCTGGAAGCGCGAATCAAGGAGCTCGCTGAGCAGGAGGACCTCGCACGCGTCCGCCCCGACCTGGATGGCAACGAAATCATGGAAATTCTGGACCTGAAGCCCGGCAAGGAAGTCGGACAGGCCTGGAATTACCTGAAAGAGCTGCGATTGGAGTCCGGTCCGTTGGAGCGTGAGGATGCTATCTTGGCGCTGAAGAAATGGTGGTACGAGCAGTCCGGTGAGCAGGCTGAAAGCGAAAGTGAGAGCTAATGGCATCGATTAATCCGGAAAATCTCTACGGCGACCGGCTTTTTACCAGCCTTGAGCGCAACGACCCGGCTGCCGGGATGCTGCTGCTCGCAGCACCCGGCATGCTCTCGCCGGAGTTTTCCCGCTCGGTGATTTTCCTTATTGAGCACGATGAACACGGCACCCTTGGTGTCGATCTCACACAGCGTTCGCAGACGCCGGTGCACAATGTGCTCGAGCCTTGGGCGCCGCTGATGGCCAAGCCGCCGGTGCTCTACGTCGGGGGTCCGGTCAACCAGACACAGCCAATCTGCATTGGTGTGGTGCGAAATGGTGCCACCCTCCCAGAGGAGACCGACAGTATTACCGGTGCCCCGCTGATGGAACGCATCGCTCACAGGTTTGCGCTGGTCAACCTCGGTGCGGAGCCGGAGGGCGTACGCGACCGCATAGATGGCGCACGCATCTTCGCCGGTTACGCAGGCTGGGATCCGGGGCAGCTGGAAGACGAGCTCGAGCGCGGTGACTGGTACGTCGCCCCTGCCCTGCCCTCAGATGTACTCGCGCCTGCTGCCGCGGACATCTGGGGTGATTGCATGCGCCGTCAGCCCTGGCCGCTGCCACTGTATGGCACCTATCCCGTAGATGTACGTGACAACTAGATGAGTGAGCACATCAATACCGAAGGAAACAGGGCTGAAGGAAGTAGCGCCACAGGAAACAGCGACCGCAGCGACATAGCTGCCGGCATCCGGCAGACACTGCCTGTGGGCATGGGCCTCATTCCGCTGGGGCTCGCATTCGGCCTGCTTATTGCACAAACTGGCTTTAGCTGGTGGTGGGCACCCATCTTCTCCTTCGTGGTCTACGCGGGGTCGATGGAATTCCTCGCTGTCGGCCTGGTTATGGCGCATACGGGTCTGCTCGGCTGTGCCGTGACGTCCTTTATGGTCAACTTCCGCCACGTCTTCTATGGGCTGACGTTCCCACGCGACCGGATACAGTCTCGTCTCGGTCGCGCATACTCCACATACGCGCTTACCGACGAGTCGTATGCCATCGTCTCTGCGGCAAATGCGGACGAAAAGATGTCGGGCCACCGACTGCTGACGATTCAGATTCTCTGTCAGTTACTGTGGGTGGGCTCCGGTATTGTCGGGGCTCTAACCGGCGCAGCACTGCCCGAGGGTATCCGCGGTGCCGAGTTCGCACTGGTGGCGCTCTTTACGGTGCTGGCCATGGACGCGTTTGAGACTTCCAAGGATTGGTCACTGCCCCTGTCCGCTATCGTCTGCACGCTGGTGGGCTGGCTGATTAACCCGAACCAGATGCTGGTTATCGGACTGCTGATGTACTTCGGCCTGCTGCTGTTGCGCGTGTGGTCACCGCGGGTGGATCGGGTGATGCGCATGACGTCGGCAAGCAAGCCGCGTACGACGGAGGGAGAGCGAGCATGACTGCGTTGCCCGATTCCGGCTATGTGCTTGCCGCGCTCTTTGCGATGGGAGCGGTGACAGTTGCGCTGCGTGCGCTGCCGTTTGCGTTCGTGCGCACTCTGAAGGGGTCTCCCCTGTTCGAGTTCCTCGGCACGACCATGCCGGTTGGAGTCATGGTGGCGTTGGTTGCCTACACCGTCTTCGGGCGGCTAGGACTCAGCGGTGAGAGTGGCGACCCCGGCGCTGCCTGGGCCGTGCCCGTAGCGCTGGCCGTCACCGTTGGCCTGCACTGGTGGCGGCGCAACACCGTGATTTCGATTTTTGTAGGCACGGCGCTGTATATGGTCCTCGTGAACCTTGTCGCGTGAGGTGCGCTGTGTGTGGGACGGTGCCAGCGGACCAGTGGCTAGCGGCAGTGGCTAGAACTGTGCCGGTACCTGACCAGTGAAGTCCGGTAGTCCCGGAATCTGGGGCAGCTGCGGGGATTCCGGCAGATTCAGTAGTTCGCCGAGATTTGGGCTCTCGGGCAGGTTCGGGACGCCTGGGATGTCCGGCAGCGATGGAGTGCCCAGCGTGCCGTCGAAGGCATTCTGAACATCGCTGGTGTGAGTTTCCTTCGTGCCGTAGGTGTTAGCAGCGACGCTGAAGTCAGGTCCAATGGATGCCGAGGCGTGAACGCTCTGGCGGTCATCGGACCAACCCCACTTTGTGCCAATAACACCCGGCAGCGTGGCGGTGCCGTAATCCTGACGGTAGTCATCCGCTGCCACAGGTGACGCGGTGCTCATAGCAACCAGAACCGGGTCAGAAGTGTTCTCACGCTTCTTGGCCTCCAGGAACTTCACAGTGTCCGCGCTGGACGTAGTTGAATTTCCCCAGTGACCTGCATCGTGGGTGTTGCTGAGGCCGTATTCACGCGCAGTGGCGTTGATGGAATCCGGGTAACGGCCATAGAGCTCACTGGCGATATTGTCATCGGAGTAGCGAATCATCTCTGTGGCCTTCGCCTTGTCCGCTTCTGTGCCATGTTTGAAGACGTAGTCCGCAATGTAGAGCTTGACAATCGAAAGCCCCGGACGAGCTTCATTCTCGTTCGCCGTACCGTAGTGCGTGCCACTTGGGGTGTGGGTAAAGCTGATCTGGGTTCGCCCCGGAGCATCAATAGTGCCCTGCGGAGTCAGTTTTGGCTGCGGAGCCGCAGCGACGTTTCCAGCTGCCAGCGGAAGGCTGGTGACAGCGATGACACCGGTAAGACCCATGCGAATCGCGCGGGAAGGCCGTGGAGTAAGACGATGACGAGCGTTCATAACAAAAAACCAATCTACACGCGCAGGTGGCCGACGCGCTGCCAAGCTGGATCGTAAGCGGTGTCGACAACGTGCTCTCCGTCGGTCCACGTCTGCGCAACAGCTCGCAGACCCGCCTCCGCATCAGATGCCGGGTCAATAAAGAAGTGCAGCAGAGCCATACCGTCGGACTGCTCAGTTGCGACAAAAATACCCTTGTCCTCAGCGATGGCTTCAGCGGCAGCGGTATTGAACTCGGAGAGGGATTCCTTCGACTCGTCCGTCGGCAAGCCCTTGTCGTCAATGTGAGCGAGCATGAGCTGAATCAGCACATGCTGCGTCATAGTCGGGCTCACCAGCTGCGTAATCGGAGCGCGAGTAGCGACGACGAGCGGCTGGCCGTTGGCTTCGGCATCAATGGTGAGCCACTCCGGGCACTCTTCCGCGAGCTGCTCGACGACACCGCCCAGCTCCGGTAGCGGGATAGCATCTTCCGGCTCCTCGCCAGCGAAGGCGAAACCGCGCAGCCACAGGCCGAAGTCCTCCTCTCCCAGAGCCAGCTGCAGCAGTGTGAAACCTAGCTGAGCTACCAAGCGCTCACCGTCCTCCAACTGAGCAATTGCCGGGAACAGCGGGTGGAATAGGCGAACGTCCACTGCCCCATGACCACTGCTAACAGCCACGCGGGCGTCTGCCGGATCGACCTCGGCGGGAGCATCGGCCTCGAGAGCACCCTGTGCAACCAACGTGGCCGCGACATCCCCCAGCGACAGCTTCATCGCCGGATCCGCCTGACGGAGGTCGGTGAAAGACCACACCGCGCCGTCGTCAGGCGCGGCCTCCAGCCAACGGCGAGCGACCGGACGCAGCTCAGGGTCACCCGCAGCGCTAACAGTCAGAAGGTGGCGAGAATACGGAGCGCCAGCCTCAAACCCCCAGATGAGCCGGTCATTAATAGCGGCGATGCGGCCGCCGACCTCCTTCTGGACATCAATAATGTCCACATCGGCGGCGTTCGGAGCACCATCGATACCGAGCTGGACACTAAACATCGAGTCGAGCGCATCGGCGCCAAAAGAGTTCCACCACGACCAGAACTCGTTGATTGCGGTCTCTTCTGCGGCGCGCTGTTCCGGGGAGAACGGAGCCGGATTCTCGTTAGCCATGCTGAATCTCACACTTTCGTTTGCTCGTTTAAAACCGAACCATATGTTGTGCGCCCCAGTATATGTGCCAAGCCGGATTCGCCCCTCGGGTCCATGCGCTAGACCGCGTTAAGCGGGTTGTGGCTCCGGCTCAGCTTCTGCTTCCTTGCCCCAGCGAGCGGCGTAGACCGCACAGATCATCAGCTGAATCTGGTGGAAAATCATCAGCGGCAAAATGTAGAGGCTGGCATCGGCACCGAAGATAACGGCAGCCATGGGCAGACCGGTGGCCAGGGACTTCTTCGAACCGCAGAACTGAATCGCAATGCGGTCCTTGCGGTCGAAGCCCAACTTGTTTGCGATGAATCCGGACAACCGCAAAACGAATTCCACCAGCACGACCGAAAGCACACACAGGATGACAATGTCCCCTGCCGGCACCTTCGACCAGATGCCCTGCACCATGCCCTGGGAGAAGGCTGCGTAAACGACCATTGCGATAGATAGGCGGTCAACGTTCTTAGTCGTCTTCGCGGCGGCAAACTTCAGGGTCCAACGGCGAGTGAGCTGGCCGATTGCGAATGGCAGCAGCAACTGCAGCGAAATATCCAAGAACACCGACGAATCCACATGAACGCCGCCACCGGTGGCCATCAACAGCATCACCAGCACCGGTGTGACCACAATGCCCAGCAGGTTAGATGCCGAGGCACTGACGATTGCGCCGGCGACATTGCCCTTGGCGATGGAGGTGAAGTTCACACTCGACTGCACCGTCGACGGTGCCAGCGTCATGTACAAAATGCCCAGGTAGAGGCCAGGAGAAAGAATCCAATCCAGGGGTTTCATCAGCAGGCCGAGGATTGGGAACAGCACGAATGTGAAAGCCAGAATGGTTATGTGCAGCCGCCAATGCTTAACACCGGCCAACGCATCCTGCGGGCTCAGGCGCGCGCCATAGAGGAAGAACAAGAAGCCAATGGCGATCTTTGTGGCCCAGCTGAAAACCTCAGCGGTAGTGCCGCTTGCAGGAAAAATAATCGCCAGTATCGCTGCAGCAACGATACCGACGATGAGGGGATCTGGACGCCAATTCACAATTCGTTGCCACATGGACAAATAGCTTAGTGGGCAACCAGAGGGTGTCTTACTATTTTGCAGAAGCTTTTCTCTGCAATAATTTTCTTACTTCTTCTGCTCAGCTGCCTTGCGCAGCGCATCCTTGTCCACAGGCTTGAAAGTGGCATTCGCGGATGAGCCCTTGTCCGTGCACAGTCCTTCCAGACCACAGGAGCTGCAGCCACCGGAGACACCGCAGTCTGCTGCCGGGTTGTCGGAGTAGCAGGCATCATCAGCCGCAGTGTCGGTGGCATCAGTGGCGGCGGAGCCACAGCCACAGCCGCTGTCACCGTCGCCGCACCCACAACCGGAGCCGGACTCGGCGGAGACCTTGGCGTCGTAAAGCGCGATGGTGTGCGAGCCGATAGCCGCACCAATGCCGAGCATGGCGATACCGGCGAGCAGAGCGACGGCGTACCACAGCCACATCCAACCAGAGGCCTCCGGGCGGATGGCGAGGAAGCCGAGCATGGTGGCACCGAGGAAAGCGACAGCGGACACAGCCCACGGCGGGCCGGCGACGCGGTGCGTAATATCCCAGTTTTCCTGGGACTTTCGAGCCTCAGGCGCACGAATTCCGATCCAGTTATTACCCGGTAGCTTCGCCGACCATGCCAAACCAGCGACAACGGCTATGCAAACAGCCAGAACCAGGGTAATTACAGGGATGACAATCATGCTTCCAATTTATATAGGTGGTTGAGCACGTGCCAAACGCACCTATTAGACTGTGAGACCATGACCAACAGCGAAAAGTCCTCGTCCTCGGCAGAAGCCACCGACTACCGCTACTCCCCCGAGCTGGCGACTCAGCTAGAGGGAAAGTGGCAGGCGTATTGGAAAGATAACGGCACCTTCTACGCCCCCAACCCGGTGGGGGATTTGGCAGCTGCCGACGGTTCGACTCCGCCGAAGGACAAGCTTTTCGTCCAGGACATGTTCCCGTACCCGTCCGGTGTCGGTCTGCACGTAGGCCACCCGCTGGGATACATCGCCACCGATGTCTTCGCGCGCTTCCACCGCATGCAGGGCGCAAACGTGCTGCACACCCTGGGCTACGACGCCTTCGGTCTGCCGGCGGAGCAGTTCGCAATCCAGACCGGTACGCACCCGCGCGTGACGACGGAAGCGAATATCGCCAACATGGAGCGCCAGCTGGGCCGCCTGGGACTTGGCCATGACCGCCGCCGTGTTTTCGCGACCACTGACCAGGACTACTACAAGTGGACGCAGTGGATTTTCCTGCAGATTTACAACGCCTGGTTCGATGAGGATCAGAAGAAGGCCCGTCGCATCGATGAGCTGATTCCACTGTTGGAGTCGGGCGAGATGGATACCAAGGACGGTCGCGTCTACGCTGAGCTCAGCGAGACCGAGCAGCGCGAAGCAGTCGACGAATTCCGTCTGGTTTACCAGTCGAATTCGATGGTCAACTGGTGTCCGGGCCTCGGCACTGTGCTGTCCAACGAAGAAGTGACCGCCGAGGGCCGTTCGGAGCGCGGTAACTTCCCGGTGTTCCGCAAGCGGCTGGGCCAGTGGATGATGCGCATCACCGCATACGCTGACCGCCTGGTCGACGACCTGGAGCTGCTGGACTGGCCGGACAAGGTCAAGTCCATGCAGCGCAACTGGATCGGCCGCTCCCGCGGTGCCGAGGTCGACTTCACAGCCGAGGTCGGCCCGAAGGTCTCCACCAAGATCAGGGTCTTCACCACTCGTCCGGACACTCTCTTCGGAGCCTCTTACATGGTGCTCGCTCCTGAGCACGAGCTGGTGGATCAGCTGGTTGAAGCCGGCAGCGGTTCCTACGAGGGCGTGGATGAGCGCTGGACCTTCGGCAAGGAAACCCCAGCCGAGGCCGTCGCCGCTTACCGCGCCGCAATTGCCTCCAAGTCCGACCTGGAACGCCAGGAGAACAAGGAAAAGACCGGTGTCTTCCTGGGCGCTTACGCCACCAACCCGGTGAGCGGTGAGCAGGTGCCGGTATTCATTTCCGACTACGTCCTGATTGGCTACGGCACCGGTGCCATCATGGCTGTCCCGGCCCACGATGAGCGCGACTACGAGTTCGCCACTGCCTTCGGTCTGCCAATCCGCGAGGTCGTCGCAGGTGGTGACATTGCAAAGGAGGCGTACGTCGGTAACGGTACGTGCGTGAACTCCGCCAATGATTCCGGCCTGGACATCAATGGCCTGGACAAGGACACCGCCATCGCCACCGTCATTGAGTGGTTGGAGAAGGAAGGTGCGGGTCACGAGAAGGTCCAGTACAAGCTGCGCGACTGGCTGTTCGCCCGCCAGCGCTACTGGGGCGAGCCCTTCCCCATCGTCTACGACGAGGACGGTCACGCCCACGCGCTGCCCGAGTCCATGCTTCCGGTCGAGCTGCCAGAGGTCGAGGACTACAAGCCGGTCACCTTCGACCCGGACGACGCCGACACCGAGCCAAAGGCTCCACTGGACAAGGCCACTGACTGGGTCAATGTCGAGCTCGATCTCGGCGATGGCAAGAAGAAGTACCGCCGTGACACCAATGTCATGCCGAACTGGGCAGGTTCCTCCTGGTACCAGCTGCGCTACATCGACCCGAACAACGCTGAGGAGTTCGTTGACCTGGAAAACGAGCGCTACTGGACCGGCCCTCGCCCGGAGACTCACGGTAAGGACGACCCAGGCGGCGTCGACCTCTACGTCGGTGGCGTCGAGCACGCAGTGCTGCACCTGCTCTACTCCCGCTTCTGGCACAAGGTCCTCTTCGACCTCGGCTACGTGACCTCCAAGGAGCCGTACCGCCGTCTGTTCAACCAGGGCTACATCCAGGCTTACGCCTACACCGATGCCCGTGGTGTCTACCAGCCGGCCGATCAGGTTGTTGAGCGCGATGGTAAGTTCCTCATCCCAGGCGGCGCCGAAGACGGCTCTGACCTGGAAGTTTTCCAGGAGTACGGCAAGATGGGCAAGTCCCTGAAGAACGCTGTCTCCCCCGACGAGGTCTGCGACAACTACGGCGCCGACACCCTGCGCGTCTACGAGATGGCCATGGGTCCGCTGGACACCTCCCGCCCGTGGGCGACGAAGGATCTGGTCGGCTCGCAGCGCTTCCTCCAGCGCGCTTGGCGCCTGGTGGTCAATGAGGACTCCGGTGAGCTCGCCGTCACGGACGCAGCGCTTTCCGACGACGACCTCAAGGCCCTCAACCGCACCGTGGAAGGGGTTACCTCCGATTACGCAGAGCTGCGTGACAACACGGCCGTCGCAAAGCTCATTGAGTACGTCAACTACCTGACTAAGACCCACGGTTCGGCCGGTGCACCGCGCGCCGCCGTGGAGCCGCTGGCCCTCATGCTTGGTCCGGTCGCGCCGCATATCGCGGAGGAACTGTGGAGCCGCCTCGGCCACACCGAGTCCCTGGCACACGGCCCGTGGCCGGCAGTTGACGAGAAGTGGCTGGTCGACGACACCGTCGAGCTGCCAGTTCAGATTAACGGCAAGGTTCGCGCTCGCATTGACGTGGCTACCGATGCTTCCCGCGAGGACATCGAGGCCGCCGCGCGTGCCGACGAAAAGGTTGTCGCAGCTGTGGAAAACGCCGGTGGCAATATCGTGAAGGTCATTGTCGTTCCGGGCAAGATGGTCAACCTGGTTGTGAAGAAGTAGCCAGGGAGGCCAGTGCATACAAGAAAGTGTCTGGGTTTATGTCAGTTTGAAGCCTAAAATCGGCTCGAATTTGACATAAACCCAGACACTTTCTCGCATGAGGCTTTCTCGCAAAAGCCTCAAGGGGTGGCTCCGAAGCTGGCCGCCTCTTACCCCTACTTAACGCCCAGAATCAGGACACCGAATGTGGAGAGCATCCACATCAAAGTGAAGGGCATGAGCACCCAGCACATAGCGAGCCACGCGCGCCAGTTGCGGAAGTTTTTCCACTCCACGTAGGTCTGCCAAAAGCCCAAAAGGCAGCCGACCAGGGAGATTACGCCCGGGACAACGGGGAAAAGGATCTCCCAAGTGCGGGAGCAGAGGAAGCTGGACTTACCCGCATCACAGGTGGGGCCACCGACAATGGCGCCGGCGATGCCAATAATGAGGCCCGCGAGCAGCGTCGTAAGAATCACACCCGCGGTGTAGATGTAGGCGCGCTTGCCGGAATACATCTTGCGCTCAAGCTCGTCGAAGATTTCATCCTCATTGCGCTCTGGTGTACTGCGTTCCGATGAATTATCCACCTTCTGCTCCCCTCGCCTCTAAATGCCGTCTGATGTGCCTGCCATACTAGGCCGGAGTAATCAGCATTGGCACTGGGCTGTGGCGAACGATGTGGTTAGTCGACGAGCCGATGAAAATTCGCCCGAATGGGCCAAGAGTAGACGAACCCAAAACGAGCAAGTCTCCCTTTTTCCACTTGATGGACTGAATGGCCTCTTCCCAACCGTTGCCGGAGGCTACTTCCGCATCAATGGAAAGGTCTGGGTAACGGGTATGCGCGCGGTCGATACCGCGGTCGAGCAGGCCCATAGCCTGCTCGCGCCACTCAATCATCAGGTCAGAGGAGGGGCCGTAGCCGTTCTCCGTCGGGTACATGGTCGCACCACGCGGCGTAAACGAGACCAAACGCAGGGGAACTTCCCAGCGATATGCCAGGTCAGCAGCCTTATTCAATGCGTGGTGCGACTGTGGGGTGTCAATGTAGCAAATGCTGACACGGGTCACACCGTGCTTAGAAAGCTTCGCGCCGGGGATCGCCAATCCCAGCGGGATTGGCGAGTAATGCAGCAGCGCATCCGAGGTCGATCCTGCGGTAAAGCGACTGCGGTTCTTGGCGGTCCAGTCCTTGGTATTGCTTCGGCGCGTGCCAAGCAAAACCACATCGGCTTCGAATTCTTCGGCTTCGTTGCAGATAGTTGTGGATTCGCTGGAGGATTCGATAATCCGTACGGCCTCGTCGTCAAGCATGCCCTTGCGCAGGCCAGCGAGCTTTAGCTCATCCTTGATGATTTTTTCAAGAGACTCGGTTTCGTGGGAAACCCAGGAGTCATTGGTGCTCAACCGAGCCAGTGAGGTCAGCGGCCAGCCGCGCGACAGTGCGCTGACAACGCGAATCTGCACCTTCGTGGTGCGAGCTAACCAAGCGGCGTAAGCAAGCGTTTCGGTGCCGTACTCGCCTGGACGCCACGCAATCATGATACGAAGCGGGCGGGAAGCCATCGCTAATCCTCCTGTGATTACTCAGAAATATCCAAGTGGTGCTTCTGGGTAATAGCCTACGTGGATAGGCGGGCATATTTAAAACGGCACCGAGGACGTGTAAAAGCTATGTATCCTGCCTGTGGGCTTAAAGCGGGCAGGGCTAGCTGGAAAAGAGGCTAGACGCTTGGGTTTGTCTTTGGGTGCTCCGGGTAGTTTTCGAGGATCTTGGACAGAATCGTCTCAAGACCAGCACCAAATTCCAGCTCTTCCTGGGTCAGCGTGCTGAACATCTCCGCCATCTGCTGATTGCGCTCTTCAGAAACACGGTGCAGCTCTTCACGGCCACGGTCGGTCAGTTCAACGCGGACGCCACGGCGGTCTTTGCTGTCGCGGACGCGCTCCACCATGCCGGCGACCTCCAAGTGGTGCACGGCGTTGGAGGCGGTGGGCATGCGGATGGCCTCGGCCTCAGCCAACTGGCTGATACGGCAGGCGCCCAGTGCCTCCAGGGTCATCATGATGGACAGCTGCGCGCGGCTGAGCTGGGACTCCGAGGAGCGGCGGCTGTAGAGCAGCTCAGCGCGAGTCAGGAGAGGGCGAATGCGCTTAGCGAGCGACAGAGGAGTAACGGCATCAGGATTGCCAATCGAGCCCGAAGATAATGTCATAGCGACGATGTTATATGCGAACAGTGCTAGTTGCCAATACGAAATTTATTTGGGGTGCTATTTATTTTTCTACAACTGGTGATTTCGGCGATGAAATCACCAGGAATTTTCCACCAAACATCTAAAACCCCAGTACAAAACATTAAACCTATCTGCGTATAAGGTTTTTCGGTGCTGGCAGAAACCCCCTAAAGTGTCACTTCTTCTGTACTTAGAACGTTGGGTTGGAGGTAGCCATACGGCTACTTTCGCGAATGCTTTTGGCTTGTGATATGTCTCGCAGATTCATCCTCGCGGGTGTATTGCTGTCTGCTTTACGACGACTGCAGCGCACGCATCCATGGCGGGGACGAGATGGGCGCAGCAGCGAGTAGGGCGAGAAGGCGTGGAAGAGACGCGGGGAGGATAGGGGAGAGAGAAGCACAAAAGCGCCAGCGGCTACCGCATGGGTAACCGGCTGGCACTTTTCAAGGCACATGCTCTCGGAGCTGCTCGCTTGTACTTTTGAGTGCTTGTACCTTTTAGTCTTCGCCCTTGATGAATGCTTCGAGCTGTGCTCGCGCAACATCGTCGGCAAGCTGCTTCGGCGGGGACTTCATCAGGTAGGAAGAAGCGGCGTAGACCGGGCCGCCGATGCCGCGATCCTTGGCGATCTTGGCAGCGCGAACAGCATCGATGATGATGCCAGCGGAGTTCGGGGAGTCCCAGACCTCGAGCTTGTACTCAAGGTTCAGCGGCACCTCGCCGAAGGCCTTGCCCTCGAGTCGGACGTAGGCCCACTTGCGGTCATCCAGCCAGTCCACCCAGTCGGACGGGCCGATGTGGACGTTGCGGTCATCGATCTTGCCGGCCAGTGGACCGGTGAGATTGGAGGTGACGGCCTGGGTCTTGGAGATCTTCTTGGACTCGAGGCGGTCGCGCTCGAGCATGTTCTTGAAGTCCATGTTGCCGCCGACGTTGAGCTGCAGGGTGCGCTCGAGGCGGACACCGCGGTCCTCAAATAGCTTGGCCATGACGCGGTGGGTGATGGTTGCGCCGACCTGGCTCTTGATGTCGTCGCCGACAATCGGAACCCCTGCGTCTTCGAACTTCTTGGCCCACTCCGGGTCGGAAGCGATGAAGACCGGCAGGGCATTGACGAAAGCTACACCAGCGTCAATGGCGCACTGTGCGTAGAACTTGTCAGCCTGTTCTGAACCGACCGGCAGGTAGGAGACCAGGACATCGACCTTGGCATCCTTCAGCGCCTGAACAACGTCGACCGGTTCAGCCGGGGATTCGTCGATGGTGTCCGCGTAGTACTTGCCAACGCCATCCAGGGTCGGGCCGCGCTGAACCTCAACGCCGAGAGTCGGGACATCGGCAATCTTGATGGTGCAGTTCTCGGAGGAAACAATGGCCTCGGAGAGGTCCTTGCCGACCTTCTTGTCGTCAACATCGAAAGCTGCGACGAACTCGACATCGGAGACGTGGTAGTCGCCGAAGACGACGTGCATGAGGCCAGGAATGGTCTCATCGGGCTTTGCATCGCGGTAGAACTCGACACCCTGCACCAGGGAGGAGGCGCAGTTGCCGACGCCGACGATAGCGACGCGAATTGAACTCATTTGGTAATTCTCCTTGAAACTATGTGCTCGGAGGCTTTGACCTCGCGCCGGGAACTCACACCGGGAACTCGCATCAGAACCCGCACCAGGGCCTTACGCCAGCGGTGCGGCCGTGAGTGGGTGCACGCATTGAGGTAACGAGCGTGACGTTATACCTTTATGCGTTTTTTGCCGATGCCCGAACCGTGAGGGGGCATGTGTGTACCGATAAAGCGGGGGTGAAATCAGCCCGCACGCGCCTGCTAATCTGTCTTCGTGATGACATGGCAGGGCGAGATCGATCACTCCTTGCTCAAGAAGCAGTTATTGGAGCAGTGGCGTGCAGGGGAGATTTCACGAAAATCACTCTGTGATGCCGATGCTCGGCTGGTCGCTGCCGCGCGTTTTCACGGCAGAAAGTCCCAGGAAGAGTGCCCAGTATGTCGCAAATTCGACCTCCGACTCGTATTCTGGGTGTTCGGAGAAAACTTGGGCCGTCGTTCCGGCTCTGCTTGTACTGAAAACGAATTATCCGCAATAGTTAATGAATATGGTTCGTGCACCGTCAAAGAAGTTGAGGTGTGCCCCGACTGCAAGTGGAGTTTCCTGACCCGGACACTTCAGGCAGCTCGAGAAGAGTCAGAAAACTAGGGAGAGCACCCGTGAGCAATGATCGACCCGATAGCCCAGGCGGTCCTAACAGCCCTCACGAGGGCCAGGGTTCTAATTCATCAGGCGAGTGGTGGGATCAGCCGGATGCTGATTCCTTCAATACGCACGCACGCTCCGATGACGCATCGCTTGACGACGATTCCAGCGACAGCATTGATGCTGTTTCGGTCGGTGGCAGTGACGAGGGTCTGGCTACCGGTTCAGAGATGACGTCGGCAAGCGAGCCGGACCCGGAGAAGGGGCAGTACGCCCCAGATGACCATGAACCAGATGACCATGAAGAGGAAAGCTCGATGGCGCAAGAAGAACAGCCGACTGATAATAAGCGGCGAATTTTAGCGTGGCTCGGTCTAGCCGTGGCGCTGGTCGTGCTGTTGCCGGTAGTTGTGTTCGGTGTTGCTTATGCGACAACGGACGTGCCGGAGCCAGAGGAGTTGGCCAATAGCCAGATTGCGGTGATTTATGACCGCAGTGGTGAAAAGGAAATCACGCGCATCGTCCCCGAGGGCGGTAACCGAAGCAACATCACTATCGACAAGGTGCCGGATGCTGTACGCAATGCAGTGCTGGCAGCTGAGGATCGTGATTTCTATACCAACCCGGGTTTCTCCTTGACTGGTTATGCCCGTGCGGCTCTGGGAGTCGTGACTGGTAATTCCAGTGCCGGTGGCGGCTCGACCATTACGCAGCAGTACGTCAAGAATGCTGTGGTGGGCAATGAGCGCACGCTGACCCGTAAGGCCAAGGAATTGGTCATGTCGGCGAAGATGGCGCGGGAGTGGACTAAGGACGAAATCCTTGAGGCCTACCTCAACACGATTTACTTTGGTCGTAACGCATACGGTATCGCGGCAGCGTCGAAGGCCTACTTCGGTAAGGAAGTCGGTGAGCTGAATGCCGAAGAGGGTGCTGTGCTGGCAGCCTCGATTCAGCGTCCATCTGCACTGGATCCGTGGACTAACCGCCCGGAGGCTGAGCAGCGTTGGAACTACGTCCTCGATGGCCTGGTGGAGATGAACATCGTCTCGCCGCAGGACCGCGCGGGAATGCAGTACCCGGAGACCATCGATCCGGCGTTGGCGCCGAAGCAGGCTCCGGAGCCCGGCCCGGCTGCCATGATTAAGAATCAGGTTCTGGCTGAGTTGGAGCGCGAAGGTATCTCCGAGCAGGAGGTCAACACTGGCGGTCTACGCATTACGACGACCATTGACCCGACGGTGCAGCAGGCTGCCCTGGATGCGATGGAAAACTACGTCGATCAGTCAACGGGTTTGCGTGCCGCCATCGTTTCGGTGGAGCCGAAGACCGGTGCTGTCCGCGCCTACTACGGTGGCGACGATCCGACTGGTTGGGACTACGCAAACAGCGGTCTGCAGACCGGCTCTACTTTCAAGATTTTTGCGCTGGCAGCAGCTCTCGATCAAGGTATTCCACTGACCGCGCAGTACTCTTCGGCACCTGTGCAGTCCGGTAACGTCACTCTGCACAACGACGGCGGTGCCGGCGGTGGCGTGCTTCCGCTTTATGAGTCCCTGAAGCAGTCGCTGAACACCCCGTTTATTCGCCTGCAGCGCGACCTGAAGAATGGTCCGGATGACACCGCCAAAATGGCTCATCGTCTGGGCGTGGCTGAGTCCATCCCGGGTATTGAAAAGACTCTGATGGATGACAACGGTCACTCGCAGGACGGTATCGCCCTGGGTCAGTACCTCTCACGTCCGCTGGATATGGCCGTTGGTCTGGCTACCCTGACTAACGATGGCGTCTATCAGCAGACTCACTTCGTAGAGAAGGTCGAAAACTCCAAGGGCGAGATTGTTTACGAGTCCAACGCTGACAAGGGCGACCGTCGAGTTTCCAAGGCAGTGGCCACCAATATGATATCGGCCATGGAGCCTATTGCCGGTTACAGCAACAAGCCCTTGAGTGGTGGTCGCCCGTCGGCCGCCAAGACCGGTACTACGCAGTTGGGTGACACCGGCCAGAACAAGGATGCGTGGATGATCGGTTCGACACCGCAGCTGTCGACTGCAGTGTGGGTTGGCAACGTCGATGGTTCGGCGCTCTACAACTCCTATGGTGGCATCATGTACGGCTCGCAAACCCCGGGCGATCTGTGGAAGTACACCATGGATAACGCACTGTCTAACGAGGACTTTGAGTACTTCACCAAGCCGGAGCCAATCGGTGGTGTCGCAGGTGCGCCGCAGTACCAGGCGCCGTCGACCTCTGACTCTGGCTATGACCAGGGCTATGCCCCGGAGACCACAGAAGAGGAGTCGGCCGAGGAGTCGACCTCTGAGTCCTCCGAGGAGCAGCCTGCACCGCTTCCGGTTCCGGGTGGCGATGGCGGAGGCGGTGGCGGCGGAATCGCTGACCTACTGCCCATCCCGATTCCGGGAGGCGGTGGTTTCGGCGGTGGCAATGAAGGCGGCGGAGACCCCGGTAACCCTGGAGGTGGACAGTAAGTGGACACGTGGGTGATTTTCACCATCGTCTGCGTCGCGATTGGCTTCCTGATGTTCGGCACGGCCTTTTGGGGCTTCATGCAGAAGTGGAAACCGGCAATCATTTGGGCTCTGTGCCTGGCAGCTTTCCTATTCGCGACAGTCATTCCGGTGATTATTGCGTTGGCACATGCTTCCTCGACATCAATGTAGGACGCAGGCCAGGTAGTCAGTTGCTAGAGCGTTAACTGCCCACCAAGCACGCGACAACTTCACAATTCAAAGAGGCGCACGCAGTAGCTCTGTGTGCGTCTCTTTCTATTCGGCGCCCTGACACCGCTTGCCAGTACTGCTTGCCGATGGCGCCTGCGATTAGGACATATACCTCTGCCTGCGGTACCCTGGCAGGGTTGCTTGACGCAACGATCCTCCTGCTGCATAGCGGTTGGCATGAAAGACAGTGCCAGCGCACCACGCTGTGTAGCCGAAATACAAGAACTAGACCATAGGAGGTGATGAGGTCCGTGCGTCACTACGAAGTAATGATTATTATCGATCCGTCTCAGGATGAGCGCACCGTAGGCCCGTCCCTGGAGAAGTACCTCGACGTTGTCCGCAAGGAGAACGGCAAGGTGGAGAAGGTGGACATCTGGGGTAAGCGCCACCTCGCCTACCCGATCGAGAAGAAGGAAGACGGCATCTACGTTGTCGTCGACCTCACCTGCGAGTCCGCAACCGTGCTGGAACTCGACCGTCGTCTGAATCTGAACGACAGCATCCTGCGCACCAAGGTGCTGCGGGTTGATCGTTAATCTGCGTCATATTTGCGTAACCAGAGTGCTCGAATGGGACACACCGGTAATGCGAAAGTCGTAGGATAGCGGGCGAAAGCCCCATCATCAGCTCGACAGAATACAACCGAGGAGAAGAAGCATGGCTCAGGGAGACGTACAAATCACGGTGGTTGGCAACTTGGTTGCTGACCCGGAGCTTAAGTACACCCAGAATGGCACCGCCGTGGCGAATTTCCGCGTTGCGTCGACTCCGCGGGTGTACCGAGATGGCCAGTGGGTTGACGGCGAGGGCATGTTCCTCACCTGCAGCCTGTGGCGTGAGGCAGCGGAGAACGCTGTCGAAAGTCTCTCCAAGGGCATGCGCGTCATCGTCCAGGGTCGTCTGCGCCAGCGCAGTTACGAGACCCGCGAGGGCGAGCGTCGTACCGTCTTTGAGGTTGAGGTCGATGAGGTGGGCCCGTCCCTGAAGTTCGCTCGAGCTCAGGTCACGCGCACTCCACGCAACGGCGGTGGAAACTTTGGCGGCGGCAACCGCGGCCAGGGTGGAAATGCCGGTGGTGGTTTCGGCGGTGGCTTTGGTGGAAACCAGGGCAACCAGGGTGGACAGAGCGATCGCGGTTTTGGTGGCGGAGCTCCTGCGGAAGATCCGTGGAACTCAGCTCCTCCGGCCGGTGGCGGCTTCGGCGGCGATGAGCCTCCGTTCTAAACTCCTTCCAGCCACGGCACTACGTGACTAGTTTGCAGCAGATTTAGCATCCACAATTCTCAAAATCTTTTAAAGACATATCCAGCGAAAGGCAGGGATCATGAAGCTGATCCTCACCGCCGACGTTGACAAGCTCGGTGTCGCAGGCGACATCGTTGAGGTCAAGGCCGGCTACGGACGTAACTACCTGCTTCCTCGCGGACTGGCAATTGTTGCCACCCGCGGCGCAGAAAAGCAGATCGAGGGCATTCGTCGTGCCCAGGAGGCTCGCGCTATCCGCGACCTCGACCATGCACGTGAAGTCAAGCAGAAGATTGATTCGCTCGACAACGTCTCCGTTGCTGTGAAGGCTTCGGAAAATGGCAAGCTGTTCGGTTCTGTCACCAAGGGTGACATCGCCGATGCAGTTCGTAAGGCTTCCGGTCAGGCTATCGACAAGCGCGCAGTCGTGCTTGCTCCGAGCCAGATCAAGTCCCTTGGTAAGCACACCGTTGACATCGCGCTGCACCCGCAGATTACCGCGCATGTTTCCGTACAGGTCGTCGCCGCGTAAGTTCGCGGTTTAGAGTTTTTACTTTGACGGCGGCTGACGAGCACCGCGTTTAAAGACTGCGCGGGCTCTGAGGCCCAATGACAACAGCACACGTGAAGCTCTGATCTTTCGTAGTGAAAGGTCGGGGCTTTTCGTGGTTTAAGGCTGGTTTAAAGCCTTTTACGCAGGTGCTGGAAAGAGCGTCTACGACTTGTCCACAGGCTAACGACGATTGCTGTGGATAGACCTGTGGGTAACTTGCCTGGCTGCCGTGGATAACTTTTCTGGAGAGCGCGAGATTTTTATTAATTCATCGTTAATAATCTCCGCATGAGCAGCATCGATGCTAAAGGGGTAGCAGAGGATTACATTTGTGCAGGATTAAGGCAAATACGCACTGACCTGCGTAGATAGAATATTTTCGGATTGAAACTCCGCTACCCCCGTTAACATTCAAGCGGCGGTTTAGGGTTACGGACCGTTCACCTGGACTTTTCTTGATTGTGCACATGTTCTCCCCAGGCTTATCCACAGGTGCTGTGGATAACTTCGGGGATAAACACCGTAGAAGATTGTTTTCTGGGGACTCCAAGGGTACTTTTACAGGTCCATCAATCCGCTCGAACAGGTATAACTGCGGTAGGTAGTCAGGTGTCCACTGCTGGCGGTCGGAACAGACATATTGAGTGTGACGGTCAGTCAGCAACAGGGTTGAAAAGGCACCTAAGTGGTCCAGAAGGGGAGGAGCTGCTCACGATGAGTCAGCCTGTAGGTGATGGTGGTCATTCCGGAGCAGGGGACGAGGCGTCCTCCTACTCGGTAAATTCCCACGATGATTCCTTCGATGACGTTCCGCTGCCCCCGGAACCGCCGGTAGAGGATGCGCCACCGGAGGAGTATTCCTTCTCGCAGAGCTCGGGCAACGGATCGTCGGCAAGCGGATCTGGGGCGCGGGACTGGGAGCGAGACCGTGGTCGTGGCGCTCGTGCGAGTGCGGTCGCGGGCGCGACTTTTGAGCGCACCCCGCCGCACAATATCGAGGCGGAGCAGAGTGTGCTCGGCGCGATGCTGCTGAACTCAGAGGTCGTTGCGGATGTGTACGAGCAGCTGACGCCGGAGGATTTCTACCGGCCAGCGCACCAGACGATTTACTCGGCGATTTTGCACCTCTACGGTGAGTCCTCGGAAATTGACCCCATTTTGCTGGCAGGTCGTCTGGATCGAACTGGAGACCTGGAGCGCATCGGTGGTCCGCTGTACCTGCACACCTTGGCCTCCCTGGTGCCAACGGCGGCGAATGCGCAGTTCTATGCCCGCATTGTTGCGGAGAAGGCGACAATCCGTCGCCTGGTAGAGGCCGGCACGAAAATCGCCCAGATTGGCTATGCGGGCGCGGAGGACACGGAGCCGGAGCAGCTGGTGGATGAGGCGCAGCAGCTCATTTTCAGCGTTGGACGTGAGAACACGAAGAATGACTACGTTCCCATCGCCGATGTCCTGGATGACACGCTGGAGGAACTGGATCTTATTACCCAAAACGGCGGTCTGGCGCAGGGTGTGCCGACGGGGATTACCAACCTGGACAAGCTGACAAATGGCCTTCACCCAGGTCAGATGGTGATTATTGCGGCCCGTCCGGGTGTGGGTAAGTCCACGCTTGCAATGGACTTCATGCGTTCGGCCTCGATTCGCAACGGCATGACCAGCGCAATTTTCTCGTTGGAAATGTCGCGCAACGAAATCATGATGCGCATCATGTCCGCAGAGGCGAAGATCAACATGGCATCTTTGCGCTCCGGTGACCTGGATGAGCGGGACTGGACAAAGCTGGTCGAGGTCGGCGACAAGATTCGTGATGCTCCGCTGTTTATTGATGACTCGCCGAACCTGACCATGATGGAAATTCGCGCGAAGGCACGTCAGCTGAAGCAGAAGCACGATCTGAAGATGATCGTGGTCGACTACCTGCAGCTGATGAGCTCGGGTAAAAAAGTCGAGTCCAGGCAGCAAGAGGTCTCGGAGTTCTCCCGTCAGCTCAAGTTGTTGGCGAAGGAGCTCGAGGTACCGCTGATTGCAATTTCGCAGCTGAATCGTGGTCCGGAAGCTCGCACAGATAAGAAGCCACAGGTCTCGGACCTGCGTGAGTCGGGTTCGCTGGAGCAGGATGCCGATATCGTCATGCTGATTTACCGGCCGGACTCGCAGGAGGCTGACCATGAACGTGCTGGTGAGGCGGATATTATCGTCGCAAAGCACCGTGGTGGACCGACCGGAAGCATTGCTGTGGCCCACCAGCTGCATTACTCCAGGTTCGCCAACCTGGCGGAGGAGCCCAGCGGTTCTCTCTAGGTGCCTGGCCTAGCCACCCAGAATTAGTGCAATCCGGGTGGCTAGGTAAGGTGAGTGACAGTCAATAGGGCGAGTTTTCGTGCGTTGATGGTTTTGAAGGTTTTGAGGGTTACGCGGAGTCGTCGGGAAGCGGGGAAGCACTATGTCACCAACTGCCGCTCCCGTGGCAGCGGAGGCCAAAGCGAAAAGGCAGAAGAGTGCGCCGAAACAGCGCGTCGGTTGGGTAGATGCGGCTAAGGGGCTGTGCATTCTTTTAGTTGTGCTTGGCCATGCCATCACAGAGCTGCAAGCGCACGGTTACTACACGGCGCAGTGGGCGGGGATTAACTTCTTCCTCGGACCAATCCGTATGCCGCTGTTTTTCCTGCTATCTGGGCTGTTCGCCGGCAAGGCACTTAAGGAGTCGTGGCATAAGTTAGCCAATCGCCGAATCTGGGTGATGGTCTATCTCTACGTGATTTGGGTTCCACTGCGTGACTTCGTGCTTTTCCTCATGCCGTATACGCACGTGGATGCCGATGGCATAGTATCTCCGCCGCCGATCACGGACCACAGCGCGTGGGGGCCGCGAATTTACAACACGCTTCACGCGATCATCGAACCAACTTCCTACCTTTGGTTCCTGTGGGCGCTGGCGCTGTTCGCAATTCTCACACGAGCATTTCGCTGGGTACATCCGGTGATTCAGCTCATCGTTACAGGCCTCATTAGTGCATGGGCACCTTTTGCCTCGTCCAGCTGGTCGTGGGACTTTGTCACCAAGATGCTGTTCTTCTACGTGCTGGGCATGTACGGTGCGCCCTGGATTTTCCGGATGGCACAGCGTCGCAGCGGCCTCTCACTGCTAGTGACGCTGACGGCGTTCCTGTCGGTGGCGATCTGGGTGCAGGCGACCTACTCGAGCTTTAACGAAGGCAACGTCGGCTTCACCCGCGTGTACCTGTCCACCACTGGCGCACTGGCTGCAATCAATATTATGGCGATGCTGCAGAACACTCGCCTAGTTGTGCCCTTTGAAAAGGTTGGCGGCCGAACGCTGCCTATCTTCCTCATGCACATTCCAATGTTGGTTGTGGTCATGATTATTTGTGACCTCATTCTGCCGAAGGACCCACATTTGGTCATCATGACGCCGCTGGTGACTATCATTGCGGCGATGCTGTGTCTTGGTCTGCACAGGTTGCTGCTTGCCATCGGTGCCGGGTGGCTCTTTGTCCGTCCTGCGTGGGTAGTGCGCATGACTACGCCGGGGCAGCGTGCCCTTCAGCGCAGTCAGAATCCTTCTTCCCTGCCTGAAGGCGAGGCTCCGCGGCAGCCTAAGAGCGAACCTGCTTCCTAATTCAGCTCAACAAGGCGGTAGCGTGGAACCGGGAGCCGATCAGGCGGCAGAAGTGACACAGAGAATAGCCATGAAGAAATGAGAAAGCCATGCGTCTAGCAACGTTGCGATACCAGGGTGCAACCCGCGCCGCTGTTCTCGGCGACGGCGTAGCGGTCCTTTTTGATGACCACTGTCTCGGAGATGTGTTAGCGCGGCCAACGTGGCGTCGTGAAGCGGAAGAACTCTTGGCGGAGGCGGGGAACAACCCTGACAACGTCATGGCGGAGAGCGCGTGGGCGTTCGCACCGCTGATTACGCGGCCGGGCAAAATCGTCTGCGTCGGCTTGAACTATGCCGCGCACATCGACGAGATGGGGCACCAGCGCCCCGAGGTGCCAACGTTATTTGCGAAGTTTGCCGATGCCGTCGCCGGTGCGAAGGATGATATCCGAGTGCCGGAGGCCTGCGCGGAGAAGCTCGATTACGAAGGCGAGCTCGCGGTTATCGTCGGCGAGACCTGCCTGCGGGTGTCGGAGGAGCAGGCACAGGACGCTATCGCTGGGTACGCGATTATGAATGACTTCACTCAGCGCGATTTCCAGTACGCTACCGCGCAGTGGCTACAGGGGAAGACGTTGCAGCGCGCCAGTGCTTTCGGGCCGTGGATGCTCACGGCCGATGCTTTCGATGCGGACTCCGCGCGGGTGCGCACATACGTCGACGGAGAGCTGCGCCAGGATGCACCGATTGCGGACCTTGTTTTCTCCCCGGCAAAGTTGATCGCCTACATCTCACAGTTCGTGCAGCTAAACCCGGGCGATGTCATCTCCACGGGAACGGCGGCGGGTGTTGGCCACGGCATGAGCCCGCAGACCTACCTTCAGGATGGTCAGGAAATGGTCATCACCATCGATGGCCTGGGTAAACAGGCCAACACTGTCCGCATCAACCACTAGCACGCGCCGCTTTACGACGTTCCCGCGAACCCGGCGGGAATGAAACGACCCCCGCGTGCGTTGTGGGAGACTAACGGGTAAAAACCTACGTAAAGAACGTGAAGTTAGAACACGACGTTAAAGAGTAAGAGGAGTTAGACCCATGGCAACTGTTGATATTACGAACGAGACTTTCGCCGAGACCATTCAGAACAACGACATTGTGCTCGTTGATGCCTGGGCATCCTGGTGCGGTCCGTGCCGCCAGTTCGCCCCGATTTATGAGAAGGCTTCCGAGAAGCACTCAGAGGTAGTGTTCGCAAAGCTGGACACCGATGCCAACCAGGAGGTTTCGGCCGCCCTGGGCATTCAGTCGATTCCGACGCTGTTTGTTTTCCGCGAGGGAATTCTGCTGTTCCAGCACTCTGGTGTGCTGCCGGAGGCCGCCCTGAGCGATCTGGTTGGCCAGGCTTCGGAGCTGAACATGGATGATGTCCGTGCGCAAATTGCCGAGCAGGCCGCACAGGATAGCGCTACCGAGTAAACTCTGCGGTTCAGCCCGCATACTGTGCGTTTTCCGACTTGGAGCACTTCCGCGTAAGCCCCCGCGCCTGAACTAGCCCTCAAGCGCGCGGGGGGCTTTTTGTATCTAGTCCGCGCGCTGGCCACGAATGAGCCAGCCAATACCAAAGCCAGCGAGTGCTGCTACTAGCGCCCACAGGGCTGGAGCGACTTTGTTTGAGTCCTCCTCAATCGACAGTGGTGCGCTGGTGCGGGCGTGCTTTGTCTCCTTCTCACCTGTTGGCAGAACCTGCCCGTCTGGGAACACGTGCTTGACAGCTTCGGTGAGTTCGTTGGCGGTCAGGTTTTTGCCCAGAACCGCGATAGCGTAACGGTCATCGTCGCCAAGGAATCCGGCAGTGGTGTGCTGCTCTTCGTACCAACCGGACTTGTTGGCAATCGTTTCCTTCGGTAGCGCTGCACGCAGACCGAAGTTCTGGTCTGCATCGCCGTAGGAGTAGCGCGGCAGTGAGTACATCAGCTGACGCATGTATTTGGTCTCCGTGTCGCTCAGCCCGCCTTCTTCGCTCAGCATCCGGTCAAAGTAGGCAACCATGTCGGCTGGCGTACTGGTGGTGGCTCCCCACATAGGTGAGCCGACAGTCTTATCCGAGAGGCCGTAGCGCTGTCGGACATTGTCAACGATGCGTACACCGCCGTAGGAATCCCACAGCTCGTCAGTTGCTTCGTTGTTGGAGTATCGAATCATGTCGTCGCGCAGCATGGCGTCGGGGTTGCCCTCAACCGGCATATCACCCTGGCCAGCGACAATCTCGCCCTTCTTCGGCTGCGTGTAGTTGGAATAGGCCACAACGTCGGCGACGAATACCTTCATCAGGCTGGCGAGGCGAAAAACATCATCACAGTGTGAGTTGCAGATGAACTCACCGGTCTGGCGATCCAGAATGCCCATGCCGAGCATGCCGCCCTTAGCGTCGAACTTCTCAGTCACTTCGTCGAGACGAGTTTGCACGCCAAGGCCCCACTGGGTCTTCGCCCCTGGCACAAGTGGGGGAAACTCCTTCGGCTCACTTTTCACAGTGCTTTCCGACGGCTCCGTCGAGGACGTTTCCGATGTCGGTGAAGAGGTTTTCTCGGTCGACTTCTCAGCCGACTGTTCCGCCGACTTCTCTGCGGTTCGCCCTGTGCTCTTCTCGGGAGCCTTTTCAGTTGGCTTTTCGGTGGTCTTCTTGGTTTTTGCGTCGGAGGGCTTAGCCGGCTCCGTTGACGATGGAGCTGCTACGACTACCTGCGAAAATGCACCGGTATCGGTGGAGTCAGCAGTTGCGGTGACTGTCGCGTTAGCCAGCGGCGCAGTTGCTGACAGAGTAATTACCGCGGCGAGACTCGCGGCCAGTCCGCGGTACGTGCGTTGAGGGCAATGAACCATGTTTAGAGAGTTTACAACTCTGGGGGAGTCTTGCTTGTCGGTAACCAGCTCTTTCCGTTTGCCGAGAGAGAGCGAGCTAGCTCACGTACAATTTTTTAAGAGATGGAATCTTCTCGGTTCCGATTAGTTATTCCGCATATGTTGAGGAAGGTTGGATTTGCATGGCTAATCCATTTGCCAAGGGCTGGAAGTACATGATGTCTTCGTTCGATAAGAAGATCGAGGACAATGCGGATCCTAAGGTTCAGATTGCACAGGCAGCTGAGGCCGAGCGTCAGCGCCATCAGGAGATTCAGCGTCAGGCTGCGGCTATCATCGGCAACCGCAATCAGCTGGAAATGCAGCTGGGGCGGTTGACCTCTGAGCGTGACAAGATTACCGAGAACACCCGGCAGGCACTCGCCAATGCGGATCAAGCTCGTGCCAAGGGCGATGAGGCCACTGCACAGAAGATGGAAAGCACTGCTGAGGTGTTTGCCACCCAGCTGGTGAATGTTGAAAAGGAGCTGGAAAATACTACGCAGCTCCACCAGCAGGCCGTATCTGCTGCTGAGGAGGCACAGCGTCAGGCGCAGCAGTCGCAGGCTCGCTACGAGCAGATTAAGCAGGATATCCGCAAGCTGGAGTCGCAGGCCGATCAGGCCAAGATGCAAGAGACCGCGTCGAAGACTCTCCAGAGCATGCAGGGTATTTCCGAGGATCCGAATGTGCCGACTTTGGATTCGGTCCGTGAGAAGATTGAAGGCCGCTACGCCAATGCGTTGGGCGCTCAGGAGCTCGCGGAATCCTCACAGGCAGGTCGTATGGCTGAGATCGAGACTTCGACTCGCGATGCCGCTGCTGACATGCGTCTGGCCGAAATTCGTGCCCAGATGAATAATGAAAACGCTGCTCTCGAATCCGGTTCTGCCGCGAAGGATAACGCCGGCGAGCTGGAGGCCGCCGAGTCCGCCGAGTCCGTTGAGGCCGTTGAGGACACCACAACGGACGCAGACGAAGCGAAGTAGCGTTCACCAGTTGCCAACAATCGTCAACAAGAAAGTGTCGGGGTTTATGTCAGTTTGAGCGGGAAAAACCACCCTAAACTGACATAAACCCCGACACTTTCTCGCACCAGCAGCGCCAGCAGCGACAGTAGCGCCAGCAGCGACAGTAGCGCCAGCAGTGCTGAAGCCACCGAAACTGCCGAATCCGTGAGGCGCGCTATTACTCCAATTCGCCGTTCTTCCGCGCGAGCAGCACTCCGCGGATACCGGCGTGGAAACCATCGCGCAGATTGACGCGCTGCGTCTCCGTCAGCGTGTATTCGTGCAGGGTTTCGCACGCAAACTGCAGCAGCGGACGATCAATGTCCGGTGGCAGCCCACCACCAGAGAGCAAGTGGGCACTATCGCGCGCCTGCTCGTTTGCAATATTCTCGTACCACCAGTTCGCGTACTGCTGTCCCACATCGAACGGCGTCTGAAAACCCGCGGATGCCCACACCTCGTTCGGCAGGGGCACGTATCGACTACGCAGCTTCCTCCTTGGCGCCATCATCGAAGGATTCGGCCGCGGGCTTGGTTTCGGCGTACTCGTGTTGGCACCGTCTTCGCTTGTCGACGACTCCGTCGCCGACTCCCCACTGCCGGTTGCAGTCGACGACGCGGAATCGGAGGCAGACGCGCCTGCATGCTCGGCTCCGGTGTTGTTCACAGTGTCGTTACCAGCCCCACTGCCAGTGTTGACTGTCGCGCCGGGCATGGTCGCTGGAGAAGGCTGTGCTGGCTGCGTTGGCTGCGCTGGTGAGGCAGCCGAAACGCCCGAAGCAGCGGAATCCACCCGTGTAGCTTCCGAACCGCCGGTGCGCTCTACCTCAGCGCGGTGCTCAGCCTGCGCCGGGATTTCCCGGGCACCCATCTTGGCCGCGTGCTCGACCTCGTTGAACTTCGGCGAGTCGGCCTTGGCCGTCGGCGTGGCTGCGGCATTGTCTTCGCTGCGACAGTCGGAGTCGCTGTCAGCCGTGGGGGATGGCACAACGCGCTGGTCCTGCGGAACCTCCGGAGTTCCGGCCTCCGGCGAAGCAGCGTCACCGTCGGCGGCGGAGGGAGTGTTCTCCGTGCCGTCGTCAAGCGAGCCCTCGCCCGGAGGAGTGATGCGCGTATCCGGCACGCAGGTAGCGCCGAGATCTTCGATTGGTTCGGCATCGCCCAGCGGCTTATTCGTGCGGACGACCGGTGGGATTGGGCCTTCGAGGACATTGAGCTGCATGGCGTCGGCGAAGTCCTCGCGGGGATCGAGGATTGTCGTCGAATCGCAGGCATGGCGAAGTGCACCGGACATGGAGTCCCAGCCGAAGCCGTAGAGATGCACGCGCACACCGGCAGCCGAAGCTTCGGCGACGCCGGGCAGCATGTCCGCATCGCCCGAGACCAGCACGATATCGGAAACTTGGTTGCGCAGGCCGGCGACAACCATGTCTGCGACGAGCCGAGTATCGACGGCCTTCTGCGTCCGTCGGTCACCCCATTCAATGAGTTGACCTGCGCGCAGCTGCACACCATCGATCGTGCGCAGTGAGCGCTGGTAACGATGCGGCCCCGACTCCGGGATGCCGTCGTACCAAAGTTGCCGCTGAACTGGCTGGTTCAGCTGCTGGTTAATCATTCGGTCAAGGACACTAACTACTTCTCTAAGGTCGATTTCTAATTGCCCGCGGGCTCCGGTTTCCCACGAGTTGTAAAAGCTCGCCAATAAATATGACGTATCGACGAACACCAATGTGCGTTCAAGCATGGCTCCTAATTCCTGATTCTTTATTAACTAAATAAGCAAACCGGTTACATCGACAAGGATGCCCGAATAATTCATTCTATGCGCTAAACATGTTTAACTTCAGGGACTATTCTTAATAAGCCGCATCACTTTGACCGCTCTTCGCGGGTTGGCAGGAGTGCGAGTCGACGAGAAGGCACCGATCAATTTAGGTATTGACGTGCAAAGAAATCGCCCCGCGAAGAGTACGACCACACAGGAGAAGGGGAGTTACAAACAGGTATGAGACGCTGGTTCGGCCTATTGGTTCTCATTACTGTGTTGGGACAAGCGGTTTTCAACGGCGGTCGCGTGCTGCTTTCTTGGCGAGTCCTCGATTTTGGCGGTTCCGCCGCCACCGTCGGCTGGTTCACTGCCGCATTTTCACTTGTACCTCTTATTATTGCGCTTCCCGCCGGCAAGCTTGTCGACAGTCATCGCGCCACCGAAGTCATGTACTCCGGTCTCGTCGCCACTGTCATTGCTGCAGCAGTAATGGCGCTCTCGCCCAACCTACCTATTCTTCTGCTCGGCTACGTGGCCCTGGGTTTTGCCCACATGACCACGCTCATCGCCGCTCAAGGCATGGTTTCGCACCTGCGTGGCGGCGTCGCCGGGCTCGATAGCCTCTTTGCTTATTTCACGCTCGGGATCTCCGTCGGGCAGTTCCTCGGCATCGTCGGTGCAGGTCTGCTCACTCCCAACCACGACGGCAGCGCCATGACCGCCACCACTTCCGCACTCTGGACGATGACGGGAATCGGCGCGGTCGCCCTGATCATCGGCTGGCCGGTCGCAACTGCTTATCGACGGCACGAAGCGAATGCAGCCGCCGAAGTGCAAGCTGCTAGCTCAACTGAGCAATCCCCGGCGTCGACTGTTAGCGACCGCAGCCGGATGGACAAGAGGCGGCCGGCGCAGGCCGAAGCCAGCGGCGCATCGGTCCTAAGCATCCTGCGTATCGACGGCATGTCCAGCGCCATGGTTGTATCAATTGCGGTCATCGTAGCCATTGACCTGTTGACGGCATATGTGCCGGTGCTGGGACGCGAACTGGGCTTTAGTGTTGCCGAGGTGACGGCAATCCTTGGTGCGCGTAGTGGCCTCGCGATTATTTCCCGAGCCCTCATGCCGACTGTTTTGCACCGAGCTAATCGCAATCGAGTCCTTATCATTGCAGTTTGTGCCGGTGTCCTGCCGCTTTTGGCAATGCCGTGGCTACAGAGTGCGTGGCTGATGGTTGTCGCGGTTGGTATCTGTGGCTTGGCATGGGGTTTTGTCATGCCCATGTCAATGACGTGGGTGAGCTCCCTGGTGGATGCCGAGGTGCGCGCTCAGGCGCTATCCATCCGACTGATGGGTAACCGCTTGGCGCAGGTCATCCTGCCGCCGGTTGCTGGTTTGGGTGCTACCGCGATGGGTGCAGGCAGCGTGTTTCTGGGTGCGGGTGCGCTGATGGGGGTCGCGTCTGCCACTGCTTGGCGACGACTCGCAGGTGACAAGGCGGCTCTGACTAAGTAATTGGTCGATTTCTGAGTTGCTGAAAAGTAGCGCCCGAGCCGTAGGAAGGCTCAAATCTGGCGTACAGAGTTAACTAAAGTGATTCGTTTTCCAGGTTCTACCAGCGGATTCGCTTAAATGGGGGCATGTGTGTAATGTATCTGGAGGTCAGCGTGGCCAGGCAGTTTATGTGTTTGGTTGGCTGATGT
>NZ_KV821795.1:0-3535 GCF_001815745.1 Corynebacterium sp. HMSC064E07 | reverse complement strand
TTATGCCGGCGGCGACCTACTCTCCCACACCCTCCCGAGTGCAGTACCATCGGCGCTGGTGGACTTAGCTTCCGGGTTCGGAATGGGACCGGGCGTGACCCCACCGCTAACACCACCGACAAAAACCAGGCAACAACCCATCCCCACCACAACGGGTGGGTGGTGTCATGCCAGACACTGAATAACGGACGCGAGCAAAAACCCTGTAATTCACACTTTGTGTGTTGAATGTTTGGTCTATTAGTACCGGTCACCTCCACACCTTACGATGCTTCCAGATCCGGCCTATCAACCCCATCATCTATAGGGGACCTCAAAAGAAACCTAATCTTGGAACAGGCTTCCCGCTTAGATGCTTTCAGCGGTTATCCCTTCCGTACGTAGCCAACCAGCCATGCCCCAGGCGGGACAACTGGCACACCAGAGGTACGTCCATCCCGGTCCTCTCGTACTAGGGACAGCCTTCCTCAAGTTTCTACGCGCGCGGCGGATAGAGACCGAACTGTCTCACGACGTTCTAAACCCAGCTCGCGTGCCGCTTTAATGGGCGAACAGCCCAACCCTTGGGACCTACTCCAGCCCCAGGATGCGACGAGCCGACATCGAGGTGCCAAACCATCCCGTCGATATGGACTCTTGGGGAAGATCAGCCTGTTATCCCCGGGGTACCTTTTATCCGTTGAGCGACACCGCTTCCACAAGCCGGTGCCGGATCACTAGTCCCTAGTTTCCTACCTGCTCGACCTGTCAGTCTCACAGTCAAGCTCCCTTGTGCACTTACACTCAACACCTGATTGCCAACCAGGCTGAGGGAACCTTTGGGCGCCTCCGTTACTCTTTGGGAGGCAACCGCCCCAGTTAAACTACCCACCAGGCACTGTCCCTAACCCGGATCACGGGCCGAGGTTGAGATGTCCAATACGATCAGAGTGGTATTTCAACAACGACTCCACCCCAACTGGCGTTGAGGTATCACAGTCTCCCACCTATCCTACACAAACCGAACCGAACACCAATACCAAGCTATAGTGAAGGTCCCGGGGTCTTTTCGTCCTGCCGCGCGTAACGAGCATCTTTACTCGTACTGCAATTTCGCCGGGTCTGTGGTTGAGACAGCAGGGAAGTCGTTACGCCATTCGTGCAGGTCGGAACTTACCCGACAAGGAATTTCGCTACCTTAGGATGGTTATAGTTACCACCGCCGTTTACTGGGGCTTAAATTCTCCGCTTCGACCCACAAAGGGTCTAACAGGTCCTCTTAACCTTCCAGCACCGGGCAGGCGTCAGTCCGTATACATCGACTTACCCGTCTTCGCACGGACCTGTGTTTTTAGTAAACAGTCGCTTCCCTCTATTCTCTGCGGCCACAACCAGCTCAACCACGTCGGTCACCAGTCATGGCCCCCCTTCTCCCGAAGTTACGGGGGCATTTTGCCGAGTTCCTTAACCACAGTTCTCCCGATCGCCTTAGTATTCTCTACCTGACTACCTGTGTCGGTTTCGGGTACGGGCCGTATATCCACATCGCTAGAGGCTTTTCTCGGCAGCATAGGATCACCAACTTCCCCAAAACGGGTACGCATCACGCCTCACCCACATGTGCTCCGGATTTACCTAGAACACGGGCCACACGCTTACACCACGATATCCATCACGTGGCACGGCTACCTTCCTGCGTCACCCCATCACTTGGCTACTACCAGTTCAGGTCCCCAGCATCACACACACCAACCAACCTAAAAGGCTAGTAAACGGCGCGTGTTCAGGTGGGTTAGTATCCCTGATTCACCATGGGCGCGGACACACGGGTACGGGAATATCAACCCGTTATCCATCGACTACGCCTGTCGGCCTCGCCTTAGGTCCCGACTCACCCTGGGAGGATTAACCTGGCCCAGGAACCCTTAGTCATTCGGCGGAGGAGTTTTCCACTCCTCATTCGCTACTCATGCCTGCATTCTCACTCGCGCACACTCCACACTAGGGTTACCCCAGCGCTTCACAGCAGTCACGCGACGCTCCCCTACCCAACCACCAAAAGGTGATTGCCGCGGCTTCGGCGGTGTACTTGAGCCCCACTACATTGTCGGCGCAGAACCACTCGACCAGTGAGCTATTACGCACTCTTTCAAGGATGGCTGCTTCTAAGCCAACCTCCTGGTTGTCTTCGCGATCCCACATCCTTTTCCACTTAGCACACCCTTAGGGGCCTTAGCCGGCGATCTGGGCTGTTTCCCTCTCGACTACGAAGCTTATCCCCCGCAGTCTCACTGCCGTGCTCTGACCTCACCGGCATTCGGAGTTTGGCTGATGTCGCTAAGATGATAGTCCCGCTAAACCAACCAGTAGCTCTACCTCCAGGAGGAAACACACGACGCTGCACCTAAATGCATTTCGGGGAGAACCAGCTATCACGGAGTTTGATTGGCCTTTCACCCCTACCCACAGCTCATCCCCTCAGTTTTCAACCTAAGTGGGTTCGCGCCTCCACAGAGTCTTACCTCTGCTTCACACTGGCCATGGGTAGATCACCCCGCTTCGGGTCCAGGACATGCCACTGACAACACACTAGTTAGTATTCGCTTTCGCTACGACTACCCCACCAAACGGGTTAACCTCGCGACATGCCGCTGACTCGCAGGCTCATTCTTCAAAAGGCACGCCATCACCCCACAAAAAAGGGCTCTGACGGATTGTAAGCACATGGTTTCAGGTACTATTTCACTCCCCTCCCGGGGTACTTTTCACCATTCCCTCACGGTACTAATCCGCTATCGGTCATAAGCAGGTATTTAGGCTTACCGGGTGGTCCCGGCAGATTCACAGCAGATTCCACGAGCCCGCTGCTACTCGGGCAACACACCAATTGCACGCACGAGTGTTTCACGTACCGGACTCTCACCGTCTACGGCAGGACATTCCAATCCACTTCCGCTACACCCACACAACACAACGCAGGGCTAGCAGACCCTGCAAAGTGCATCCCCACAACCCCACGCACGCAAACCCTGCCAGGTATCACACGCACGCGGTTTAGCCTCATCCACGTTCGTTCGCCACTACTAACGGAATCACAATTGTTTTCTACTCCTACGGGTACTGAGATGTTTCACTTCCCCGCGTAACCACCAATTAGACTATGAATTCATCTAACGGCGACCGCCCACAACGACGGCCAGGTTTCCCCATTCGGACACCCTCGGATCAACGCTCAGTTGGCAGCTCCCCGAGGCCTATCGCAGCCTCTCACGTCCTTCATCGGCCTACTATGCCAAGGCATCCACCATGCGCCCTTACAACACAACACACAAACAAATAACTAAGAACAATCACAAACAGAAAAACTGCTTGACAAAATCGAACTTACAGAAAAACAAGATGCTCGCGTCCACTATCCAGTTCTCACACAACACCCACACACCACACACAAACCACCACAAAAGCAGCCTGCCCGCAGCACGCAGCAACCTGTAAACAGGAACAACAACATGTGTCATCCCAGACACCCAACAGCGCACCAACAACCAACCAACAC
>NZ_KV821794.1:0-273 GCF_001815745.1 Corynebacterium sp. HMSC064E07 | reverse complement strand
AAAAAACAATGAAAGGCCCAAAAACCTGACAAAAACAGACAAACAACCACCACACACAAACAATGCATGCGGCCTGGCCGTTATCCAAAAATAAAACGTTCTCCCCTTCGAACCGACGAGGCCAAAAAAGAAGAGAACAACCATGATCTTTCCCACAAATGAAAAAACCACGCGAAAAGCACCCAAACAAAGGCGCCGCCACGCAATCCATCACCCGCAAGCACAAAAGGACCCAAAACAAACAAAGGCCCCCGGCACCCACCAGCAACACAC
>NZ_KV821793.1:0-219507 GCF_001815745.1 Corynebacterium sp. HMSC064E07 | reverse complement strand
CCCCATTATCGGGGACACTCACAAGGTAACGGGCAGTAATGGCACTGATTTGGGGCTTGAGCAGTCAGCCGCTCAAGCCCCAAAAAATGCCCAACTTCCGCCCCCCCCACAACTCACCCCCAAATTTTCACTTTCCCAGAAACAATTGACCGTTTTCACACACTCGGTTAACACCGCTTCAAATGCTTAAGTCCCTAAAACGGGGTTGCATGAACTGGCGTGTTCCAATCATTATGGAATAGTGACTTCTCTCCTGTGCATCCTGTTCGTTACGGCAGCGCTTGCACCATGGACGATTAAGTGGCTCGGAACCCGCGGGTTCCTCGTACTCAGCCTCCCGCTGGCAGGCGGTGCCATCTACACCGGCACCCATCTCGTTCGCTTAGCTCTAGACAATGGCAACGGGGAAACTTCCGCACTCACGCAACCCGCCGTCACGCATTTTTCGTGGATGCCCATTATCCACTTGGATGTAAACCTGCGATTAGGTCCTATTGAATCGCTCTTCGGCACGCTGGTTTTGACCATCGGCTTTCTCGTACTGGTGTACTGCTCCGGTTACTTCATCAACCCGCCACTCGGCAAACGTCGCCGCGTAGGTTCCTTCGCAGCCCAAATGATCGCCTTCGCTGCGGCGATGTACGGCCTGGTCATCAGCGACAGCATCATGCTGATGTTCGTCTTCTGGGAAATTACCTCGGTTCTGTCCTTCCTCCTGGTGGGCTACTACGCCGAGCGCGCCTCCTCCCGTCGCGCAGCAGGCCAGGCGCTCCTGGTCACGACGCTGGGTGGCCTCATCATGCTGGTCGGTATCGTTCTGATGGGAGTGACCACCGGTTTCTGGAACTTCTCCGAACTCACCGCGCCTGGCGCTCTGACAGCGGCACAGCTGGACTCCACGGCAGTATCCACGGCCGCAATCCTGCTGGTCGTTGGTGCGCTGTCGAAGTCCGCTATCGCGCCCTTCCACTTCTGGCTACCCGGTGCAATGGCCGCCCCTACCCCGGTTTCTTCCTTCCTGCATTCGGCAGCGATGGTCAAAGCCGGTGTGTTCCTGGTTGCCCGGCTCGCGCCGACCTTCAATGACACCAACGCGTGGCAGCCAATCATCATCCCGCTCGGCCTCTTGACCATGATCATGGCCGGCTGGATGGCCCTGCGCCAGAAGGATCTCAAGCTGATTATGGCGTATGGCACTGTCAGCCAGTTGGGATTCATCATCACAGTCGCGTCGATAGGCACGCGTGCGACGATGCTGGCAGCCCTGGCACTGACGCTCGGCCATGCCATGTTCAAGGCCGCGCTGTTTATGGTCGCGGGCACAATTGACAGGCTGACTGGTACGCGCGATATCCGTGAGCTCTCTGGGCTCGGTAGAAAGTCGCCGCAGTTGCTGGTGATTTCGATTCTCGCCGCTGCATCGATGATGGGTGTGCCGCCGTTCTTCGGCTTCGTCGCCAAGGAAGCTGCGCTGGAGGCCACGCTCAATGCTGATCCGCTGCATGGGATGCCGTCGGTGTTTACCACCATTGGCCTCGTCGTGGGTTCGATTCTGACCGTAGCGTACTCGCTGTACCTGCTGCGCGCCGCGTTTGCGACCAAGTCCAGCACCCACGCCAGCGGCGGTGGCACTTCCCCTGCCGTGGCAGAGATGGATTCCCCGACGTGGGATCAGATTGGCCCGGCTTGGCTGTTGGCGCTGGCAGGTTTGGTTTTCGGCCTGGTTCCCCGCGTCCTCGACTCGATTATCTCGCCCTACCTCACCAGCGCATTCCCGAATACGGAAGCAGAAACGCACCTGGCGCTCTGGCACGGATTCACCCTTCCGCTGGCACTGACGGCCACAATTCTACTCGTGGGTGCCATCATGCATTGGCAGCGTAATCTGGTGCGTCAGCTGCAGTTTGATCAGCCGGCTCTCGGTAGTGCCGATGCGCTTTACGACGGAATCCTGGACTTGGCCCGCCGTCTTTCTCTCCGTGTCACTGCTGCGACCCAGCGTGGTTCCCTCCCGTTGAATGAAGCGGTCATTTTGCTGACCCTCATCGTGCTGTCCATCGGTGCGTTGTTGCTCGGCGAGCGCGATGAGCTGCGAATGGAACTGTGGGACTCTGCTCCGCAGGGTGCAGTTGCGCTCATCATGATTATCGCGGCGCTGGCCGCTACCCGGCAGAAGAACAGGCTTTCCGGGGTCATCCTGGTAGGCGTGACAGGCTACGGCTTGGCCATTATTTTCGCCATGTACGGCGCTCCTGACTTGGCCCTGACGCAGCTGCTGGTCGAGACGGTCTCAATGATTATTTTCGTGTTGGTGTTGCGTACGCTCTCCCCGCGGGCACCGGCATCGAACCCGAGGTGGACACGACACCGTGCTTGGTTGGCCATTGCAGTCGGTGTCACGGTTCCCGTGTTGGCCGCCTACGCCATGGGCTCCCGTCGTACTGAGCCAATCTCGGGCGACATTCCGCCGCTGGCGCACGATATTGGACACGGCCAGAATGCAGTCAACGTACTGCTTGTCGACATCCGCGCCTGGGACACCTTCGGTGAAATCACCGTGCTGGTGATGGTGGCTCTGGGGATTACCTCACTGGTCTTCCGCACGCATACCATGCATATGCGTTCAAAGATTAAGCCGCAGCGGAATCGAGCTCGCCGCACCAACCGTTGGTTGAACACTCTCGATGAGTCCGGTGAAGCCGAGCGGTTGCGCTACCCGATCATGGTGCTGGTGGCATCGCGCGTGCTCTTCCCCGCCATGATGGTGGTTTCCTTCTATCTCTTTTTTGCCGGCCATAACGATGTCGGCGGTGGCTTCGCCGGTGGTCTCGTGGCTGCGCTGGCACTGACCATGCGTTATCTCATCGGTGGTCGTCGTGAGTTGGCGGCAACTCTGCCGATTCCTAACGAGATGCTTCTCGGCGGCGGTTTGCTGGTGTCGGCACTCAGCGCGTTGTGGCCACTGTTTGTGGGGTGGGCACCGCTAACTTCTACGTATGGCTCGCGGGAAATTCCGCTGCTCGGAGATGTCACTGTTGTCTCCCCGATGCTCTTTGACCTGGGCGTATACATGATCGTGGTTAGCACGATTGTCTACATCCTGCGCAGTTTGGGCGGTGGCATCGACGCTCAGATAAACCTTCGCGCTGAGCGTGATCGTTCACGTCGTGTGAATCGAGCCGCACTCGGCCAGTCCCGCCAGCTGCGCAGCAAGTTGGCGGCGGCTAAGCCCGCAGGTGTTAAGTCCGCAGGCGCTAATCCCGCAAGCGTTAAACCTGCCGGCACTAAACCCGCAGACTCTGCCAACACAGCCACCTCAGAGGCTTCAGAACCGACAGCCCCAGCTAGGACCGAAGGAAAGGACACACACCCGTGATTCTCAATTTTGTTCTGCTAGCAACTGTCGGCACGCTGATTGCTACAGGGGTGTACCTGTTCCTCGATCGTTCGTTGACCAGGATGCTCATGGGACTGTTGCTGATGGGCAACGGTATCAACCTGCTCATCCTGCTTGGCTCTGGTTCGCCGGGACGGCCACCAATTTGGGATAGGGAATCGCTGGTCAGCGATGCTCAGGCAGACTCACTGCCCCAGGCCTTTATCCTCACCGCAATTGTTATTTCCATGGGCATGACCGCATTCCTGTTGGCTCTGCTCTATCGCCAGCACCGCTACCGCATCGGCGATCACGTGCAAGATGACCACGAGGACCGCAGCCTGGCAATGCGTCGGGCCAGCGACCCATCAGCTGCTCCGGACCACGACAAGTCCGACGATCCCACCACCGGTCGTCCCACAGAGGCCGGCGATAGCTTCGGTCCGGCCAGTTTCGAAAAGCCCGTGACCCCGCCATCAAACTCCCCAGGAGGTGACGACGATGACGACTGAGCAAATAATTCTGGCACTAATTCCGCTGCCTATCATCGTCCCCGCCGCCACCGCCGCAATTGCTCTGCTGCTGGCACGTTTTCCCAAAGCACAGCAGGCGATCGCGCTAATCTCGCTCGGCAGCCTGCTGGGAGTCGCCAGCGCCTTGGTGTATCTCATCTACGCGCACGGCGTCCACACGGTCCAGGTGGGCGGCTGGGACGCACCAATCGGCATCACGCTCGTAGCCGACAACCTCGCAGTGTTGATGATCACCGTCTCTCAGCTGGTCCTCTTTGCCGTGATGTGGTTCGGCATCGGCCAGGGTATTAGCGATGGTGACGAAGATGAGCCGATCTCCGTCTTCGTTCCGACGTACATGCTGCTCAACATGGGCGTCTCCATGGCCTTCCTGGCCGGCGATCTGTTCAACATGTACGTCGGCTTCGAGGTTCTGCTCGTAGCCTCCTACGTGTTGCTCACGCTGGGGGCATCGTCGTCACGCATTCGCGCAGGCGTGTCGTATGTGATGGTCAACATGTTGTCCTCGATGGTGTTCCTGCTGGCGATTGGCCTGGTTTATCAAGCGGTCGGCACGGTGAACTTCGCACACATTTCCCTGCGCATGGAGGACATCCCCGATGGCACCCGCACCGCGATCTTCGCAGTGCTGCTCGTCGCCTTCGCAGTGAAGGCGGCGGTGTTCCCGCTGTCGGCGTGGTTGCCAGACTCCTACCCCACCGCACCGTCGATGGTTACCGCGGTCTTCGCGGGGCTGCTGACGAAGGTGGGTGTCTACGCGATCATCCGCACGCGCAGTGTCGTTTTCCCAGACGGCAGGCTTGACGACGTCCTGATGTGGGCTGGCCTAGCGACAATGCTCATGGGCATTCTCGGTGCCATGGCCCAAAATGACATTAAACGTCTCTTGTCTTTTACGCTGGTATCCCACATCGGATACATGATCTTCGGTATTGCCGTCGGCAATACGCTGGGACTCGGCGGCGCGATTTTCTACATCGTCCACCACATTCTGGTGCAGACGGCATTGTTCCTGGTGGTCGGGCTTATCGAGCGCCAGGCGGGCTCGTCCTCCCTGCGCAGCCTCGGTAGCCTGGCCAAGACGTCGCCGCTGCTGGCGTTGCTATACCTCGTGCCCGCGCTCAACCTCGGTGGTATCCCACCGTTCTCAGGCTTCCTGGGCAAGGTCATGCTCATCGAGGCCGGCGCACAGAACGGATCCGCCACCGCATGGATTCTGGTTGCGGGATCTATCATCACCAGCCTGCTGACCCTCTACACCATGATTCTCGTCTGGTCGAAGGCCTTCTGGCGCGACCGTTCCGACGCCCCCGAGGGCGACACCGTGCTTGCGCAGCCAGCCGCGCTCCGGGAAAGGACTCAGATGGTTGCTATCGCAGAGCGTGACGACGTCGGCAAGATGCCACTCGGCATGGTGATGCCGACGGCCCTGCTGGTGATTGCCTCTGTGGGGGTTACCGTTCTGGCCGGGCCACTGTCCAATGTGGCTACCGAAGCGGCAAGCAACGTCGCGAATGTTGATGAGTACCGCGCAGCGGTCCTCGGTATCGACTCGGCCGATGACAAGGGCCTGGAGCAGCTGGAAAACCCAGGCCGCACCAAGAGCCCATGGAAGTCGGATTCAGCGACCGAACGTGCCACCAGCACGCTGGAAGGAGCAGGTGAAAGCTGATGAGTAAAGCGCGCGCCAAGGTGGCTGCAAAGCGACCACCACGTATTTCAATCCTGCTCTTCTTATTCACAGTGATTATTTGGGTCATGCTGTGGGGCGAGGTGACATTTGCCAATGTGCTCTCGGGAATCCTTGTAGCCACGTTGCTGAACCTCGCCATGCCTATCCCGCCAAACAGCGCGCTGGATATCAACTTCGGTGGCATGGTGCGACTGTTCGGTTCTTGGACAATCGACTTCGTGAAGGCCTCTATCAGTGTCGCCTGGCTGGCCATCCGACGAGATGATCCGCCACCGACTGCCATTATCAAGGTCCCCATGCGGACCAATGACGATATTTCGCTCACGACTGCAATGGCACTAATTAATCTGCAGCCGGGCGGCATCATCGTGGACATCGATAAGCGAAAAAAGACGCTGACCATGCATCTTCTCGACGCTTCGTCGACAGGCAAGGTAGCTGAACAAATCAACCAGTTGACCCGAATCGAGCGACGGGTGATTCGCGCGTTTGAGAACCGCGATGTACATGAGCAACCGACTAAGCCAGGCTCTGGCGAAGAGCAGCCGAGCAGTGCGAAAAGCGGCGAGCAAGGCGAAACGAGCAGCGAAAAAGGGGAGAAAGGAGCAGCCGATGAACCCGGAAGTTTTTAACATTCTGCTCGGCGTAGCTGCTGCAGGCTATTTCATTGCGGTGATGATTACCCTCGGGCACATGATCGCAGGACCAAACTCGCTGGACCGCCTGGTGGCGCTGGAGTCCATGACTGCAATGTTGCAGGGCATGCTCGCTGCGTTCATGGCATGGAGTTTGGACACTTCGGTGGTCTACCCAATGCTCATCATTGCGCTGCTCGGTTTCCTGTCTTCGCTGGCAGTCGCCAAGTTCCGTGTTCCGGATGACGGAAAGCAGCCCGCGAAGGGCTCCCGAAAGGGTGTGGCGAAAGCAGCCGGAAAGGTCGCCACAAAGAAAACCGCACAGAAAGCAGCGCCTAAGGCAACACCGACAGCAGCTCCGAAAACAGTGAAGGGAGAGCCCAAATGATTCTCGTGGCAGACATTATCGCCATCGCACTCATTATCACCGGAATGCTACTGTGCGTTGCAGCGTCCGTGGGATTAATACGCTTCCGCGACACCATCAGTCGCATGCACGCATCCTCCAAGCCACAAACGCTGGGGCTAATTCTGACGCTGTCGGGTTCGCTTTTGCACGTCGCCACGCACGCGTCAGCTCACACAACTACTAGTAGTGACTTGGCTCTGTTGACCCTGATTATCCTGTTTGCTCTGGGTACATCGCCAATTGTTAGTAACCGCGTTGGCCACGAGGCGTTCAAAGAGAGGCTCGTCGACGAGGACAGCCTCGCCCGCGATGACAGCCGGGAATAACGAGAGGACACTCCCCGTCAAGATTCGACCCGACCTGGAGCGGAACCGGGTTCGACCGGGGCCGCCCAGGGGGGGGCGCCTTTCTTCAGTTAGTGGCTAGGCGCACACACCGCTTAACGACGGCTAGTCGTCTACTTGCTCGTGGAAATCTGCAGGCGCTATCGGATGCCCGGCGCGCAGTTCCTGCACCGCAAGATCCACGGCGGCACGCCACGGGGTGTGGCCAATGCGCTCTTCGTTCGCCCGTACGTCGTCCTCGGTAGCCATGGACGGCAGCGCCCCGGCCGCATCCGCCACAGTGCGCTGCCGCTCGTATGCCGCGCCCATTTCCACGATGTTGTTGACGAATTCCAGTTCGGCTCGGCAACCCAGTTCGTCGGCAAGCGGGGCGAGTTGAACCACAAGTTCACGAAGTTCGTCGCGAACCCACCGCTCGTCGGTATCGCGATTGACGATGACCAGCGCGTCCATGCCGTAGCGAGCGGCGCGCCACTTGTTTTCGGCGATGTGCCAGGACTGTAGCGACGGTAGTTCCTCGCCAGCCTCCCACATGCGGTCGTAGTAAACCGTCAGACAGTGCGTCAATGCCACGATAGCGGCGAGTTCCTGCAGGTTAGAGGTAGCGTCAGCGACACGAATCTCAATGGTGCCGTACTTTGATGCTGGGCGAATGTCCAAGTGCATCGAGCCGGTGTGGTTGATGACGCCGGAGCGGGACTGGTCGTGCATGTAGGACTCCCACTCGGACCACGTGTAAATCGCCGGCGGCTGACCAGCGGTGGGAAGCTGCTGGTAGAGCAGGCTTCGGTTGGAAGCGTAACCCATGTCCTCGCCGTTCCAGGCCGGTGAGGAGGCAGACAACGCCAACATGTGCGGCAGCTGCGTTGCCAGGGCCTGAATGATCGGCCAAACGCGTTCGGAATCCTTAATGCCAACGTGGACGTGGACTCCCCAGATGATCATCTGGTTGCCCCACCACTGAGTGCGGTTGATGATTTCGGAGTAGTGCCCCTTGGCGCTGACCTGCTGAGCAGTACCGCGGGCGAACGGATGCGAGCCCGATGACCACACATCCACCCCAACGCGGTCAGCGGCATCGAGAACCATGTCCAGCTGGCTTTGGAGCTCCGCTACGGCATCGGGCACGTTCGTGTGCACACCGGTGACGAGCTCTACGGTGTTGGCGAGGAACTCTCGCTGGAGCCCATGTCCGGGATGCTCCGCATCGATGATGTCGAGCACCTCGGCGGCAGCGGGGGCGGTGTCGCGCGTTCGTCGGTCAACGAACGCCACTTCCCATTCTACTCCCAGTGATGGCTGCGCCGATCCGGAAAATTGCTCAGTCATACCGCTATTTTTTCACACTAGGAGTCGTTTTCCTCAGTTGGCTCCGTCCAGGTGACGGTTTTTGCGCAGGAGGCAAGGTCACCGTTGGAATCGACAAGCGCAACTGTGGTGAAACTGTCTTCATCCACCTTGGACGGAACGTTCCAGACATCTGCATTCCGTTTGTCATCGACGTGCACTTCGCCGATGACACCCAACCCTTCGGTTGCGGGGCTGCCGATGCCACTGCAGCCAGATGCACCGCGCGCCTGCACTGTGTACTTGCCCTTATCCAAGGTAGTGAACTGACCTTTTTCGTCGGACAGTCCCATCCATCCCTTGGCGCTCATGACCTGTACAGTTGCCAGCATTTTCATTGATCCGTCGTCGTTTGTTCGGATGAAGTTATAGGCGCTGACTCGCTCGGTCAGCTTCGGTGCAGCCGGATCTACGCTCACTGGCGCAGTGCTTGTCGACGCGCCTGCGTTCCCGTCCTTGTCGCTGCTGGATTCAACCCCCGAGCAGGACACCAACAGTGTTGCAGCACAACCCAACGCGGTGGCGACAGCAACACGACGACGCTTTACGGCGAACATAAAAACCTCACAGACCTCACTGGCTACTAGCAGAATACTAGTACCCCTTTTTCAGCCGTGATCTGTTTGAGACTGCAAAATATGCAAAAGCCCCGCGTAGGCCATGAAATGTGTGGCTTACGCGGGACTTGGAAAGCTATGGGGCTTCGCACCACGGCGGCAGGTTTTGAGACTTAGGCCGCAAACCTTAGTGAGAGACCAAAGCCTGGTGGGCCGGGAGTCTAGTGAGCCGGGTCAGTGGCGACCACGACGATTCCCGCCGGAGCGTCCCGGAGGCGGTCATCGCGAGGTGCGGCTTCCCAACCGTTGTCATGCGCGATCTGCTCAGCGGCGGCCTTTTCCTCTTCGTTCCTCGGGTCGAAGTAGACGGTGGTCTTCTCCCACACACCCATCTTCTCTTCAGGAGCATTGCCGGTCTCGCCGGCGCCCCAGCCCTGCTCGCCCATCTGCTTGGACAGGTCATCGGCGAGGCCCACGACCTCAGAGTTATTCAGGACACTGACCTTGACAGTCTTGCGGTCAATCTGGGGCGCTTCGTTGGCCTCATCCTGTGCCGGCGGATTCTCAGCGGGAGGAACCGGTTTGCCTGGCTCATTTGCCGGTGGCGGCGGCGGAACCTCGCCGTCACCATCTCCAACAGCACCATCCTTTGCCGGATCACTGCCGTTGGCCGAGTCAGCAGGCGCACCAGAGTCAACCGGAGCGGATGCCGAGGTGTCATTCTGGCCGGTGTTCTCGGCATCGTCGCCACGTGTGCTGAGTGCATAGGCACCGTAGGCGACCAGGCACACGCCGATAGCGAGCAGCACGATAGCGAGAACGCGCATGTAGCGGCCATCACCGGCACCGTCGCCGATGTCGCCGTCATCAACACCATCAGCAGCTGCGGAATTGCTAGCAGCCCCAGCGCTGGCACCGGTCGAGGCGGCGGTGGCACCAGCAGCAGCTGCACCAGCGGCGGGAGCCGCAGATTTTGGCGCTGTGTGTTGAGCATCCGACGGCTCGGAGTACGCATGGGCGCCGCCAGCGGCGGGAGCCTCCGCGTAATCGCTGTACTCATCGAAGTCGTCGAAGTCGTCATCGAGTCGATGACGGCCCGGACGCGGCGAATTCTGAGGGTTTAGTTGGTCAGACACATCCCACATCCTATATGTTCTGCCGCCGAACCGTGAAGTGAAACTTGAACCTTATGCGTCTTGGTTGTCCCGCACGGCGCGCAGCCGATGAACCAACACGGGTTCGGCCGCTTCGGCTGCCGGAGAATCGAGAAGTCGCGAAAGTACCTGGTGGTAACGGATTGTGTTGTTGCCGAAGTCCTCGGCAAAGCGACGCCGAATTGCCTCCTGCCGCGCACCGGCCATACGCGGCCCACGGCGGGCAACTTTCAGCCATTCCTTCTCAAAATCCAGCATTTTCTGCGCCAAAATGGGCTCAATGCCGCCGGTATCGCCCGCGAGTCCGGGATGCTCGGATGAGTCAGGCCGCAGCTCAGTCTCAGGTTCGTGGCTGCCGCCTATGGGTTTCTTGCTCACCATTTTCCGCACCCCGCTTTCCTTCCCACTCGCCCTGATTTTCTATTCTGCACAACACTGCCTATGCAGATACTTAGCGAAGATACATGGTAAGGCCCAGCCGCCCAGCCCTACATACCACTTCCGACATCGCCCAACGTCTCCAAGACCCCTGACATCACCAGGCGATATAGAAAACATGGACGCCGAGTAGAATCAGCGACATGACTATCCGTCCCATTGTGATTGCCGGAGACCCCGTTCTCCACACTCCTACCCAGCCGGTAACCGAGGACATCTCCGAGCTGCGTGAGCTCATCGAGGACATGTACGAAACCATGGACCGCGCCCACGGTGTGGGGCTGGCTGCCAACCAGGTGGGCGTCGGCAAGCGTCTGTTCGTCTACAACTGCCCCGATGATGACGACGTCTGGCACCGCGGCTGCGTCATCAATCCGGTGCTGACCACCAGTGAAATCCCGAAGACCATGCCTAATGACGACGGTTCCGATGACGAAGGCTGCCTCTCTGTACCCGGCCTGTCCTTCCCCACCAACCGCGCGGAGAAGGCTGTCGTCACCGGCCTGGATGAAAACGGCGAAGAGGTCCGCATCGAGGCCACCGGTTTCCTCGCTCGCTGCATGCAGCACGAGGTCGGCCATCTAGATGGGTTCCTCTATACCGATTGCCTCACCGGTCGTTGGAAGCGCATGGCCAAGAAGGAAATCAAGCGCGCCGGTTGGACCGAGGGCGGCCTGACCTGGATGCCGGGCGTGGATCCGGATCCGTTCGGCCACGAGGATTAGATCGTGGCGGATAGGCAATTGGAGTCGTCGGCAAGCGAAAATGCAGCACAGAAGCTACCGATTTCCCGCTGGGGCGTCGGTGAAGTGGCGGTGGGACGTCGTGTCATTGTGCGGCGCGCGCTGACCGATGAAGAAGCATTGGCCAGCGGCAAGAAGACTACGGACGTCATTGGGCATGTGCTCAGCATGGATCCGTTCGTCGTGCGTCCACAGGTTCGTGCTGGCGTGCGTGCCGACGAATCCGTGGCAGCGGTGGACTTTAGCGATAAGCACATTTTGATTGTGAAGGCCCTGCCGGATCATCCGGTGCGCAATTCGGACATTCGCGCCGTGGAAACTGCGACAGCGAAGGCCTTCCCGGGTATCGCGCACGTGGTGGAGTCGGGCTGGCTGCTGCGTGCGGGCGATGGTATTACAGAGCGTTCCAACTCCGCGCTGCCGCTCGAGCCCGGAGCCAGCACTCAGCCGGTGCCGCTGGAGAAGATTAAGTCGTTTTACGATTCCCACGATTTGCCGGTGCGGATTGCGGTTCCGGATCGGATCGCCAAGCCTGCACAGGCACTGGTCGCTGGGTCAGAGTGGACGGTCGGGCCGGACATTGTGGTTATGACGCGCTCCCTCGATGGGGACTTGCCGCCCGTTGAATTGGCAACTGAAACGAACAGCGCCGAGCTGGCAGACGTGCAGGTGGACATCGCTGATCAGCCTGACGACGATTGGCTGGAGCTCTACCACTTCCGCGGCACTACGCTGCCCGAGCATGCGCTGCAGTTCCTGCGCAATGAAATTGATGGCCGCATGTGTTTCGGCCGGCTCCAAGTCCCTGATGACAGTGCGTCTGAGGGTATGCGCACAGTAGCTATTACACGCGGCACGCTGACCGAATCGGAGGACGGCCGCGTGTGGCTCGGATTCTCTGCCGTGGAAGTCGCAGCCGATATGCGCCGCCGAGGACTTGGCACCCTACTGGGAATTCAGATGATGCACTGGGGTGCGCAGCACGGGGCAGATTCTGCATATCTGCAGGTATTGGGCTCGAATGAGGCTGGCATTGCGCTGTACCGGACGCTCGGTTTTACCGAGCACCACCGGCACCGCTACGCGGAGCTGACAGGGGCTTAGGGGCCGGGGGCTCACGTTTCGCCCCTTCCCCGCTCACCCTGATGATCGCGCTACTTCCCGCGCTTAACCCGTTTAGTCCGCTTCAGCTGGTTGCCCTGCTGCTCTTTGCTGCCCATGCGATTGTCCATGCGGCGCTGTCCGCGCTGCAGCTCGCGCGTCTCCGGCTTTTCCACCACTCGAGTGCGAACCGAGAGTTCATGACGACCTCTCCCCAGCGGATCGCGTGAGGCAGCCATCGCAATCCAGCCAGCCAGGCCCGCAGAGACAAACCAACCGGCGACCGGAATCATCGACGGCAGAATCCAGGCATTGCGCACAAAACCATCGCGGGCTGAAACTGGCATCCCGTGTGCACCTTCAATTTTCATGCCCATGGCGTGCTTACCCGGAGAACCGTCGAAGATGGAGTCTCCCGCCACGCGGTAGAGGTAAAAACCACCGGGACCGAGGAAGAGGCTGATCAGCATCACCATTACGCCGCTGTCGGATGTCCCCGCGATGCTAGCGAGAACTGCAATAGAGGCAATCAACGCAGTGTAGATGACAGAATCCACCAGCAGCGCACCACCACGACGCACCACAGGGGCATTGGCCAGATTGGGGTCGAAGCCCAGGTGTACTGCCATTTGAGCGGTCAGCGGTGCAACTTTGGGGTTAGTGCTGAGCTCACCGAAGGAAGACACCCCGTAGCTAGCGGGGTACCCGCTTTCATAGCCGACCGGAATGTTTGCTACCGGATATGGCACTTCCTGATACGGCATTGCCGCACCGTACGCCGCATATGTGTCGTGCTCCCGATAAGCATTCCTGCCGCTACTACTCAGGTAATCCGCCGGACTGTACTCGCCGCCGTAACGGCGATCGTCCCAGTTAGCCAACCTCGAAACTCCCTTTCCTACCGGGCTTCCGCCCATCTAGTCCGCTTTTGTCCGCCTATTTTGTCACTGCTTTATTCAACGCATGAGGCCGCCGTTTCGTTCCCCTTTTACAATCGTTGATATGCGAATCTGTGTCTGGAACGTCAATTCGGCTCGAACCCGCCTCGACCGAATGGTGGAAATGCTGCGCCGGAATGACATTGATGTCCTGGCCGTCCAGGAAACCAAGTGCAGGGACGACCAATTTCCCACCGCTGCTTTTGAAGAGCTGGGATACCAAGTCGCCCACCACGGCCTGAATCAGTGGAATGGCGTTGCCATCATCTCCCGCGTCGGCCTTGAGGACATCCAGGCAGGGTTCCCCGGTCAGCCCGGTTTCAACAAGGACCCCGACGCAACTCCCGCATTGGAGGCCCGCCATATCGCTGCTACCTGCGGTGGCGTGCGCATCAACAGCCTCTACATCCCGAACGGCCGCGACATCACCGACCCGCACTTCGAGTACAAGCTCGAATTTTTGGAGCGGCTCCGTCAGCACATCATCGCCACGCTTGACGACGACCCGGAGGCCACCTTCATGATGGGCGGCGACTTCAACATCGCCCCGACCGACGGCGATGTCTGGTCAATGGCAGCCTTCGCGGGGAAAACACATGTCACACCACCTGAACGCGCAGCTTTCTATGCGCTGGAGCAGGCGGGTATGAAGGAAGTAACTCGCCAATTCACTCCAAACCAGTGGACCTACTGGGATTACAAGGCTGGCCGCTTTTTCAAGGATGAGGGCATGCGCATCGACTTCCAGCTCGCCTCCCCCGCCCTCGCGGCAAAGGCGTCCGCCGGATTCATCGACATCGAAGAGCGTCAGGGCAAAGGCGCATCCGACCATGCTCCGGTGATTGTGGATTACGAAGTGTAGATAAACGCGGCGGAAAAGCGCGTAGGCCTAGTTCCTACTAGGGGGTGTCGCTGGGGCCGTCGTAAAGCGGAGTCCTTGCTGCCAGCCCCTAAAATCAGGGGCAGAAATGTGCGATAAAGCACCCGCACAACACTTATGAGTCTAACTTTTTGTTCAATCTACAAATTTTCACCACAGAAAGTTATTTCGACGATATAAGGTGTTTATTCAGAACATCAATTCATTACGTCGGGAAGGAAGATCATGACTTCTGCACGCTCCCCTCAGCGCACCACCACCCCGGAGCCAGCGAGCGGCTTCCCCACCGCGGATGACTCAACTGAGTCCGATGAATCCCTGCGCGAAAGCGTGCAGAAGATTTCCATCGGCCTGTATGACTTCCTTGCGTCGACTCGCCGCCTCGGTGAGCGCCCGAATGCCAGGATGGACATTTCCCAGTCGGAAATGGAAGTACTGCACTTTATTTCGACCCACCCGGGCTGCGGCGTATCCGACATTGCACGCCTGCGTTTCCTGCGCCCGTCCAACGTTTCGGCAACAGTCCGCCGTCTACTCGACAACGGGCTGATTGAACGCGAGAACAATGCAAAGGATCGCCGTGCGCAGAACCTCTATGTCTCCAGCGATGGCGAGACCCTGCTGGAGCAACTTATCGACCACTGGGGTGCGCTGGTGTACGAAATTGTGCGGACGATGTCGCAAAAGGACGTGCGTGCGCTAATTAAGGCACTGCCTTCGCTGCTGAAGCTGGCGGAGCACTCGGAAAGCTATGTTGAGGAGCACCAGCGCCGCCAGGAGCCGTTCTAAAAGCGCGCCGCTAAACCCTTCTTACTAGGTACGATGATGCTCATGGCTATTACTTTGAAGAAGGCAAAAAACGTAAAGACCGCTCCATTGGTGGCCACCGGCCTCATCGGCGGCTGGCTCACCGCTCGCGAAACAGGCATTCGCCCGCTCGGTGGCGTCATCTTGGGCGCCGCCGGCGCATATGCAGCACGCACCTGGAACGCAAAGACCGGCGCCCTGGGAGCCACTGGTCTGGTGGCCGCCTACCTCGGCGCTTTCGGCCTCTCACACCCGCTGGCCAAGAAGATTGGCGCATGGCCGTCCGTCCTGACCGTCACCGCGCTGGCTGCTGGCGCAGCAGCAGTTGCCGACTCCAAGTAAGCAACAAGTAGACAAGCCGCTCTCCCGACTTAAAAGTCACACCGGGGAGCGGCTTTGGTGTGCCAATCTCAGCGTGCAGCCTCAATGGTCGGTGTTAACCTCAGACCTTAGCCACCTAGTCAAGGGCCTCCAGCAATTTCTCGAGGTGCGCGCGCACCCGGGGCCACGATTCCACGAAAGGCGGCAGCAGATCGAGGCTGTCGACGTCGTCAAGCGGAATCCAGCGCAGCTCTAGAGACTCTTCGTTCGGATGCGTCTCCAGCTCTTCGGCAGCTAGTGCGTAAACCGTGTGGTACTTCCAGCCGCCGGCGAGCTCGGGGCGGTCCGGATCGGCCGGGAAGGGGCCGGTGGTGACCTGCGTGTCGAGGATGCGAAGCTGATGCTCCAGCAGCCCAGTTTCCTCAGCCGTTTCACGCAGCGCGGTCGCCTCAGGAGTCTCATGAGAATCACAAGCCCCACCAGGAACACCCCACGTTAGGGGGAACGATGTCCAGTCAGCTCGATACTGCATAAGCACCGTGCGCTGAGGGCTCACAATCAGCAGCCCTGCAGCTCCGAAGCGTCCCCAGCAGCGCGTACCGTTGGGGCCGGCTGCCCAACCATTTCCATCCTGAAGCATGTCTCCACCCTACGCCAGATACCCTTGTGTTTTCCGTCACAAGCCCGAGCGACTAAGATTTGCAAGGAACTAACGTTGCTCTGAGCGGAGAGATTGTCGCAGGCGACTTCGGTCACGTCGGAAGGACACGTGCACATGGGTGAAACCACTTCAAGTGCGCCTCATTCCCGCGCCCACGACAAAAGCCGAAACCCATTCCACCGCAAGAATCGCGCTCCACGCCGAACTCGTTTCAGCGGTCGCACCACTCCCGGCGGCGAAAGCTTAGACACACACACTGCGGCTCAGGCGGCAAAGGAATCGAAAGATACTCCCGCCTCCACCCCGGCTCCCGAGAGCGCGGCACCATCAACTGCTCTGGACACTACAGAGTCCTCGGCTAATGCCCCAGCAACGGCCGCAACCCCAACAGCCCTGGCAGACTCTCCGCGCGATACAGACTTGCGCGTGGATGCCCTGGAGATTGGCCCGCGCAACCGGAGATTGACACGTTTTCTCGGTGAGCGCCTCTACGACAAACTCGGCCCGTCGGCCACGTATGTGCGCCGGTCAGCGTCATTTTTGATAACGTCACCGGGCCGATTGACCATAGTCGCCCTCATCCTCATCGTCGCTATCCTGGCAGCCGGCCTATCCATGTGGCAAACAACCTCGCAACGCCAGCAGCAGCTCACCCGAATTTCACAACTGAGCGAGCCGATGGCCAATGCCTCGCAGAATCTCTATGCCTCGCTGACGATTGCCGATGCGTCGGCCAACACCGCTTTTTCCCGCGGCACGCTCAACAGCAGCCAGGACTTGGTCAGCAACTTCGACGATGTCATCGCACAAGCATCCATGTCCGCTACCCGCGCAGCTACGGGCATTGAAAACGTCGATGATCCAGAGATGAAGGATGTCGCGACTGTACAGCGACTGTTGCCGGTCTACACCGGCATGGTCGAGACAGCTCGCGCGAATGCGCGCCAGGGCAACCCCGTCAGTGTCGCGTACCTCGCCTCTGCCTCAAACTTGATGCAGGTCCAGATTCTGCCAGCTGCAAAATCGCTCTACGAACGCACCAGTACCACCACTAATGAGGAGCAGCGCGAACTATCGAAACCACCTCTTTTCCCGATGTCAGGCCTGGCAGCGGCAATTTTGATGCTGCTAATCACACAGTGGTGGCTGACTCGCCGCACCGGTCGACTATTCAACGTCGGCCTGTTTGGTGCAACCATGCTGATGGCCATCGCACTTGTCGGTGTGGGAATCGCCACCACTCAGCCGTGGCAGTCTAACTCCCTCTTCGGAGAGCAGCGCCCGGACGTTCATGCCCTAACCCAAGTACGCATTGATGCCCAGCAGCTACGCGCCAGCGAAACCCTCGGCTTAGTGCGCCGTCAGCCCGCGGATGCGGAGTCCTTCTCGCAGTCGGTGCGCACCCTGGTCGGCGAGCTGGAAAGAGTGGACGCCAACGCGCCGGACGACGATGTCAGAGCCGCCATCCACGGTATCTACAGCTGGGAGTCCGGCCACAACCTGATGATGGGGCACTTGAGTTCAGGAGACTACGCCGGTGCGGTTCGCATCGCGACCGATGTGGATAATGCCAGCTCGTCGGCGACTGCGTTCAACCAGGTCGATGAGTCGCTACAGAATTCCATCGCCGAGTCCCGCCTGACCGCCCGTGAGAACCTCGACCAATCCCGTCGCGCTATCGCGGCACTGTCCCTCGCCACGGTTACGCTGACCGTCATCGCGGCAGTTCTGGTTGTTTTCGGCTTCCGACACCGGCTTCTGGAGTACCTATGATCGTTTCGTTCTCCCCGTCGCTCCACAGTCTCGCCGGTTGGCGGCGCAGGGCCGTCCTTGGTGCACTCGCCATCGCCGGGCTCACCGTCAGTGCCTGCGCGACCGATTCGCTTGCCGACGATCCCTACTCGCGCACAATCCTGGAGGCCACCGGTGACTTCCCCCTGCCACCGGGCGCGTTCTACGACAAAGCCTCCTCGAGGAAGCCTGCGGCAGAAGCCAACGCCCCAGATCTGTCCACACTCGCCCCCGATGACCAAACACCGGAAGAGCGAATCCCGGAGATTTACCAGCGCGGCCGCATCATCGTTGGTGTTGACCAATCATTGAACCTGCTCAGCTTCCGCGACTTCAGCACTGGAGAGCTCTCGGGGTTTGAAGTATCCCTGGCACAAGAGATTGCCCGGGACATCTTTGACAATCCCGATGCTGTCGAGTTTCGGTTCGTCGACAGCAACGAACGCACTGCCGCACTCGAAGACGGCACTGTCGATGTCGTTTTGCGCACTATGACGGTCACCGATGCCCGGCGCGAAAGGGTGCTGTTCTCCGCACCGTATTTGACAGCACGAGCTGGAGTTCTAGTCTCTTCGCCGGGTGGCGATGCTTCCCCCGAGGACGTCGAGGACGGTCGCATCTGCGTTTCCCGGGGATCCACTACCGAGGATTTGATTCGACGGCTCTCGCCGAACAATACGCTGCTGTTGGTCGGTAACTGGTCGGATTGCCTCATTTCACTTCAAAACAGCCAGGCAGAGATTGTCGTTGCCGATGACACCATTCTCGCTGGTATCAACGACCAAGATCCGGCCACCGCCATTGTCCAGCGGGGCTTGAACGAGGAAAGCTACGCGGCCGGTGTATCCAAGGGGAACCCAGGCCTAGCTCGCCAAATCAACGCGACCCTGGAGCGTATGGCGAGCGACGGCACCTGGCAGTCCCTCTACGACACTTGGTTCGGCCCCTTCCTGCCAAGCGGTACACAGCCATCGCCACAGTACGGCGACGACGAAGACATACTTGGAATCTCCCCCACACCGGAAGCTGCTCCAGAAGGCGAGGTGGAAAACCGATGAGCGACGAAAACCAGTACTCCGAGCAAGCCCAGCATCCCCAGTACACGCCGGAGCCCCAGGAGGATGCTCACGCAGAGGCAGAGGCAGCTGCCACTCAGGCCGTCGCCTTCGACCCATTCGCCGATGAAGACGACGAACAAGAGCCCGGCACTGCCGCTGTCGCCTTCGACCCTTTTGCGGACGATGATGACGATGACGAAGAGTTCGATATCGCCGAATTGTTGGGGCGCGGGGGCTCGTCGTCAAGCGCGACGACCCAACCCGGCACCCAGACGCCAGATCCGTCGATGGCCTCGCACCGGAAAGCGTTGGAGGACTTCCGCCGGAGGCGATCGAATGCACACCGCGGACGCACTGTCGCCGACGGCATGGTACACCTGCCGTACATCACAACGCAGGATCCGCGCGATGCAGTAATGAGTGATGAGAAGATTCGAGCGACGAATAAGCCAGCGCCGAGCCTGAAAGCCGGCGATATCGTGGCGGATCAGTACGAGATTGTGGGACCGATTGCCCACGGTGGTCTCGGCTGGATCTATCTGGCGATTGACCACAATGTCTCGGATCGTTGGGTCGTGCTCAAGGGCATGATGGCAGCGAAAAACGAGAAGGATTTCGCCGTAGTCCAGGCGGAACGCGAGTTCCTCGCGGAAATCTCGCATCCGGGAATTGTGAAGATCATCAACTTCATCGATGAGACGGACGCCAACAGCGCCACCGGCTTCATTGTGATGGAGTACGTCGGCGGCCCGTCGTTACGCAAGCAGCGACGGAGCTACCCAGACGGCGTCATGCCCTGTGACCTAGCGATTGGCTACATCCTGGAGCTGCTCCCCGCGCTGGATTACCTGCACTCGCGCGGCGTTGTCTACAACGATTTGAAGCCGGACAACGTGCTGCTCAGCGAAGACCACGTCACGCTTATCGACGTTGGCGCGGTCACCGGCATCGGCGCCTACGGCCATATCTACGGCACGCCCGGTTTCCAGGCGCCGGAGATTGCCACGACGGGACCAACGATTGCCAGCGATATCTACACAGTCGGCCGCACGCTGGCCTCGCTGATTCTGAAGTTGCCGGCGACCAACGGCATCTACGACCCGGGGCTACCCTCACCTGTCGAAGAGCCTCTATTCCGCCGTTTTTACTCGCTCTACCGCTTCCTACTACGCGCTTGCCACGAGAACCCGGAGGCTCGCTTCGGTTCTGCCGAAGAGATGAGTGTGCAGCTCATCGGCGTATTGCGCGAGATTCTGGCGGTGCGCGACGGCGTGCAATTCCCACAGGCGGTGTCGAATTTCTCGCCGCAGCGTTCCACGTACGGCACTAAGCACCTGGTGTTCCGCACCGACCAGCTTGTCGACGGCATCACCCGCGGCGTGGAAATCACTCCACAAGAAGTGACCTTCGCGCTGCCTGTGCCACTGATTAACCCGACAGATCCGGGTGCGCGCATCCTGAGCGCCTCGTCGTTTACGGAACCCAACGAACTAATCGAAACACTGACCAACGCGCTGTCCGAACCCGAGTATGGTTCTTCGGTGGAAATTCCGCTGGGCATCGTGCGTGCGAAACTGGACCTCGGATTAATTGATGAGGCCCGCGACAGCCTCTGCGATGTCTCTGAACGCTTGCAGCGCGATTGGCGTTACCACTGGTACGAGGGCGTGACTTATTTGCTTCTCGACCAATTCAACGATGCCCTCACCTCGTTCCACCACGTGCTGACAATGCTGCCCGGCGAGCCCGCGCCAAAGCTGGCGCTGGCCGCAACTCTCGAGTTGATTCAACAGCGCTTGGGCATCGCCAACGCATCTCTCCTCGAGCCCTCTGTCGCCCGCGCCGCCGCGAACTTGAGCAGCGCGCTGGATAATGTCGCTGCCGATACGCCCGAAATCTTCTCCCCCGCCTGGGCCAGCGAGTCCCTGTCGCCTCAGACGATTCGTTTCAACACCCTGCGTCTCTACGCCGTCGTGTGGGCGGCCAACCCGACGACGGTATCCTCCGCCTTCGGGCTAGCTCGTCAGCTGGCCTCTGAGCGCCAACACGAAATGGCTATCTCCCAGCTTGACCGCGTTCCCGGTAACTCCCGCCACCATCGCATGGCACGTTTGACGACGATTCTGATGCTCACCTCCGGGATGCCCTCCGAGTTGACCGAATCGAGAATTCGCCGTGCTGCGCGTCGCCTGGTGGAGCTACCAACAAATGAACCGCGCATGCCGCAGCTGCGCATCGCCGTGATGGCGTCCGCGCTGAACTGGTTGCGCAGCTCGAACCTCGACCATGCAGCTAGCTCCAATGGTCTTTTCGATGCGCCCTTTACCGTGGCTGGCCTGCGTGAAGGACTGGAAAAAGACTTACGGATGCTGGCGCGCTCTTCACAGTTTCCGCGACACCGCTACAACTTGGTGGATATCGCAAATCTCATTCGGCCACGAACTTGGCGTTAGCTCTGTACCAGCTCTTTACTGAACCTGGTCAAACATGCGGTTGTGGGCGTGAGCGCCACCCCAGAATTGGTGAATAAAGAGAGAATTGCCGTTCGTGGTTTAAGATATCCTCTATGTTTGCCTCTTCGAAATCCTCTCTCCGCAGCGCTAAGCGTGTCATTATCAGCGCTGCAGCTCTCACCACCGCCTTTGGTATTGGGGCCGGCACTGCCGTTGCCCTGCCAGTTTCCCCAGACCTGCAGTCGCTCAGCCAGAGTGTTCGGGACCTCAAGCTGCCGGAGATCTCGACTCTGAACCCGGGCGACCTTGCTCCTGAGCTCTCTGAGGTTCTGGATTCCTCTTCGGTGAAGCTGCCGGATTCGGTCGTCGCCCTAATCAATGAAAACTTCAGGTTCGCTGAAAACAACAAGCAGGTGGCGGACAAGGTCAAAACTCAGCTGCTGAACGCCATCGACAGCCTGCCGCTGCCAGCTGCGCAGAAGGCCGAAGCCACCCGCGTCGTCAACGAGATTTTCGGTTTGCTGGAGGGCCAAGACAAGCCGTCGCAGCCTGAGCCGGCGCCTGCCCCCGCTCCACAGCCAGAGCAGAAGCCACGCCCTGAACCACGTCCAGAGCCAAACAACCCGTGCCCGCCGAGCGCCCGCGCATGCGTTGACCTGGCTAACCAGAAGACCTGGCTGCAGGAAAACGGCAACATCACCTACGGCCCGGTGCCCATGTCCTCCGGTATGCCAGGTTACGAAACCACCCGTGGGCACTTGAGCGTTACCCGCAAGGTTCGCGATGAGTGGTCGGTTCCTTACAACGGTCCGATGCCGTTCTCTGTGTACTTCACCAACGACGGCGAAGCTTTCCACGAGGGTTCGGTCAATCAGATGTCCCACGGCTGCATTCATCTGAATCACGATGATGCTGTGATGTACTTCAACACTCTGCAGGTCGGCGACGGCGTCTACATCTGGTAGTTACCTGCACTGATGCGTTGAAATAATGACCAGGTGACTGAGCCTATTGAGGCATAGGCGCAGTTTTCCCTGGCGGTGAAAAATGAGCTCGCCCCACTAGAGTCTTCCAGTTTGGAGGACAGTGGGGGCGAGCTCATTTTTGTTGAGTTTTTGTTGAGTTACAGTCGCGGATTCAACAGGTGAGGTACACGGCAGCCGTCGATTACGGGTTACCGCAACCCTGCCTACTCGTCAGGGTTCCGGTCCAAAGAACTAGTCCACGAAGCTCATTGCGTAGCGGGCAATGGCCAGTTCCTCATTGGTCGGTACCACGAAGACCTTGACCTTCGAGTCATCCGCCGAAATCAGACGTGGGCCGTCATTCGGCTGGGAGTTGAGCTCGTCATCAATTTTGATACCGAAGTTCTCAAGCTCAGCCATCGAATCACGGCGGATACCGACGTGGTTCTCACCGACACCGGCGGTGAAGGTGATGGCATCGAGACGACCGAGAATCAGCATGTACGAGCCGATGTAGCGGCGCAGCTGGTGAACATACATCTGGTATGCAGCCCAAGCATCCGGGTCGTGGTCATCCATGCGCTCCTGCAGGACTCGGAAGTCATTGACACCAGAGACACCCTTCAAACCAGACTGGCGGTTGCACAGATTGTCGATCTCATCGATGCTCATGCCGTTGCGGTAGAGGTGGAAGATGACGCCCGGGTCAATGTCACCGGTACGAGTGCCCATCATCAGACCAGCCAGCGGAGTCAGCCCCATCGAGGTATCCACCGCCTGGCCACCTCGGATAGCCGCACACGACGCACCGTTACCCAGGTGCAGCGTAATCTGGTTGATTTCCTCTGCCGGCTTATTCAGAAGGTCCGGCACCTGCTTGGAAACAAACTCATGCGAGGTGCCGTGGAAGCCGTAACGACGGATATCAAACTTCGATGCGACCTCTGCATTTAGCGGGTACAGAGCAGCAGCTGGCGGCATGGTGTGGAAGAAACCAGTGTCGAAGACGGCGACGTGCGGCACGTCGGGAAGCAGCTTGCGAGACTCTTCGATGCCTACAATATTGGCCGGGTTGTGCAGCGGCGCCAGCGGAATAAGGTCGCGGATCATGCCCACGATCTCGTCGGTAATCAGCTCCGGTCCAGAGAACAGGCGACCACCGTGAACGACGCGGTGACCGACGGCGGCAATATCCACCGACTCCGGACCAACACCGTGCTCATCCATCAGCTCGAACGCGCGGTCAAGGCCACTGGCATGGTCAGCGATAGGCTCAGTGATTTCAATCTTCTGTCCGGAGAACTTCAGATTAATAATGCCGTCTTCTTCACCAATGCGCTCCACCAGACCGGAGACATACGGCGGCTGCGTTGAGTCCTTCTCTGGATCTACCAGCTGAAACTTGATAGAGGAGGAACCGGAGTTCAAAACAAGTACGTGACGGGACATAATAATTAGTTTCCTCCAGCCTGAATAGCGGTAATTGCAACCGTGTTGATGATGTCCGGCACCGTGGCGCCACGAGAGAGGTCGTTGACCGGCTTGTTCAAGCCCTGCAGAATCGGGCCGATTGCCAATGCACCACCACAGCGCTGGGCAATCTTGTAACCGATGTTACCGGCGTCCAGATCCGGGAACACGAAAACAGTTGCCTTACCCGCAACGGAGGAATCCGGCATCTTCTTCGCAGCCACAGACGGGTCAATAGCGGCATCGAACTGCAGCGGACCATCGACAGCGAGCTCCGGAGCCAGCTCCTTGGCCTTGGCCAGACCCGCCTTCACACGGTCAACATCCTCACCTGTGCCGGATGCTCCAGTGGAGTAGCTCAGCATGGCGACGCGGGCGTCGATACCGAAGGAAGCTGCAGTCTCGGCGGATACCACCGCGATTTCACCCAGCTGTTCCGGAGCCGGCTTCGGCAGCACCGCACAGTCCGCAAAACCCCACAGCGAGTTGTCCATAACCATGAGGAACAGCGACGACACCGTGGAAGCCGACGGCTTGGTCTTAATGATTTGCAAGGACGGACGAATGGTGTGCGCAGTTGTGTGGGCTGCACCGGACACCATGCCGTCGACAAGCCCGTTGTGAATCATCATCGTCGCGAAGTAGGAGATGTCCCGCATCGTCTCACGGGCCTGCTCCAGCGTGACCCCCTTGGCCTTGCGCATCTCTGCGAACTGTTCCGCGAACTGCTCAACATATTCGGAGGTCTGCGGGTTCCAGAGATGGGCGGCGTCGATGTCAAAACCCAGTTCGGCGGCGCGCGCCTTCATAGCATCCGGGTCACCGAGGATAGTAAGCTCACAGATGTCCTCGCGCAGGAGGTAATCAGCGGCCTCAAGAATGCGGTCATCATCCCCCTCTGGCAGCACAATGTGGCGCTTATCAGTCTTGGCGCGCTGCAACAGCCACCACTGGAAACGCTGTGGAGTCATCACTGCGGTGACCTCGCGGCTTACGACCTTGCGAAGCCCCTCAGCATCGTCAACGGCAACAACGGGAACGTCGAGATCGAGAGTCTTAGCAGCCTCGACTGCTTCCTCCCCTGTGAGAACAACAGCGAGTACCTCGCTGTGACGCTGAGCTGCACTGCTGAGCGCCAAACGAACGCGAGCCTTTGCGGCCTCTGTGTGACAGCCCTCGCCACCAGCGACAACGATGACACCGGCACCGGCGACGGTGGCGATGCGGAAGTCAAAATCGAGGTTGCCGGAGCCGGTCAGAACAGCCGCCCCCTCGTTAGCAGCGCGGTCGTCCTCAACAGCACTGACGATGGTGTCAAGCGCGGATTCCGGATCCACAACAACCTGATCCACAGTGGCGCCGTGAGCCCCACCGACAGTGTGGAGGCAACGTGCCCCACCCAGTGCCTCAGACAATGCCGTAATGACATCCTGTAGATCGTCTGCGCGGTCCACTGAAGTAATCAGGACTGCGGAGTTGTTGGTGGACGCTTGGGCGTTCTTATCGCTCACCGACGTTCCTTTCTCGCACTGCGCTTAATCGTTGACTTATTTGAACGTTGACTTGGCTCGAGCCATTGGACTGCCGGAGGCTCAAGATCATGCTGAGCTTCCAATCCCGCTGAGTCCCAAATCATTATTTTCATCTTATTGTGAGTCACCTTACATCTCACGACGGACTCAAACCCCTTTGGTTACCCCTGGTAGCCACACTTTTCCCCACAGATTCCAACAATTTTCCCGCACAATCGCGCCTTTTATGCGGTTTTTCTAGTGAACTATCCCAAATTCCCACATTGGACGTGACTAAGGTCACATTTAGTTTTGTACGCCTTCAAAAGCATCTCACCGATGATGTGATGCTCGCCTCTCGATTTTTCGTAAGTTATCGCTACGATTGGGGGCGCTACCATTGGGAATGTCGAATAAACCGATAGCTCACCAATAACTCCTTTCCCCACGAGGTCACCGCTGGCAGCTACTTACGCCGCGGTCTCGTGGCCGTCGTAAAGCATTAGAGAAAGAAGGACACGCTTCATGAATCGCCCGCTCCGCGTTGCCGTAATTGGCTCTGGCCCGGCCGGTGTTTATGCTTCCGATGCACTGATGAAATCCAGTACTGACGTGGAAGTCGATCTGTTTGAAAAGATGCCGGCTCCATTTGGTCTAATCCGCTACGGCGTCGCCCCCGACCACCCACGTATCAAGGGCATCATTATGGCCTTACACCGTGTGATGGAAAAGCCGGAGCTGCGCCTGTTTTCCAACGTTGAGTTCGGCAAGGACATCACGCTCGACGAATTAAAGGAGCATTACGACGCCGTCATCTTCGCCACCGGTGCCGTCGGCGACCGCGCGCTGCCAACGCCGGGTGCGGATCTGCCGGAGCACTTTGGTGCTGGTGAATTCGTGGGCTTCTACGACGGCAATCCACTCTTTGAGCGCACCTGGGACCTTTCGGCGGAGTCCGTGGCCGTCGTCGGTGTCGGCAACGTCGCGCTGGATGTCTCTCGAATCCTGGCGAAGACCGGTGAGGAACTGCACGTCACAGAGATTCCGGACAATGTCTACGAGGTTCTGAAGACAAATAAGGCCAAGGAAGTCCACGTCTTCGGCCGCCGCGGCCCGGCACAGGCAAAGTTCACTCCGCTGGAGCTCAAGGAGCTCGACTACTCACCGAACGTCGAGGTCGTTGTCGATCCGCGCGATATTGATTACGACTCCGCATCCGAGATTATGCGTCGCAACTCCAAGATCACTGACCAGGTCTGCACCATCCTGGAGAACTACGCCATCCGTGAGCCAAAGAACGCACCGCACAAGCTCTACATTCACTTCTTCGAGTCGCCAGTGGAAATCCTCAGCGAGGAGGGTACCGACGGCCAGCAGCATGTGACAGGCTTGCGCACTCAGCGCATGGAATACGACGGTGCTGGCGGGCTGCGGCCGACCGGCGAGACCACCGACTGGAAGGTCGGCGCTGTCTACTCCGCCGTGGGCTACCGCTCTGATGCGCTGCCGGGTATCCCGTTCGACAACGTGAAGAATGTCATTTCCAACGTCGGTGGTCGAGTCATCGAATCCGATAACACCGAGGATGAAGCAGCCGAGGCCATCACTGGCCTCTACACCACCGGTTGGGTTCGCCGCGGACCGGTCGGCCTGATTGGTAATACCAAGGGCGATGCCAACGAGGCCGTAGCCAATCTGCTGGCCGATGCCGCCGAGGGCAAGAAATTCAACCCGTCGAAGCCGGAGTTGTCCGCTGTCAACGAGCTGCTGGAGTCCAAGGGTATCGACTACCTGGACTGGGAAGGTTGGCACAAGCTCGATGCTGCCGAACGCACCGCCGGCGAGGCCGAGGGTCGCGAACGCAAGAAGTACGTCGAGTGGGATGAGATGGTCACCCACTCCAAGGGCGAGTAACGGCGAGTAACTAGGACGGATAAAAAGCGTCGGCTACGCCACTACCTTCACGTCCGTGTACGCGGCGCGCGAGTCCCAGCGGCAGCACACAATCGGCGCCAACAGCTCGGCCAATGGCTCACCAAAAGCCACCTGACCAGCACCGTCGGCAGCGCCTGCATCGATGACTCGATCCCACAATAGGCCCGGCGCGGTAAACAGCGGCACCACTACGAGTCCGCGTCCGCGCTTGGCCGCGCGCTCCTGCGCCGCGGCCACAGCATCGGCTCCCTTGATTTTCTCAGGACCGACCACGAATGCCGCGCTCACATGTCCCGGCAGCATCCCGCCAAGGTTTGCCGCAAACTGGTGCACCGCCGCATTGGCATCCTCATCAGAGGAGCCGACCCCCATCACCAGCGCATCGACCGGCCAGGAAAAAGATGCATTCTCCGCCGCTTCGATGATTCGCTTTACGACGGCGCGCTTCGTGCCGTCGCCAAGCCCGAGTCCTTCAGCCACTGTGATGTCAACACCATGCCGATCGCAGAGTCGAACCTGCTCGGGAACGTCGACTCGCGAGTGGAACGCATCGGTGAACAGCAGCGGTACGGCCAGTGCCTGAGTCTCGCCGGCAGCGGCGAGCTCGGCACAGACGGTATCCAGTGAGGGCTCGTCGAGGTCCAGCCAGGCGAGGCGAATCTGAGAGGGCGCATCCAGACGGGTGAGCGGCATCTTCTCGCGCACGAGCGCGACCACGTCTTCGAGCACCGGTTTGGTCTCTGAGTGCCGAGAACCGTGCGCAAGCAGAATCAGTGCGGTCATCGATGGTCTCCTCAGGCTCGCTAGCTGTGCTTTCTGGTTTCTCTACCTGGCAGCTCTACTGGGCAGCGCCACGCACGAGGCCTGCGGTGAGGGTGTCACCGGTGCCCGGCTCGATGAGCAGGAACGCACCGACACGACCACCGACGCGGTAGACATCGACCGGCAGCGGCTGTGCGACCTCGACGGTGATCTCAGCGACGTCGTTGACTGCAAGCTGATCAGCCACACCGGTGGGCTCACCGGTTTCGATGTCGATGAGCGCATCGACGGAAGCGATACGACCACGCACCAGCGCGGCACCGTAGCGCACCTCTACGACGCGACCGACTGCCAACGGCTTGTCTGCAAGGTGGACGGCCACGGCGGAGAAACGGCGCACGTCTTCCGGGCGCGTGCCACTGATGAGGTCGCCACGGGCTAGGTCGAACTCGGCATCCAGGCTGATGGCCACCGACTGGCCGGCCACGGCCTCAGTGACATCCTCAGCTGCCACGGTGATCTTCGTGACCGTAGCCTGACGGTTGGCGTCTACGGAGACAACATCGCCCACACGCAAGCTACCTGCGGCGATACGGCCGGCGTAACCACGGTATTCAGTGGCGTGATCGCGAATGACATAGTCGATGGGCAGGCGCAGGTCAGCCTCGGCATCGGTTTCCAGGTCGGCACCGATGTTGAGGTTTTCCAGCAGCTCCAGCACGGTCGGACCCTCGTACCACGGAGTGTGCTCAGAAGAATCGACAATGTTGTCGCCGACCAGAGCCGACACTGGAACAACGAAGGTGTTCTGCAGACCCAGGCGCTCTGCTAGTGCTGCCACATCCGACTCAATCTTGCGGAAGGCCTCTTCGCTGTAGTCCAGCAAGTCAATCTTGTTGACAGCAAAGATTACGTGGCGAACACCCAGCAGACCGGCCACCGTTGCGTGACGCTTGGTCTGCGTCACGACGCCGTTGCGCGCGTCGATAAGCAAAACGACGGCCTCGGCGGTGGACATACCAGTGATGGTGTTTCGGGTGTACTGCTCGTGACCAGGGCAGTCAGCGAGGATGAACGAGCGGACGTCGGTGGCGAAGTAGCGGTAGGCGACGTCGATGGTGATGCCCTGCTCGCGCTCGGCCCGCAGACCGTCGACCAGCAGCGACAGGTCAGGGTTTTCCTGACCGCGCGCCTGTGAGGAGGCGACGACGGCCTCGTACTGGTCAGCGAGGATGTTCTTCGTGTCGTGCAGCAGGCGACCGACGAAGGTGGACTTACCGTCGTCCACGGAGCCAGCGGTGCACAGGCGAAGAGTGCGACGAGCGCGAGTGGCGCGGTCAGCGGTAATCAGGGTAGCTGGGGAATTTGGCTGGCTCATCAGAAGTAACCTTCCTTCTTGCGGTCTTCCATGGAGGATTCGGACAACTTGTCATCTGCGCGGGTAGCGCCGCGCTCGGTGAGCTTGGATGTGCGAAGTTCCTCCATGACCTCCGCAATAGTGGTGGCAGTCGATTCGACAGCGCCGGTGCAGCTCATGTCACCGACAGTGCGGTAGCGGACAGTGCGAACCTCGAGGGTCTCGCCGTCGCGGGGGCCACCCCACTCGCCCGGCGCCAACCACATACCGCCGCGGTTGAACACCTCACGCTCGTGGGCAAAGTAGATGGGCGGCAGTTCGATGTCACGGGCTTCGATGTAGGCCCAGACGTCGGCCTCGGTCCAGTTCGAGATTGGGAAAACGCGAACGTTCTCTCCGGCGGCGTGGCGACCGTTGTAGAGACCCCACAACTCAGGGCGCTGACGGCGTGGATCCCAACCACCGAAGGAGTCTCGGACGGAGAACACGCGCTCCTTGGCGCGGGCCTTCTCCTCATCGCGGCGGGCGCCACCGAGAACGGCATCGTAACCACGGTTGGCAATGGTCTCCACCAGCGGCACTGTCTGCAAGGGGTTACGGGTGCCGTCGGCACGCTCGGTGAGCACGCCGCTGTCGATCCAGTCTTGGACCTTGGCTACGTGCAGCTTGATGCCCGGCTGAGCGGCAATCTTGTCGCGGAATTCAATAACTTCGGGGAAGTTGTGGCCGGTGTCGACGTGGAGCAGCTCCAGCGGGATACCCGCCGGTGCGAAGGCGCGCTTGGCCAGCTCGAGCACGACGACGGAATCCTTTCCGCCGGAGAAAAGTAGTGCCGGACGGTCGAACTGACCGGCGGTCTGGCGAATAATGTCGATGGCCTCGGCTTCGAGCTCGGCAAGCCGCGGGTCGAGGCGGTTTTGTACGGAAACGGTGGTTGAGCTAGTCATGGGGGTTCTTTCTGTTGGGCTGTGTTGGCTGTTGTAACTGCGCTGTTTTAGCTGATATCGGTTATCGGCGGGCGGCTAGTGGCTGGCGGCAAGTAGCTGTCTGCTAGCCGCTCGAACTAGAGGTGCAATCCGCACTCAGTCTTCTCGGAGCCCGCCCAGCGACCCGAGCGCGGATCCGCACCCTCTGCCACTCGCGCGGTGCATGTCGCGCAGCCAATCGACGGGAACCCCTGTTGCGTCAGCGGATGCACAATGAGGTCGTTGTCCTCGATGTACTGGGCAACATCCTCATCTGTCCAGGTGGCCAACGGGTTGAGCTTGATGCGACCAGTCTTGTCGATCTCCAGTACCGGCGTGTGTGCGCGGGTCGGCGCGTCGACGCGCTTCAGACCTGTGACCCAGCCCTCGTAGGGGCGCTTCACGGCAGACAGCGGCTCGACCTTCCGCAATGCGCAGCATCGCGTCGGGTCGGTCTTGTACAGATCAACGCCCTCTTCGGCGTCCTGCTCGGCGCGGGTGCGCTTCGGCTCAATCGACAGCAGTCGGTTGTCGTAACGCTGTGCGACCTGCTCTGCCACGTCGAGGGTCTCCGGGAAGTGGTAACCGGTATCCAGGAAAATCAGATCTGCCTCCGGCGCGTGCCGAGCAGCCAGTTCCGCCAACACTGTGTCCTGCATCGACAGGGTCACGGCCAGTGGCGTGTGCAGGTGCTCCGCACCCCATTCCAGTACTTCCCCAGCAGTGGCAGTCTCCAGCTTGGAGCCCCACTCCAGTGCGAGCTCAATCAGACGGCGAGCAGTTTCCGGGTTGTCCAGCGCGTCTTCACGCGCGAGCGCCTCCTGAGTCTTAATGACCTCAGCGGTTTTCAGTCCCGTGCTCATGACGCCACCTTTCTATCGATATGTCCGTGCAGTTTCACTGTGAATACCCGGCAGCATTCGCGGCATTGCCAGGCGTAATCGGTTTCCAGGTCGGGCCACAGATCATCACCGCCGCAGTAAGGGCAATGCATCACCGCACCCCGGTTCGGATTGGGGTGTGCGCTTCGGCCACCGATCCCCAGTCGCGCTGGCGTCTCGTCTTTTTCGCTTGACGACGGCCCCTGCGACCGAACCCCATTGGGAGATTCACTCACTTCAGGTCCTCCTCATCAGCGCGGACAATCCACTCGCGGAACTGTTCACCCTCGTGGCGCTGCTCCTTGAAGTGATTGACGACGCGCTCGATGTAGTCACCCAGTTCTGCCGAGGTGACCTTGTGTCCGCGAACCTTGCGGCCGAAGTTGGCATCGAGCCCCAGCGAACCACCGAGGTGAACCTGGAAACCCTCGACACGGTTGCCCTCGTCGTCGGTGACAATCTGCCCCTTGAGTCCGATGTCGGCAATCTGCGTGCGGGCGCAGGCATTCGGGCAGCCATTGAGCGCAATGGTGATTGGGACGTCGAGGTCACCGAGGCGTTCCTCCAAGTCGCCCACCAAATCAATTGCGCGCTGGCGCGTGGTGACAAGTGCGAGCTTGCAGAACTCTAGGCCGGTGCAGGCCAGGATGCCCCGTCGGAAAGCAGAAGGCTTGGCAGACAGGCCAATTTCGTCGAGTTCTGCGAGCAGGGAGTCGACCTGGTCGTCGGCGACGTCGAGGAGAATGAGCTCCTTCATCACGGTGGTGCGGACGCGGGAAACACCGTGGCGCTCGGCGATGTCGGCGAGCTTGACCAGGTCAGAGCCCGGAACACGGCCAACAGCGGGCTTAACACCGACGTAGTTGAGACCGTCGGCCTGCTTGTGCACGCCGATGTGGTCCCGGTCGCCCTCGAAAGGTTCGGGTGCGGGGCCGTCGATAAGCTTGCGGTTGAGGTAGTCGTCTTCGAGTACCTGGCGGAACTTCTCCGCGCCCCATTCGGCAACGAGGAACTTCAGACGCGCACGATTGCGCAGGCGACGGTAGCCGTAGTCCCGGAAGATGCGGCACACACCCGCCCATACCTCGGGAACCTCGTCCTCTGGGATCCAGGCGCCGAGACGCTGGGCGAGCATCGGGTTGGTGGAGAGACCACCACCGACCCAAACGTCGAAACCGGGGCCGTGCTCTGGATGATTGACACCGACGAAGGCAACGTCCTGGACCTCGTGGGTGACATCGAGACGCGGGGAACCGGAAACTGCCGACTTAAACTTACGCGGTAGGTTGGAGAACTCGTCGCCGGAGAGGTACTCCTCCTTGATGCGGCGGATGGCGTTGGTGCCGTCGACAATTTCATCGGCCGCAACACCGGCAACCGGGCTGCCTAGAATAACGCGGGGAACGTCGCCGCAGCCAAAGTTGGTGTCGAGACCAACTCGCTCAAGGCGGTCCCAGATCTCCGGCATATCTTCGACGCGAATCCAGTGCAGCTGGACGTTCTGGCGGTCGGAGAAGTCCGCAGTGTCGCGGGCGAAGTCGCGGGAAATCTCGCCGATGGTGCGAATGCCCTCGGTGGTGGTCTGGCCACCGTCGAGGCGGACGCGGAGCATAAAGTACTTGTCCTGCAGCTCGGCGTTGGTCTTCACGCCGGTGTGCTCACCGCTAAGCCCCTGCTTGCGCTGGGTGTAGAGGCCAATCCACTTAAAGCGAGGCGCTAGGTCCTCCGCGGGGATGGAGTCAAACCCCTGCTTGGAGTAGATGTCGATAACACGCTGCTTAACGGCGATGCCAGCATCTTCTTTCTTAATGCGCTCGTCGTCGTTAAGTGGCTCGCGGCCGTCGATAAGCCACTGCCCCTGTGGCTTCGGTGCGCGCTTCTTACGTCGGGTAGCCGCTGCGGAAGCTGGACGCTCGGCGGTTTTCGTAGGAGAGCTCATGGGGAATCTACCGAATCACTTTCGTTTTGTTCTCGTTGACCGAATTAGTTTCTAATCTTTATAGACCGTTTGGTCTACGTTGCATTGCAGGCAACATTAGACCGACCAGTCTGGCTAGTGCAAGCCGGGACACGCTCGGATACCTAGCGGACCCCCGCTTCGCCCACGCGGACACCGTTTTTCGCACCCACTTTGACACCTTCAGAAGCATCCTCGGCCCCGGCATCAACCGAAGCGGGTGATGGAGATCCAGAACTAGGCACATCAGCCGAGGAAGACTGAGAAGTCGGCTCAAGCTGGATCCGCTGACGAAAACCCGGAAGAGTGTCGTGCGAACGCGCCCACAGCACCAGCGCGACGACAACAAAAGCCCACACAAGCAGCACCGTTGCCAGCACGCCCCCAGAAACCAGCGACGAAAACAGAGTGCGAATATTCAGCCCCACCAACACGCCGCCGATCGCAATTCCAAGCAGCCGCGGATTAATGCGCCCCACCAGGTACGCAGCCAAGGGGGCCGCAATCACACCACCACACAACAAACCAATTACCGGTGCAGCATGCTGGGTGAATTCCTCCCGCAGCTTGGGCAAAAAGCCCAGTACAGCCGCCGAGGCAACGAGAAATTCCGCCGCAGAGACAGTACCGATAATCTTGCGCGGCTGGTCAGCCTCAGCGCCGAGCAAAGTTGAGGTGGTAACAGGCCCCCAACCACCACCTCCAGTGGAATCAAGCAGGCCACCAAAGAGCCCCAGCGGAGCGAGCTTCTTCGGCCCCCAGGCCTTCTTCTTGCGCTTAACACTGGCCAAAAAGGCGAAGCGGATAATCACCCACAGACCGAGGAAAAGCAAGATTGTCGAGGTCACAGGCGTCGCAGCATCACCGTCGAGATTCGCCAAAAAGGTCGCACCAATAAAGGCACCGATAGCACCCGGCACGCCAAGACTCAGCGCGCGTCGCCAGTCGACATTGCCGAATCGCCAGTGTGAAATACCGGAGGCCAGTGTCGTACCCACCTCTGCTACGTGAACCACCGCCGACGCAGTGGCAGCACTACTACCAGCGACAATAAACAGCGAAGTAGCGGTGACACCGAAAGCCATCCCCAGAGTGCCATCGACTAATTGCGCGCCAAGGCCGATTAGCACGAAGACTATGAGTTTTTCCATGACAAGCCCTTCCCCGCTTACCCAACCAGAGCCTGCCGTTGCCACGACGTCCGCACGACAAGCTCTTTTAGACCTCGTTCAGCAGAAGCAATACGCAGCAAAACCCTCTCAAGCCAAAGCAGTGATTCTTGCGGTGTTTTGTGTTTGCTTTTTGTAGACCAGTTTGTCTATATTCTGTTTCAGCAAGCATAGACCGATTGGTCTACGATAAGCAATCGCGACAAAGAAAACGTAGAAAAAGGATTCCACCCAATGACCAACGACCAGACTGCAGCCCAGAACACGGCCGCTTCCTCACTGCCCGATCTCGCCAACTCCACCACGCCGCTGCGTGTAGCCGTGGTTGGCTCGGGTCCGGCCGGTATCTACGCCTCCGACGCGCTGATGAAGTCCGGCCGCGATGTCGCCATCGACCTCTACGAGCGCCTTCCAGTGCCGTTCGGCCTCATCCGCTACGGTGTTGCGCCAGACCACCCGCGAATCAAGGGCATCATTAAGTCCCTCCACCGAGTGCTGGACAAGCCGCAGGTTCGACTACTGGGCAACGTGGACGTCGGCAAGCAGGTCAGCGTTGATGAACTGCGCCAGTTCTACGACGCCATCATCTTCGCCACTGGCGCGACCGGCGACCGTGATCTGAACATCCCGGGCTCGGACCTGCCGGAGCACTACGGCGCCGGTGAGTTCGTAGGTTTCTACGACTCCCACCCGGAGTTTGCTCGCGAATGGGACCTCTCTGCTGAGTCGGTCGCTGTGATCGGCGTCGGTAACGTGGGCCTCGACGTCGCCCGTATTCTCGCCAAGACTGCCGATGAGCTGCACGTCACCGAAATCGCCGACAACGTCTACGACGGCCTGGCAAAGAATGCCGCCCGCGAAGTCCATGTCTTTGGCCGTCGCGGTCCGGCTCAGGCAAAGTTCACTCCACTGGAGCTGAAGGAACTGGACCACTCTGACACCATTGAGGTTGTCGTGAATCCGGAGGACATCCAGTACGATGCCGCCTCCGAAACGTCCCGTCGCGAGTCCAAGATCACCGATCAGGTCTGTACGATTCTGGAAAACTACGCCATCCGCGAGCCAAAGGGCGCCCCGCACAAGCTCTTCATCCACTTCTTCGAGTCCCCGGTCGAAATCATCGGCGAGACCGGTGAGGATGGAGTACAGCATGTCAGCGCTATCCGCACCGAACGCACTGAACTCGACGGCGAGGGTGGCGTCCGTGGCACCGGCACGTTCACCGAATGGCCGGTCGGTGCGGTCTACCGTGCAGTCGGCTACCGCTCCGACGCAGTCACCGGCGTACCGTTCGACACCGGCACCCACACCATCCCAGATGCCGGCGGACGCGTGCTTGACGACGTCGACGGCAACCACATCCAGGGTCTGTACACCACCGGCTGGATTCGCCGTGGCCCGGTCGGGCTAATCGGTAACACCAAGGGCGACGCCAACGAAACTGTCGGCAACCTCATCGCCGACTGGGAGGCAGGCCGCCTGGTCGCACCTGCAAAGCCCACGCATAACGACGTCGACGAGTTCCTGGCCAACAAGGGCCTCCAGGTCACCACCTGGGAGGGCTGGCACGCACTCGACGCCGCCGAACGTGCAGCGGGCGAAGCCGAAGGCCGCGAGCGCAAGAAGCTGGTCGAGTGGGCCGACATGGTTGCGGCCTCCACGGTCGTCGCAAAGCAGCCAGATGCCGATGACGTGGCCGAAGCTGTACACGAAGCGGTTGTGGAGACTGTCGCCAGCTAGCGCGTCGGGTCTAACCGGGCAGTTGATTGTGCACGTCAGTCGGTCTTCGGATTAGAGTTAATACATGGCTTATCATGCAGACTCATCCAACCTGGACGTCAAGGAAGTTCTGACCTGGGAAGGCTTCGGCGTCGCCTCCCGTGAACTGGCACAGCAGATTGTCGATTCGGGCTACGAGCCGGAGATCATTATCGCCGTGGCCCGCGGTGGTCTTCTACCTGCAGGTGCACTCAGCTACACCATGGGCGTCAAGCTCTCTGACGCCATTAACGTCGAGTTCTACACCGACGTGGCGGAGACCCTACCGGATCCGGTTTTGTTGGAACCGCTGCTGGACATCGAGTCGATTTCCGACCGCCGTCTGCTGGTCGTTGACGATGTCGCAGACTCCGGTCGCACGCTGCACCTGGTGCTCGATCTGCTTAAGACCCACGGTGCGGAAGTACGCTCCGCTGTGCTCTACGGCAAGTCCCGCTCGGAGATTGCACCGGACTATGTCTGGAAGCACACCGATGACTGGATCGTCTTCCCCTGGTCGGCCGAGCCACCGGTACAGAAGTCCAAGTAGATCAAGTAGCTTACGCACCATAGCGGGCAAACAAAAAAGTGCGCTGCGGGGCCGGTTATGGCCGTACCGCAGCGCACACTAGGTCGTCGAACTAGCCCAGTTCGACGACCTTAATCTTTGATGCCGCCTCCGATGCACGCTCACGAGCAGCATCGACAGAATCCGCGGTTGAAACAGCAACGCCCATGCGGCGACGCGGGCCAGCGACCGGCTTACCAAAGATACGAATATCAGTCTCCGGAATAGCCATGGCCTCCGTCAGCCCGGTGTAACCCGGCTGCTCGATGTCAGCACCGCCGTAGACCACAGCGGAGGCTCCCGGGGACACCAGCGTGACGTCGATAGGCAGACCCAACACTGCACGCGCGTGCAGCTCGAACTCAGAGAAACGCTGGGTGCCCATGGTGACCATGCCGGTGTCGTGCGGACGCGGGCTGACCTCGGAGAACCACACCTCATCGCCGCGGACAAACAGCTCGACGCCGAAGATACCGCGACCGCCCAGCGCGTTGGTGATGCGCGCGGCGACAGAGCGCGCATTGTCCAGGGCGTTTTCACTCATGGCAGCCGGCTGCCATGACTCAACGTAGTCGCCGTCCTGCTGACGGTGCCCAATGGGCTCACAGAACCACGTTGCCCCCTCGCCGGTCTCCGGATCAACGGAGCGCACGGTCAGCAGCGTGATCTCGTAGTCGAAATCGACGAAGCCCTCCACAATGACGCGGCCGGACTCGACGCGGCCGCCACTCATGGCATAATCCCACGCGGCCTGGACATCCTCCGGCGAACGCAGCGTGGACTGCCCCTTGCCCGAGGAACTCATGACCGGCTTGACCACACACGGGAAGCCAATCTCATCGACAGCTGCGGTGAATTCATCAAAGCTGGAGGCGAAGTGATAGCGGGAAGTCGGCAGCCCAACCTCTTCCGCAGCCAGACGGCGAATACCCTCTCGGTTCATGGTCAGCTGAGTCGCCCGTGCGGTTGGAATAACGGTGACGTCCAGCGTCTCGTCTTCCTCAACCTCTTCCAGCACCTCGGTTGCCAGGGCCTCGATCTCGGGGACGATGAAGTGGGGCTTGACCTGGAGAATCAGATCCCGCAGTGCACTGGAATCCGACATATTCAAGACGTAGGCGTGGTGAGCGACCTGGTGTGCCGGTGCATGCTCGTAGCGATCGGCAGCGTGCACCTCAACGCCAAGACGTTGGAAAGCAATGGTCACCTCCTTGCCGAGCTCGCCAGAGCCGAGCAGCAGAACTCGCGTTGCTTCCGGCTGGTACGGGGTTCCGGTGACTTCAGGGGTGAACATCGAGATAAACTCGCTTTCGTCTACGGCACGTACGCTGCACAACCAGCAGCTGTGAAATTGATTGTCTCCAGCATACGACAGCGAGCGGATTCACCGCGGCGGGCACGGGCGGGGAACCTAGCGCGGGAACACCCGCTGGAACTCAGCCAGCGCCACCTCACGGTCAGCGGCCAGGACAACATTCGCCACCGAACCGGCAGGATCTTCCACCACCTGTCCGCGCCGCGCAGGCTCATCTGCAAAAGTTCGCCTATCGACGCCCACGAGGCGCATCTTCTCCACTTCCCCGGTCACCGCACCGACGGCCACCATCGCAGCGAAGAGGTCATGAACCTGCGCCTTGTAACCGACTCCAACTCCCTGGTGGAACTCAAAGTAGAACTTCAGCGAGCGGCGCAGAACACGCAGCAGCTCCGAGTTCATACCGGCATCTCGCCAGGATTCAATCTCAGTATCACTAATGGTGATGGTCTCGGTGACATTGAGCGGAACCAGCGTCGGCACCGGCGCGCCTGCGGCGGTGGCGATGCTGCGCACGGCATCCTCCGGGCGCTCGACGGCCACAGCGCCCGCGGTGCCGAAGACCTCGGTGACCGCGGTGGGGTCGACCCAGAAGTTCCATTCCGCAAACTCGGTAACGTTACCGTGGTACTCCACAGCACCGCCCATAATGGTCACACCGTCGAGCTCCCGCATGAGTTCTGGGTACTTCTTCAAAGCGGCCACGTAGGTAGTCATAGGGCCAGTGACCAGCAGGTGCACCTTCTCCCCCGTCGACCGCGCCTGTTCGATGACCTGGCGCCACAGCGCCAGCGGATCCGCCGCCCCTCCGCGCCCCGGCTCGTAGATGACGGCCGGTGGCGCCAGGTTGTAGCCCAGCCCGTACGGACCATGAGTCTCAGGCGTGGTAGTCAGCTCACGGTCAGCGGGCCCCTCGAAACCGCTGACAACCGGGACCTCCGGGCAACCGCAGAGATTCAACATGTACTTGGTGTTGCGAGCGGACCATGCCGCAGTGGTGTTACCACCTGCGCAGGTCACACCCACCAGCTCGATCTCGCCTGCGGTATGTAACCCTGCGAGGTAGACGAGAGCAAGACTGTCATCGATACCCGTGTCAACGTCGGCAAGCACTTTCAAACGCGTCATAAGGTCAAGTGTGACACGAAACACGCTCAGCCCGCAGAGCTAAACACGGGCAAAACAGGGATACAGACGAGTTTTCGCTGGTGCTAGCCGGGTTTACTAGTTCGTCGACATCGCTGCATCACCCACCGGAGCGGGCTCTGGCAGCGGCATATTCAGCTCGGCCAAGACCTCGCGCAGTCGCGTCGGGTAGTCGGTGATGATGCCATCGACACCAGCGGCAATCTGCTCGCGCATGGTCTCCTTTTCGTTCACCGTCCACGGCACCACCTTCATGCCGGCCTCGTGTGCGCGGGAAATCAGCTCCGGCGTGGCGACCGGGTGGTAGTCAGAATCCGACGGTGTCTTGCCGTAAGGAATGCTGTGCGTCGGTGAGAGCACCTGCACGCCGAGCTGCTTGGCGGCCTCGATGATGTCGCCATCGACCTCGTCGTAATTGACATCGCCGATCCAAGGAGAATCCTTCTTCCAGGTGGTTTCGTCCCACAGCATGACCAGCGGAATCTCCGGGTTCCGTTCCGCGACCAGCGGCAACGAGCGCCAATCGAAGGATTGAATCATCACACGATCAGCCACACCCGCGCGGTCAATCTCGTCGAGAATCACATCGACGAACTCCTGCGGTTCTGCCGAGTCAGCGCGCTTTTCGCCCTCGATCTTGGTCTCAATGTTGAAGTGGATGTCCTGGTTGTCCTTAGTCAGCTCGAACAGCTCCGGCAGGGTCATCATCCTATTGCCCTTGATTGGCTCCGCATCCGGGAAGTCCTCGAGCTTCTTGTCGCAGACCAGGGTTTGTACCTGCTCATAGGTGAGATCATGTACGAGCTTGCCGACGTACGGGTACTGCGGATCCCCCTCCGTCACTGGCTCGGTGTCCGAGCACTTGTCATCTTGGATTTCCGGATCGTGCCAGACCATAGGCACGCCATCCTTCGTCAGGACGATGTCCAGCTCCAACGTCGTAACGCCCAGCTCCAACGAGTTGATCATCGCCTGCTTGGACTCCTCCGTCCACTCACCGCGACCACCACGGTGTGACTGCAGATCAAAACCCTCCGGCAGCTTAGCCATCGCAGCCGGCCGCACATTCGCGGCCGCATTCAGCTCAGCGACCTGCTGCTTTTCAAAGGTCTTCTCTTCGCTCGACGTAGTGCTGACCGCGCTTGCACTGCTTGACGACGACGCCGCGTCGTTGTCTGCATCATTGCTGCAGGCTGCAATAGGAGAAATAGCAAACGCGCCCATAGCGATGGCCGCGATTGCGCGGCGCGTGCCGTGGACGCGTGAATTCTGAGGCTGCTCGCTCTGCTTGGTCCGTTCGTCAAACATGGAGTCAGATGAGTTGCGAGAAGACATGGCCGGTGATTTTTCCTCTTTGGGCGTAGTGTTAGCGACTTCATAGCGACGGCATAGTACCGACAACACAGTGTCGACAAACTACCGTCGGAGGTTTACGGAACACAGAAATCTGGGTGAAAACTGTGTGGTGCGCCACTACTTTAAAACGGCCTGACAGCACTCGCATCTGGAGAGAGTGCGGGGTGAGCGTTTAATTCCCCTCTGCCTTTGGAATCTCGCCTTCTTGAGCAACCTCTGCCCCATCCCAGGAGTACGTAACGGGAGCGTTGTACTGGTCTTTAAAGGCGAAGGCACCGCCGTCTTCGATCATTTTATTGACATCGAAGAAATTGACGGTCACAGTTTTGCCATCACCCTCGACCGAGTTGATTGTCTGCGGACCACCGGCGGTCCCCACGTACTCGCCCTTATGAAACAGCAGCACTGCACCAGCGGTAGTTGAATGCGTAATTTCATTCTGTACTGCTGAGGCAAAGGTCAACTCGCTGGTGGTATCCCAGTTCGTATCGTCCGTGACTGTCCAACCGCTGCCATTGCCACCTTCCATTGAGTTCAGGTCGGCAACCGCTTCTTCGAAAGCCTCTTCCTGGGTTGGCGCAGAAGAACCCCCATCGGGGTCGTTGTCATCGACATCCGGATTGGGGGTATCTGCACTTTCACTGTCATCCTCGACAGTGGTGGTCGTAGTGATGGTCGTCGTTTCTTGATCTACCTGAGAAGCAGAGGTCGGTGCTGCGGTCTCATCAGTGGAGCAACCGGACAAAGCCACTACACCTGCGACCGCCGCGCTAACCAGCATCGACCCGCGACGAACTGAATGACCACTCATGGCTGGAACCTCTTCTGTTCTCTCAAGTTTTCTCAAGCACTGCGCTACGACGGAGCATTACTTTCTCATGTCCGACTCTGAATTGAGTTTACTTGGGAAAACCCAAGAGCCCCCGAGAGTGTCCAAGAATTCTCGAAAGCTCTCGAAAATTCTCGGGAGTCCTTAGGAAGCGGGCTTCGCGCCGCCGGGAATCTTGCCCTCGTGGACGACGTGATCTCCGTTCCAGAAGAAGTGAACATTAGAGGTGAATTTGGCCGCATCAGCGTTCGGCGCACCTGCGGCCTCCTGAGCCTCCCAGTCGTGGTAGATGACCGAGATGTTCTTACCATCAGGGGTCGGCGTCACCTTGTTGATGTGCTGAGGCCGGTCAGAGTCCGTACCAATGAACTCACCCTTGTGGAACATCAACAGCACAGTGGAGGACTGAGCGTTGCCCTGCTTGGCCTGATCTGCGAGAGCAAAGCTCAAATCGCTACACGGGCTGAAGTTGGAGGTGCCAGTGTACTTCCACCCATCATGGTTGTTCGGACGCTCCCTGTTGACCTTATCCAGGGCCTCCTGGATTTCAGGTGCTGCCGGGTTCGGGGTACAGCTATCTGCCTTCGCCGGAGCCGGCGCCGGTGCTGGGGCCGGTTCCGCCTGAGCCGCAGGAGCTGCAACGGCTCCACCTACTGCGGAGAAAATCATCGCGCCGGAAAGTACGGCGGAACTTGCCAGTCGTTGTACTCGGTGTCCTGTGTTTTGCATGAAAACCACACGCCTTCTGTCGTTTGGACTTCTGTCGTTGGACCACGCGGTGAGGCCTACGATACAAAAATGACTCTGGGATGCCAGTGTCAACTGACAATTCCCAGAGCCTTCTCGTGGTTAGCAAATGTTCTTTTTTACAGCAGCCAGCGGTTTCGACACCGAAGATTTTTTATCTAACAGTTCGATAAAGTCGGGTCGAAAGCCGGACTATTTTCCGGCTAGTTCGCCACTGTCCCCAGACTAAGTGTCCAGCGCTAGTTGTCCAGCACATCGTGGACAACGATGGTCTGGTCACGACCCGGGCCAACACCGATGTAGGAAATGCGAGCGCCGGAGAGCTCCTCCAGGCGGTTCAGGTAATCCTTGGCCTTGTCCGGCAGCTCATCGAAGGTGCGGCAGCCAGTGATGTCTTCGTCCCATGCAGGCATGGTCTCGTAAATCGGGACAGCGTGGTGGAACTCCGACTGGGTGAGTGGCATTTCGTCGTGACGCACGCCATCAACGTCGTAAGCGACACAAATCGGAATCTCGCCGATACCAGTCAGGACATCCAGCTTGGTGATGAACAGATCCGTGAAACCGTTGACGCGCGCGGCGTAGCGAGCCAGCACCGAGTCGTACCAACCACAGCGGCGCTTACGGCCGGTGTTGACTCCGACCTCACCGCCGGTGGTCTGCAGGTACTCGCCCCACTTGTCGAACAGCTCCGTCGGGAACGGGCCAGCACCGACGCGGGTGGTGTAGGCCTTCATGATGCCCAGCACCGAAGTGATCTTCGTCGGGCCGATGCCGGTGCCCACGCAGGCACCACCAGCGGTTGGGTTCGAGGAGGTCACGAACGGGTAGGTGCCGTGGTCGACGTCGAGCATGGTGGCCTGGCCGCCCTCCATGAGGACGTGCTTGCCGGCATCCAAAGCCTGATTGAGCTCAAACTCCGAGTCGATAATCATCGGGCGCAGACGATCGGCGAAGCCCATGAAGTAATCAAAGACTTCATCCGGGTCGATAGCGCGGCGGTTGTACAGCTTGACCAGAATCTGGTTCTTCTGAGCCAGCGAAGACTCAATCTTCTGGCGCAGAATCGACTCATCCAGAATGTCCTGGACACGCAAGCCCGTACGGCCGACCTTGTCGGCATACGTCGGGCCGATACCGCGGCCAGTGGTGCCGATAGCGCGCTTACCCAGGAAGCGCTCGGTCACGCGGTCCAGCGTCTGGTGGTACGGAGCAACCATGTGGGCATTGCCGGAAACGCGCAGGCGGGAGGCTTTTGCACCGCGAGCTTCGAGGCCATCAATCTCGTCGAAAAGCGCCTCGAGGTTGACCACACAGCCGTTACCGATAATCGGCACAGCGTTTTCCGACAGCACACCCGCCGGAAGCAGCTTCAGCTCGTACTTCTCACCGCCGACGACAACGGTGTGGCCGGCGTTATTGCCACCGTTGGGCTTGACGACGTAGTCGACGCGGCCACCGAGAATATCGGTTGCTTTGCCCTTGCCCTCGTCGCCCCACTGGGCACCGACGATAATGATTGCGGCCATAGTCCTACTTCAACTCCTGGGATTGCAGACGACGCATTAGAGTGTAGTCCTATGCGTATTGTTGTGCTGCAGTGTGGCCCCGATGTACCCGCGTTTCCCCAATTGCTCCGCCAATCATGGTCTACATCAGCACCGTCCGCACCATCAGCACCGGCTACTCCGGCACCACCCGCCTATGCGCTTCACGACGTCGCGATGATCCCCGCCCGCAAGGAGCTGGCTTTCATCGATGACCTGGCCAAGGACGTACTGCCTGTCGATACAGCACCGACGCCGGAGGAAATCTCCAAGCAGAAAAAGGTCGACCACTTAGGTGCTCCGCAACCCGCTCCGCAAAAGCCGAGCGAGCCGTTGCGAATTGTGGTCGTTGGCACCGACGCGGCACTGGCTGCCGTGGCAACCTACCTGATGCGCAAGAACCTCCTGTGGATTGAACTGGCACATGTCCCCACCGCACCCTCGACCGCGGCCAAAAACTGGGGCATCGAAGGAGGAGAAGGGCTCGATGCGGCGGCCGCGCTCACACGCCCGACGATGCCAGTGCCGCTGATCCGCGATGACACCGGGCACGCAATTGTTGGTTACGTCCTACTGACAGAGCCAGGAATTACCGGAGTGTCCTCGGAAAACGGGTTTACTGGCGAGGTCTATGTCGACGAGCATCAGATGTTCTCCGGCACATCCACCGGCCTGCAGATTCGCCCTACCCCCGACGCCCCGGGCATCGTTGCGGCCGAAGTTCCGGCGCCGGACGCGGAAGTCGGTAACGAGGATGGAGGCAACAAAGGCCTGCTGAGCCGACTCGGATTGGGTCGCGGTGGCCGTCGTAAAGCGAAAGAAGCCCCGTCCCGCGAGCTGCACCGTCCGATGACGGGTCGGGCAGTTCAAGTTGGTGGCCTGGGCTTTCGATACGTACGCGATGGCGTGGAGTCGCGAAAGCCGCGCGAGAAAACAACTCTGTACCGACACCTTCGCGACTTGCAGATTGTGCACTAACTGCGTCGGGGCAATAGCCACGGTCTGCCCGTGAGAAAGTGGCTTGCGCGAAAGTGGCCTGCGCGATAGCTCGAGTACAGATAACATTTGGGTGTTAAAGCCCCTGCCCGCCACTGCCTCGATAGGACAGCATCATGACTGACAACACCCCACGGCTACGCGCTGGCGACCAAGCCCGCCACACTGCGCTGGAACGCTTGGAATGGGCATTCCGCGATGGCCAGATTGACTTTGCGGAATTGCAGGAGCGCACCGAGAAAGCCCAAAAGGCGACGTACATCGATGAGTTGCCCGCATTGACACAAGACTTGTCGCTGCCCGCGAACCTGGCCGAGCCGACTCCACATGCACACCCAAACCCTAACCTGCGCCCGAACCTACACAGCGTCCCGGACGAGCACCATTCGGTGGCACCGAATGCAGCCAACAATCATCAACCAGCTCGGATTGATAGCTCCGCCGCGGCAACTGGTTCGAAGCTCTCCATCGGCATCTTCGGCGGCACCGACAAGAGAGGCCCTTGGACGTGCGCTCCCACGCACACCACGGTGGCGGCCTTCGGCGGGACCGGCTTGGATTTCCGCGAGGCCATCCTGACCGCGGAAACCACTGTCGTCAACATTGGCTGCGCCTTCGGTGGAGTCGACGTCATTGTCCCCGACCACTACCAAGTTGATGTCGACGTGCTGCCCATCTTCGGCGGCACGGATGTTACTGGAAAGCCGGGACGTCACCTTCCAGCTCCTGGCGCAGGCCAGGCTCCGAAGATTATTGTGCGCGGCTTCGTCGCTTTCGGTGGCGTCGAGGTCAAGCGCGTACCGCACTAGAGCATGCTGCAGTAGCAAGTGCGCCTGGCGAGCCACTACTCGCCCACGTCTCACCGGCTACTCGTCCCATACCTCCGGCGGCATTGCTGGGAACGGCGTCGTCGGCGGCAGCGTTGCCACAGCTGAACGTCTGGACAGGCCACACACCTGCAACAGGTCCACCACCAAGGAGCGGGACTGCGCAAACACAACCTGTTCCGACAGCGTTGCGTCCTCGATCACGCGCGGGTGCATTTTCGCCGCTAGACGACGCAAGTACCGAACCACGTCTTCAAGCTTGACCTCTCCGGATCCCTCGGAAAGCTGAGCGATAGCGATGTCGCCGGATTCGAAAGGCAACTCGCCCCACTCTGGGATTCGGCGCACGGCGGCTTCGTCGTCAAGCACATGACTGACCAGGCGCGTACCTTCAGACACGCCGAGAACAAGTGCGCACAGTTCGGACGAGAAGTCGATGTGATCCTCACGTGCGGTGATAGCGCGACGCGCGAGCACACGGATGTTGCGCATGGCGTTGTCGACGGGATGTACCATGCGCGACAGCGAGTGGATTCTATCCCGAGAGCGCCAGAGCAACGGCGAGATACGGACCTGCTCGCCCGCGTCGGCGACAGTGCGGTCCATCAGCGAGACTTGCGCCTGCATGGAGCGCACCACGCTCAGTGCGGTGCGGATGCGATCGGTGTCGCCCTCTTTCATGCCGATGCCGATGTCATAAAGTACATCTGCACCCATGTCGAGGACCTTGGCCACCTTGCGGCGAGCACCCGCCAGCGGGCTTCGCGGCAATATCATGAGCACAATAATGCCCACCACACCACCGACGAGAGCATCGATCATTCGGTAATAAGAACCAGCGGTGCCCGGCGGAATAATGGTGGCGATGAGCACGGCTGAAGATGCCGCTTGGTTGACCACAAGCGGTCCTCGACCGACAAACACACCGATGACCATGGCGACGAACACACCGACGGTCAGCTGCCAGATACCCGAGCCGAGGATGGAGATAATCACATCACCAATGCCGACTCCCAACGAGGCACCGAGCACCAACTCCACAGAGTGCTTTAAGCGAGGACCTGCGGTCATCACGTTGAGGCTGATGAAAGCGGCCATCGGCGCGAAGAACGGGTTGGGGTGCCCCAGTACCTCAAGTGCGAACCAGTAGGCCAACCCAGCGGCTAACGTGGCTTGGACAATGAGCATCCAACGGGAGCGCACACGGTCAATCGCATGGAGGAAACGCGTGCGGGGCCTCACTTTCTGACGCAACTTGTTTGCTGCGCGGGAGGCCGGATGTAGGTACGTATTGCGAAAATCTTGGAAATCCGGGCGCGGATTATCCTCGACGAATTGCGTTTCCTTAGCTTCGACGAGGTCGTCGACATGCGCGGGAGCAAGGTCCTCTAGATTCCTGGCAGCTGCGGCATCCTTATCTTCCCCACCAGCTATGCCAGCCATGCCGAAGTCACCATCCTCATGTAAAAAACTGTGCGCTTTTTATGTACCCGTTGTGCTGTTGTGCACTCTTATGTGCCCGCTGAATCTCTGTGCGCGATTAAAGACCCAGTTCTGGCAACGCGGATTCATCACTGTCACGCAGCAACGCCATCATGCGATCGAATTCATCATCCTCGCCGATAGCCTTAGCAGCCTTAGCCAACGCTGCGAAGGCGCGGAGCACACCACGATTCGGCTCGTGCTCCCACGGAATGGCTCCGAACCCCTTCCAGCCGTTTCCACGCAGCAGGTCCAGACCGCGGTGGTAACCAGTGCGAGCGAAGGCATAGGCCTGAATCTCCTGGCCCTCGGACAAGGCGCTTTCAGCCAAATCCGCCCAAGCCTGGGAATCGCGCGGGCATGCGCGAACCACGGCCTCCGGGCTTGCGCCACCGTTGCGGGCAGCAACGGCCTCGTCAAGAACGGGGAGCTTCACGGGAGCAGGAGCCATCATGTCATTGAGTTTCATGCGTCCTATTGTGCCAGGCATCACGTGGCGATGGCAGGGGCTCAGTAGGTGACTCCCTGTTGGCAACGGCGGGCACAGCGCGGTGGTACAACGTCGGCAAGCGCCAGATGACGACCAACTAGCGTTCCCCGACTACTCCGGGCAGCTCGGCTTCGTCGAATCCAACGACTCACCATTTTCCAGCTTGGTCGCAACAAAATCGGCCACTCGGGCGCACGCTTCCATCAGCATCCAACCCGACAGTTGGACAGAGAGGTCACGCTCCTTAATCGCCGAACCGCGAACCGCGCCACCGACTGATTGCGCAACCGAACCGCCCTGTGGGAACTGAGCATTATCGTTCCAATCTGCGGGGAAAAGCGGCAGGCCATCAACCTCGAGGCGGTGGTACCAGCACTTCTCCCCCGAAGCCAGAACCAGTCGGCGAGCAATGCGAGCTGCCGCGCGATTCATGCGATTGTCTCCAGGCAAACGCACCGCCGCATCGGCGAGGTATCGCACCAGGATGCCGTTGAACAGACCACCATCGCCGCCACCGGCACCGGCGATAACATTGTCGGTGGTCGCCAAATCCTTTGCCACCGCGTGGATGAGGTTTTGCACGCGCGTGAAATACTTCGTCGCCTGTTCACGCTGGCCGTGCGCCCGAAGCGCAAGTCCCACTTCGAGGCAAGCGCCAATCATGACACCCTGGTTGTACGTAAACATGCCCTTCTGCACGACGGCACCTGCCATGGACAAGCGAATGCCGTCGTAGAGCAGCCCTGAGTCCGACAGGAGGTTGGCGTAAACCCAATCGATAAGTTCCTCTGCCTCCTTGATACGACCAGCCCGGGCCAGAGCGATGGCTGCAGGACCGTTCGAGGGGACGTTGAAAAAGAGGTCCTGCTCACGCCACGGCAGCACACCCGTGGACTCCTGCCGACCATCGCCCAAGCATGAAATCAGCCGTGCTGTCGTCTTCTTGGGCACCGATGCGCCGAGGACAGCGTCGGCACGCCCGAGCGCCAACGCCATCCACGCGCGATCGTCGTAGTACTTGTTCTTGGTCAGCAGCGTGAGGTTGCGAATGCGGATACCCCGAGTGGTCTGGCGGATAGCGCGGTACTTCTCCTTAGAAGGCACGCGCTTGGCTGCGTCTACCAGGCAGTCGAGATACTGCGCCTGCCACCAGTAATGCCAGTTGATGAAGACCTTATGTCGAAGCGGCGCGGGCCAGGAAGCCATTGCCAAATTCGTGCCCGGAAGACCCCACAGCTTCGCCGCATGACGGTTGCGAATCGCCTGTTCAGCCACGTCCGCACGATAGGCCCACGTTTCGGCCTCCGGACGCGACATTTTTAGAACCACTGGCTCTCCTTAAAACGGCTGTGAAACAGCTCTAAAACAGCCTTCGAAATAAAACACCTAAGCAGACAATTACCAGGCCGCGGTGATATCTGCATGAGTACGAATCCAAGAGTGCATGGCAATACCCGCCGCTACCCCCGCATTTATCGAACGCGTCGAGCCAAATTGGGCAATCGACACCGTCAAATCCGCCGCCTGCTGTGCTTCTTCAGTCACTCCCGGCCCCTCCTGGCCGAAGAGCAAAAGACAACGCTCGGGCAACTCAACGGTTTCGATGGGTACGGAGCCCGGCACATTGTCCACGGCCACGACAGCCAAATCATGCTCGCGCGCCCAGCTAATGACCTCCGACACCGTCTCGTGGTGCAGCAAGTGCTGGTAGCGGTCAGTCACCATCGCGCCGCGACGATTCCAACGCTTGCGCCCCACGATGTGCACGGCCTCCACCAGGAAGGCATTTGCGGTGCGTACCACGGTGCCAATGTTGGAGTCATTCTCAAAATTCTCGATGGCGATATGCAACGGATGACGACGCTTATCCAGCTCCGCGACGATAGCCTCCATCGTCCAGTAGCGGTAGGCATCGACGACATTACGTCGGTCGCCCTCATCCAGAAGCTGCTCATCGTATTCTGGGCCGGTCGGCCGGGGTTCGTTCGGGTGCTCCTGCTCCCACGGCCCCACCCCGACACGAGCCTCAAACCATTCCGTCGGCCCCTTCCCGGGCTCAGGCGCGGTCAAGAGCCAACAGCCCCTCGACCAGGAACAACTGCGCCACGGTGTAGGTGTCCATCACTGCCGCATTCAGAAGCTTGCCGACGACGCCCTCCTCCGCAAACATCTTTCGAGCCATCAGTAGCGTGTCGGAGACGAGGAACAGGTTGCCACCGTGGCCGAGGCCGTAGGCGGCATCGGCAATCGGTAGGCCGGTCTGCTCATCAGTACCGACAGCACCGGCACCCTCCAGCAGCGCCGGGTCATCGGCCAGTGCGGAGGTCACAGCCAGCAGCGGACCGTAGCCAACAGCAGCGGGCAGCGCCTCGGGCTTTACAGCACCGACCAGCGGTACCGAACCAGCCCACAGTGGGAAGCGAATGGCAGCACGCAGCGCGCTAATCCGAGCTCCGGCACGCCACAGCAGCACGTGGTAGGCAACCTGGTTAACTGCGAACGGCACAGAACCGCGGTTCAGGTTCGGCTTATTCGGCATGAGAATCAAGTCGCCCAGCCAACCGCCGGCGAGGCCGATGAGCAGGGTGGTCGTCGTAAAGCGAGACGTCTCGTGGCGACGGCGCCAAACATTGGCCGCCAACAGTGGCATGAGGACAGTCTTGGAAACTCGACGTGGAGTCTCCCAGCCGAAGGCACTGGAGACAACGTTGACCGCACTGGCGGCGATGTAGCCGGCACGTTCTGGGGCACGGCGAGTGTCGGAGCTCGCGCTGGCGATACCGACGAGTGCGCCGAGGCCCTCGCCCGTGCGACGCACAAACATGTCAGCGACGGTTTCCTTTGTGCCGGGAAGTTTGGTCGTGGTGAGCTTGGACAGGAGTCCTGCGCGCTTGGTGGTCATGGGGATGTTCCTCTTTCGTGGGACTGCGTTGGGGCGGTGAGCTGGGTGAGGCTCGGTGAGCAGGGTGAGGCTCGGCGAGCAGGGTGAGGCTCGGCGATAGCTCTAGCGCTCAGATTCTTAGGCCAGACCCAAGTCATCCAAACCGAGCAGATAACGGTACTCCAGGCCTTCAGCCTTGATGACCTCGCCGGCACCCGTCGCGCGGTCAACCACCGTGGCGACACCGACAACCTCAGCACCGGCCTCACGTAGGGCAGCGACGGCAGTCAGCGGAGAGTTGCCCGTCGTGGTGGTGTCCTCAACAACCAGGACCTTCTTGCCCACAATGTCCGGCCCCTCGATGCGGCGCTGCATGCCGTGCTTCTTGGCTTCCTTACGCACCACAAAGGCATCAATTGGGCGCCCTTCGGCGTGCATGACAGAGGTAGCCACCGGGTCCGCGCCAAGCGTCAGACCACCGACGTGCGCGTAGTCCCAGTCTGCAGTGAGCTCCCGTAGCAGGGAACCAATCAGACGCGAGGCCTCATGATGTAGGGTGGCGCGGCGCAGGTCAACGTAGTAGTCAGCCTCACGTCCAGACGACAGCGTGACCTTGCCATGGACAACCGCCAGCTCCTTGACCAACTCGGCCAAACGCTGCAGCTTCTCCTGATTGACATTGCTCGTGTGGATGCTCATCTGAGGTTGTCTCCTAAATAAACGACTGTGTGCTCAAGGATATGTCTGGTTCTACTCGTCCGCGGAATCAGGGGTTGCGCCCTTGTCCTCGGATACAGATTCGGTGGGGTCGTCGCTGCTGTCGAGGTCTGGGGCGGCGTCGGTAAAAATACTGGCGGGCTTCACAATTGATCGCACCACACGCCCCTGGCTCGAGCGCATCCGGCTATGTTCGGGGTCCTCACCAAGCGCAGGAATCTGCTGGCCAGAATCCCCAATGTCCTCCGACTCACCAACGTTTGCACCCATCTTTCGTGCCGTTGACCGCGAAGGCAGCGCCGTCGGATCCAGCGGTATATCCCGCGTAGGGCGCCACGACGAACCGTCAATCGCCTGCACCACCGTGGGTTGTGCATTGCTTTGCGACGGCCACTGCGAATCATCCGTGGTTGCATCCGCGGTAGCAGCGGACGAGGACGAAGGAGAATCTGCGTAAACAATTTCCTCAACGTCCAGCGGCTCTTCGCCCTTGCTATTCTGCGCGCTGTGACTCTGGGCATGCCCGTTCTGTGAGCTGTGATCCTGCGATTCGTGGTTAGCAGAACCGTTGCGACGCTGATCTGGTACCGCGTGCAAGTGCCCACGCCCGGTTCCATCCGAAATCAAGGAACCAGAGTCAACGGACTGCTCGGTGAGCTGCAAACGAGTGGGATCCCACTGATTAGTGTCCGGAGCGACGGTTTCGCCTTCCGCCGGTGGCAACCTGCGCGCAATGTCGGAGAAGTCCGACAGCGATGCCAGTGCACCGTCCCAGTCCTCTGGCACTGAATTATCAATCAGCTGAGCCAAGGACCAGGAGTTTTCGGACCACATGCGGGTAATGGCCGGGTGTACGTCGGCAAGCATGCGGGTTGCACGGTCGTCGAAGATGCGATGAATGAGCTCTGGGTCGGTAGCTGCGACTACCAGGCCGGCTTCGGTAGCTACGTGAGGCAGCGTCGTGCCGCCGCTGCGGCGCAACTCGAAAACCTCATCGCTGGATACAGAGCGGCGGATGGCGATGGTGGTGATGCCGCCGACATCGGCGAGGTGCATTTCCCGGCCAAAGGCGAAACCGGAGACCACGGCCTTGGCATCGCCGTCCGGCGTACGCTGCCAGTACGACGGCAGCTCATGGTCCACACGGTTATAGACAGAATTACGTTCCTGCGCCCAGGCTTTCCGCAAGTGACGCACACGGCGACCGCTGATACGTCGACGGATAGGGGCCACTGATTGCTGCTGAGCGCGCTGCGGTTGCGCGGGCTGGGTGGACACAGTGGGCGGGGTGGCCTGGGTGGCCTGGGTGCGCGCCGCACGATCGGATGATTGCGGCACTTCGTCAGTCTCGGCATTTTCGCCGGGCACAGCCTCGAATTCTGCACCGTCAACAGTTCCAATGCGAGCGTCAGGAGCAGTGGTGCTGTTGGCATCTATGGCACTGGTGTTGTCCACTAAACCTGTCTCGGGCTCATCCGTGGTATCGGTATCTTCAGCAGTCACCGACTCGGCTGGCTCCATGCCAGGCCCTGCTCCAGATTCTGTGCCAGACTCCGCGCCGCTTCGGAGAGTCACGTCCGTTCCCGCATTCAGATCAGCTGCTGCTTCCGATGTTTCGGCAGCACCCGCGTCTTCTGTTGCTTCGGGCATTTCAGCAGTGGCCGCCGGCTCGATTCCCGAGACAGATTCAGGCTCCGTCGGTGTCTTTTCTACAGCTGAAGTCCCCAGTTCTGTCGTCGAAACCTCAGTTTCAGAATCAACTTCAGCGGCGCTATCAGTCTCAGCGGCAACCTCAGAGTCAGCGTCAGCTGCGACATTCGGTCTCGCCACAGAAGTTGTCTCGGGGCTGCCTTGCTCCGAAGAATCCGACTGTTCGGACACAACATCTTCTGCCGCCACACCGGTTACTTCGCCGGTGGAGTCCGAGGGCTCGTCGTAAAGCGATGGCGATGACGGAGACGCCACAGCAGTCTCACTTGTGCTGCGACGGCGGCGGTCGACAACGAACAGCGCGACTGCGGCGATGATGAGAATCGCTGCGAGGGTGAATACTAGGGGAATCATTAATCTCCTAGCTTAAGCCAGAAGCCGTTCTATTTGGTCAGCGACAAGATGCCGTCCCCCGTCTGGCGCAATGCCAATGCCCGAGGAGAGAGCGTACGGGACTCTCTAGGACGGTAAAGGGCGAGGGGCAAAAGCCACATGGACGGCACATCTGGGGCCCTGGGGCGGTCGCCCTGGCCCGGGCCCGCTTAGAAGCGGACGATAGGCAGGCTCGGATTGCCAGCCCACTGGGACCAGCCACCGACATACAGAGAGGCCCCCGTGATGCCCGCTTCTTCCATAGCCTGAATGAACAGCGAGGAATGAAGACCGGAACCGGAGTAGACCGCTACATTGCGACCGTCTTCGATACCGACGGAGGCAAAGCGCTCACGGAGCTGCTCAACAGGCAGGAAGGAGCCGTCGGCATTTTGCAGACTGCGAGCCGCCAGGTTCACGGCACCCGGGATGTGACCTGCCTGCAGATCGACGCGCTCACTACGACCTTCAAAACGGCTGGGCTCACGCGCATCCACCAAAATTCCACGCTCAGACCAGGTGCGTACGTCATCGAGGCTGGCAACAGGCATATTGCCTTCACTCACCGCAATCGTTCCAGGCCGCGGCAGATTTCCGGGCCCGAAGGCAGTCTCGTTTCCATCTGCTTCCCAAGCAGCTAACCCACCGGTGAGGACACGCACATTCTCCAAACCTGCCCAGCGCAGAATCCACCAAGCACGTGACGCGAACAGTCCATCGCCCGCGTCGTAGACGATCACGAGATGCTCCGAGCGGACTCCCCATCGACGGACGGCATCGCGCACACGCTCGATATCCGGCAACGGGTTGCGACCAGCTTCTCGGCTTGGAACACCTGCTAGGTCCAACTCGGGATCACAGAACACGGCCAGTGGGATGTGAGCCGTGGCGTAGGAGTCATATGGTTTTTTAGCACGCGACCAGCGTGCGTCAACGACGACGATACGACCGCCGCCGGCAATCTTGTCACGAAGCTCTTGTACCGAGATGGATGTTGTCATAATTCCGGATTCTAAATCGATTGACTTGGTAGCGCGATATGTACGTTATTAAAACTAGGAGCTTGGGAAGGTGCCTGAAGATGCTGCCCACCTGGCCGTTTTCATCTCAGGCACCGGCCATGGAATCGGCTGTGCCACCGCAGAAAAACTACTGCACTATGCCGCCAGCGTCGGCACCCCTTTTCTTAACCGCTTCATTAACGCAAAGCTGACTACGAAACGGAAGATCAACCTCTAAGCCAGGCCCCGCCTCCCAATCCGACTACCCACCGGGATCCTGTCCCGTCCCACCATTGCCATCCGCTGTGTCCCTCGTCCGTTTCTCTCGCGCTTTACGACGCAACCAGCGCCCCGGGCTATCGAACGTATCGGGGTCCTCATTGGATTCCGCTTTCCGGTTTCCTTCCTCGTCTTTCGGGGGCACCCAGACCACACGATCAGTAGAGGCCGGCTCACACTCCCCGCTAACCCCGTCCCCTTCGTCAGTTCCTAGAATCTCCGGCACCTCATCCGGCCGGAGCGTCCACCAAGCATTTTCATCACATCGAGCATCATCGATCTTTCGATGCGTACCCGGATCCACCAACGTGAGATTATCCAGGTCAGTGCCACCACCGGAAGCCCACGACTGCACATGGTGAACATCGCACATAGCTCCCGGAGTGCCCATGCCCGGCGCGGAGGAACCTCCTTCCTCTCCAAGAAGGGCCAGATACTGCGGCAAAGTCCCCAGCCTGCGGGATCGACCAAAGTACAAGGTCTGCCCCTCATTCCCCAAGACTTGGAGGAACGAATTTCTATCGACCATCTGTTGCACGGCCTGACTAATGGAAATTCGCACTCCCGCGTCTGAGACCGCTTTACCCGATCCAGGAAGTACAAAATCTTCCCCCTCAGGCAGGGAGACTCCAGCTAACGCTGCCACATCTGCGATATGCGCGACGGTGACCACCGATGTCGTCCCCCGCGCCGGCTGAAGCTCACCGCCCGGTTGAAAGCCCCCATTCACCGCCGCTTCCACGGCATCATGGAAACGCTGCTCCGGATTCCGCTGGTCATCGGCACCTTCTTCGAGCAACCCGCCAGGTCGCGCATAATCTGCCTGCAGCCTTTTGAGCACCGCCGCAAACGAAGGCGTAACCACACCGCTCAACCGGCTCATGCCATCCGGCCCTTGAGCACCGATTTTTAGGCTTCGTTTCCGAGCACGGTCCTCATCCGTATACGGGTCATCAACCCCCAGCATCGCCCGCAGACGGTTCGGCAATTTATTGAGATCATCAACACGGATTTTGTCCACTAAATCTGCAATGTGCTTGTCCAGCAGCCTAGACAGCTGTGCATGCTCCGTTGCCGGCAGCTCGCGAACGGCTTTGTCAATCTTCGCAACAGCATCCGCACCGACAACACCTTCCTCAACTTTCTGACGAAGGTTCGGCATTCGCACATCCTCATTCGCCGGAGCAAACGGATCAACATTCCTACTCAGACGTCCGACGACATTGATACGCTGCCTCGCTTCTGCTCGCGAGATTCGCATCTCCTGCGCTAGCCACGCGATCCTTCGGTGCTCCGCGCTGGGCATCCGCCCTTTCATTGTCTCCACATAAGTCGCATCAATTACTGCGAGTCGTTTTCGCGCTTTCTCAATCGACTTATATGCGTCGTGCGCATGATCCGGTGCAAGTACTTCGAAGTTCTCCACGATGACTGTCGACAGAGCTTCAAACTGCGCAACCGCATCTAAAACCTGCGATGTCGAAAGCGGTCCACCGCCGTTTGACGCCGATGGTGTAGACATTTCCCCACCCCCCCTTTTAAAACGCTAGCAATCCGAATCCCCAAATGGACTAACTAATTTCCCTCCCCCACATTATCGCACACCCATTCGACACACCACAACCCCCTAAGTCAACTTTTTCGAACCTTTTTCCGAAACGCTGCCTCGCTTCCAGCGCCTAAACACCCCACCATCCGCCCTGAAAACCCCACCAACTCGCGCAGTCCCTCACCACCCGCGCAGCCCCCCCCAAAAAAAACTGCACGCCGAAAGCCTAAAACCGCACCACCATCACATCGTGGTCCGGGAAGCTCGAGCGCCCCACTAGCTCAAACCCCGCCTTCACATAAGCTTTCGCCGCCCGCGGGTTGGCATCATGGACAGCCAGACTAACCCCCGGGTACCCCAGCTCACGCGCATACTCAAGAAGCCCCGCAATCATCGGCTGCGACAGCCTGCGTCCGACTACACCCGGACGCAGCGCAATCGCTACCTCAGGAATCCCATTTTCCACAAAACCGTACCCCGGATCGCCCTTCGTAAACGTACGCAGCCAGGCCGCCCCTACCGGCACTTCATAGCTCTCGCATTCTTCGCTTGACGACGAATCCCCGCGCTCCAACCATTCCGCCTTAATGGCGGCCGCACTATAGGTAGCTTCGCGAGAAACTCTCGGTTCAAACGGGTCAGTGCGGGTCATGTCGCCACTGAGCGACTCGAGGTCAGCGTCGTCAAGCGAAGTGGCGAAAAGGATAACCCCGCCCTGACTCGCGTCCCACTGGTCGACGTATTGACGCCTCGTCACTACATAGTCTTCCGGCAGTGGCTGACTTTCATCTCCGAACGTTTCCGTTAGTTCGTCCATCCAGGCAATGAAGGGGCGGTCGGAGTCTGTCGCTGGTCGCCACTGAAAGTTAGTCATATTTGCGCACTATACCGGTGCACCCCAGGCCGACCGGAATGCAACAAGCCCACGCGATCGGCCGCAAGGAACATAAGCCCGGACAACAAAAGCACAAAAAGGGGCAGTTCAGGAGAAAAATCTCCCAAACCGCCCCAACAAACGGACAGCCTGCTGAACAGGTATCGCCCTGAGGATTGGGCGCCCTAGCCCCGGGCTACGCCGTCCTCGCCATAGCCGACAACCTTCAGCGACTCGCCATCGTCAGCAACCGTAACCTCTACTCGGTCACCATCGCGAACATCGCCCGCGAGCAGTCGACGTGCCAGCTCATCGCCGATTGCCTTCTGCACCAGGCGACGCAGCGGACGGGCACCATAGGCCGGGTCGTAGCCGCGCTCCGACAGCCAATCCAGTGCCCCATCGGAGACATCCAGCACCAGACGACGTGCAGCCAGACGCTCCGCCAGGTTGCGAACCTGAATGTCCACAATGCCGCGCAGCTGCTCGGAGGTCAGCGGATCGAAGATCACTACATCGTCGAGACGATTGATGAACTCCGGCTTGAAGGCCATCTTGACCGCATCCATGATCTGTTCATGCGTACCACCAGCACCGAGGTTGGAGGTGAGAATCAGAATCGTGTTTCGGAAGTCCACGGTTCGACCCTGACCATCAGTCAGGCGCCCCTCATCGAGCACCTGCAGGAGCACATCGAACACGTCCGGGTGAGCCTTCTCAACCTCGTCGAAAAGCACGACGGTGTACGGACGGCGACGAACAGCCTCGGTGAGCTGACCGCCAGCGTCGTAGCCGACGTATCCGGGAGGGGCACCAATCAGACGAGCGACAGAGTGCTTCTCGCCGTACTCGGACATATCGATGCGAACCATCGCACGCTCATCGTCGAAGAGGAACTCCGCCAGCGCCTTGGCCAGCTCCGTCTTACCAACGCCAGTTGGACCGAGGAACAGGAAGGAACCAGTCGGACGGTTCGGATCGGCAACACCCGCACGCGAACGGCGGACAGCATCGGAGACAGCCTCCACAGCGGCATTCTGACCAACGACGCGACGGCCGAGGTTGAGCTCCATTTCCAGTAGCTTCTCGGTTTCGCCCTGCATCATCTTGCCAGCCGGGATACCCGTCCAGGCGGAGACAACCTCAGCGACTTCCTGAGGCGTGACCTCCTCCTTGAGCATGGAGTTTTCCTCTGCGTCAGCGACCGATTCCTCGGCGGCCTCCAGCTTCTTCTCCAACTCAGGAATGCGCCCGTAACGCAGCTCTGCGACGCGCCCGTAGTCACCTTCGCGCTCAGCCTTTTCGGACTCAGTGCGCAGGGCATCGAGCTCTTCGCGAACGGAGCGAACATCATCAATCGAGGACTTCTCGTTCTGCCAGCGAGTCTTCAGAGCGTTGAGCTTCTCGCGCTCATCTGCAAGTTCCTCACGGAGCTTGTCCAGACGCTCCTTCGACGCGATGTCAGTTTCCTTCTCCAGGGCCATTTCCTCGATTTCGAGGCGGCGCACAATACGTTCCGCGGAGTCGATTTCCTCCGGCGAGGAGTCAATCTCCATACGCAAACGCGATGCGGCCTCATCCACCAGGTCAATGGCCTTATCCGGCAGGAAGCGGGATGTGATGTAGCGATCCGACAGCGTTGCCGCAGCCACCAGCGCGGAATCCTGGATACGAACACCGTGGTGGACCTCGTAGCGTTCCTTCAGGCCACGCAGAATACCGATGGCGTCCTCAACGCTCGGCTCACCGACAAAGACCTGCTGGAAACGACGCTCCAGCGCAGCATCCTTCTCGATGTACTTGCGGTACTCATCCAAGGTCGTCGCACCGACCAGGCGGAGCTCACCACGAGCCAGCATCGGCTTAATCATGTTGCCCGCATCCATCGAGCCATCACCCGTGGCGCCAGCGCCAACGATGGTGTGAATCTCATCGATGAAGGTAATAATCTGACCGTCGGATTCCTTAATCTCGTCCAGAACCGCCTTCAGGCGCTCCTCGAACTCACCGCGGTACTTCGCACCGGCGACCATGGAGCCTAGATCCAGGCTCATCAGCGTCTTGCCCTTCAGAGATTCCGGCACATCACCCGCAACAATGCGTCGCGCCAGCCCCTCGACAATGGCCGTCTTACCAACGCCCGGCTCACCAATGAGCACAGGGTTGTTCTTGGTGCGACGACTTAGGACCTGAACCACGCGACGAATCTCCGCATCGCGGCCGATAACAGGGTCAATCTTGCCCTCACGCGCCCGCGCGGTTAAGTCCGTCGCATACTTTTCCAGAGCCTGGTACTGCTCTTCTGGATTTTCCGTTGTAACCTTCCTCGATCCACGCACGCTAGTCAGCGCGCCCTTTAATGCCTCGGCAGTAGCGCCCGCCGACTGCAGCACAGTTGCCGCCTCCGACTGGCCAGTTGCTACACCGATAAGCAGAATTTCCGTGGAGACATACTCGTCTCCAAGCTCGCCCGCCAGCTCCTCGGCAGCGTTCAGTGCATTAACGGCATCCCTATTAAACTGCGGGTTCGCCATATTCGCCCCGCTTGCCGACGGGTACCCCGCGACCAGCTCCTTAGCGCGGGTCAAAACCCCGGAAGGATTAACACCCGCTGCCTCAAGCAGCGGAGCCGCAATACCCTCCTTTTGCTCCAGCAGCGCTACCAGAATGTGCCCAGGCCGAATATCCGGGTTACCCGCGCTGGTCGCGGCCTTCATAGCTTCCTGGAGAACTTCTCCAGTCTTAGTTGTTGGTGTAAAACTCATAACTTGCGCCCCTTTGACTCAACTTTGTCATTCACTACCCATAACGTATTCAGCCTTGAGTCTGTTCCACTCAACTTCAAATTTTACAATTTCATACTGTGATTCACGCCACATCCACAGCGAAAAGGATTGCGCTCGGCAGCGTCGTTAAGCGCAGTAGCGCACCGGAAAGCACTAGAAAACATTGGAGAGCTCCAGAAACCACGCGCGGACGCACTCCAATACGCCGTCCGACGCCCTCACCAGCGCACTCCCGCCTGCTTCGACTTCCCCCATGTGAGTGATGGGCGGGCAGCGCACTCATACTGTTTTGGTTACCCTGGTAGATGACATTCTTTCATTCTCACGAAAGGACTCGAATGAACATCGAGCAGGCACGTCAGATGACTGAGGGCAAGGGCTTCATCGCCGCTCTCGACCAGTCCGGTGGATCCACCCCGAAGGCTCTGCGCCTGTACGGCATCAACGAGGATCAGTACTCGAACGAAGATGAAATGTTCGACCTGGTTCACGAGATGCGTACCCGCATCATCACTTCCCCGTCCTTCAACTCTGAGCAGATTATTGGCGCGATTCTCTTCGAGCAGACCATGGATCGCGACATTGAGGGAATCCCGACCGCTCAGTACCTGTGGGAAAAGAAGGGCATCGTCCCGTTCCTGAAGACCGACAAGGGCCTGGCAGACAAGGAAAACGGCGTTCAGCTTATGAAGCCGTGCCCGGGCCTGGATGAGCTGCTGGAGCGTGGTGTCGCTAAGGGCATTTTCGGCACCAAGATGCGTTCCTTTATTGCTGAGGCAAACGAAGAGGGCATCAAGGCCAACATTGCTCAGCAGTTCGAGTTCGGCAAGCAGGTTCTGTCCCACGGTCTGGTTCCGATTCTGGAGCCGGAGGTCGACATCAACGCTGCCGACAAGGCAGAGGCTGAGGACATTGTCCTGCGCGAGCTGCTCGCCGGCCTGGATGACCTGGCCGATGACCAGAAGGTCATGATCAAGGTTTCCATCCCGACCAAGGATGACCTGTACAAGCCGCTGATTGAGCACCCGAAGGTCATGCGCGTCGTTGCCCTGTCCGGTGGCTACGAGCGCGAGGACGCCAACGAGCGCCTGTCCCGCAACCACGGCATGATTGCTTCCTTCTCCCGTGCACTGTCTGAGGGCCTGTCTGCTCAGCAGTCCGACGAAGACTTCAACGCAACCATGGCTGAGTCCGTCAAGGGCATCTACGAGGCTTCGATTTCCTAATCGTCCGCTGTGCATTTGCGCTTCGCTGTGCATCTGCGCTTGTGGGCGCCTCTAGGTAGCCGCTAGCGCAACTAAAAACTCCCGCACCAGGTTTTTCTTGGTGCGGGAGTTTTTTTTAATCGCGCCCCTGGTAGTCAAATACCGGCAGCGACCAGCCACGCCACAGCGCCGCTAGTCGAATGAACAGCGCCGACAGTACAGCGCAGATAATGTTGATGCTCTCGTGCAGGCCAACCATGTCGAGCACGTAGTAAAGCGTCGCCGCGACGACTGCGATGGAGGCATAGAGCTCCTTTTGGAACACCAGTGGGACGCGGTCACACATCAGGTCGCGGAGCACACCTCCAAACGCACCGGTAAGAACGGCGCCGACAATAGCGATGATGACACCGTGCCCCATCTCCATGGCCACGCGGGCACCGATGATGGAAAACGCCGACAAACCGATCGCGTCAGCGACCAAGAACACGACTCGGAAGTGCTTCATCAGGAAGTCGGCCAACAGCACCGTGATCAGTGCGGCACCGACGATAACCAGCAAATATTGTGGGCTTGCAACCCACACCAACGGATAGTGGCCGAGAATGACATCTCGCAGGGTGCCACCGCCGATGGCAGTCATGCACGCAATTGTTGAAACCCCAAAGAGATCCATGCGCATTCGACCGGCCGCCAGCGCACCGGTGACGCCTTCGGCCGTAATTCCAATGACCCAGAGGATGTGGAGCAGCATGATAAGAAATATAAAGGACTTCGCCCGAATCGGTAGAACTATAGGCTAATATCCCGCAATCTTCGCTCCCCCACTCCTGCTTTCAGCTCGGCTCGGCCCTCTTCATTGCTTCCCAGCTAGCCCTGATCGCGAATCTCCAGCACCGGAATCGAGCGGCGAATCCGCTCCACCTCCGCTATATCAACATCGGCGACAAGCAACTGCGGGCTGTAGCCCGCCGAGGCAATAACCCCGCCGTCCGCATTGACCAGCATGGAGTGCCCCGCGCCAGTTGGCCCCTCATCCTTCCCCGCTGCCTTAGCCCCGCCAGGCCGGGCCGCATCAACTGCTGCAATCACACAAGTGCTATCCAGCGCACGCGCCGAGACCAGAGTCTGCCACTGCGTCACCTTGCCCGGACCATCATTCCACGATGCAGGCAGCGCGATGACCTCCGCGCCCAGGTTGGCCAGTTGAATGAATTGCTCCGGAAACCTGATGTCAAAGCATGTCGCAAGGCCGAGGGCGACCGACGATCCGTCGACAAGCGGGACATCACACACCACGTGCGCGTTGCCCGGCGCGACGGTATCGGATTCGCGAAACCCGAAAGCGTCGAAGAGGTGGAGCTTGTCGTAGAACTCGACACCGGGGCCGTCCTCATCACGCCAAGCCAGGAGCAGCGAATTGAAGACACGGTGCATCGTCTTACCGTCGCGCTCCACTTCATCTGCCGGGCGGAACATGCCGACTACCACGCTGATTCCGGCATCGTGAGCGGCCTGCGAGACCTCCGCTACGAACCTATCGCTGCTGGACTCCGCCACGGCATCCAGGCGACCGGAATTGAACGCCTTCATCGTGGCCTCGGGGAAGACCACCAAATCGGCGTTGTCCTGTGCTGCTCGCGCGATAGTCACCTTTACCGCGTCCAGATTCTCTTCAACCGATGCTGACAATTCCAACTGAGCCAGTGCAATACGCATGCCTAAATGTTACCGGCTCCCCCGGATTGACTGTCCTGAAGTTATCCACAGGACGTCGCCGTGCGTTGCTATCGCTCAGAGTTATCCACAGTTCGCTGAAGATGCTCTTCCGCTGCCTTTCGCCACCCAGCAGAATCAAAAACATGGCCGAACACATCACAGTCAATCCAGCTCAACTATCCGCCTTAAGCCGCTCTTACCAGCAGATCTCCACTCGTATTGATGGTCTTTCCACCATCGTCGCAGCTGCCCCGGGAAGTGCCGACCTCACCTCTGCCCTGCCCGGCTCACGGATTGTCCCCGCTGCCTCCACTACTTGTGGGAAGTGGTCGGAATCATTGCTTGCCGCGTGCACAAACATCGACGTTGTTGCGCAGGCTGCCGATGCCCTCGCGGTCAGCGCTCTCGCGCACGAGCATGACCAGTCCGCCGCCTTGGAAAAGCCGTCATGGTCACGGTAGGCGAAGCGCTGCTGTGGCGTGTGGATTCGCTGGAGATCCTCGCCCGGGCGCTGCGTTCCGGGGCGCGCGCCCTCACCGATTCCGCCGACAGTTCCCAGGGCGCACTCAACGCGCTTTCAGAGGATGACTTCGCCGGCGACAACCGCAGCGCCGCCGAGGCTTCTGTCACCCACAGCTCCACGCGTCTGCGCCGGAGCAGCGTAGCGCTCGAACGTCTCGCCGCCTGCTGCAGCGATACCGCCGCCATGCTTAACGACGTCATCCGCGAACTTACCGACGCGGTAAACCAGGCAACCAACCTGGGGTTTCAGGTGAATCTGGTTTCTGGTGCGGTGACTCCGCCGGAGGGCATGCTGTCTACGATTGCGCGCAGCCTCGTTCATCCCAAAATTCCTTCCGGGCCTTTCACCATGGCCGAATGGCGTGCAACCTCGCAGCTTCGGATTCAGTCGGCCTTGGCTGAACTCAACCGACTCGATGAGAAGGCGGCGGGCGCAATCTCAGCTCTTTCACCACTGGTGGCAAGCGGAGCTAGTGGCTCGGGTAGATTGCAGCCATCGCAGGCTGGTCGTGGTACTGGCACCACTAGCGACAAAGAGATTGACGGTGGTTGGGACTTGGAAGTTGGGAGCGGATGGGCTGGGGCGTATTCGAGTAGCCCGCTATCAGAGATAGATGCCGCCATGTCCGCTCGCGCCAGGGCTTTGGGGCTGCCTCCTGGACAACTATTGGAGTCCTCGCCTGGACATTCTGCGATTGCGTTCGGTGACGTTGAGCGAGCATCGACTGTGATCACTCTCGTCCCCGGTACCAGCTCTAGCGCGGAGGACGCTAGCAAGCAGTTCGAGCGTGTAGCCGCGACCTTCCACGCCGCCGGTGGAAATCCGGAGGATGTGGCGGTGGTGTTGTTTTCCTATGACGCGCCACCCAACCTCCGTGAGGCCATACGCACCGAGTATCACAATTTTGCTGCAGAGCGGCTGCAGCACTTGCAAGCCGGTTTGATTGAGCGTTCCGGTGGTGTCGATAGCGGTGACACTGCAGTTGCCGGTGGCGCTACCGCCCATGCCCAGTCTCCTACTCAGCGGCACGTTGTCGCCGGCTATAGCTATGGGGCGACGGTGGTCTCGCAGGCCTCCCTTGGTAGTGGCCTCTACGCGGATAGGGTGCTGCTCATAGCTCCGCCAGGTGTTGGCCCTGGACTGGAGCGTGCAAACGACATGAAACTGCTCAAGCCGGACGGTACAGCCCGACCCGAATATGAAAATAGCCACCGTGTGGCGGTGGCGACGTCCCCGATGGACCCCATTCGGATTCCTGCCGAACTGGGGATTCATGGGAAAAACCCGGCGGATAAAGACTTCGGCGCGTACGCACTCAACCTGAGTGAGCGTGGCCTGTCCATGCGAGACTTGGCCGAATTCATGGTCACTCCCGTGCAGGATATTCCTCAAAAGTATCGGCACGTTCAGGGCAACCCACACATCGAACACTACTTTGACGATGAAGTTTTCACTCGCGAGACCAACCGGTGGCTAACTGATAGCTGACCGGCGTCTCAGATCAACAGTTGCTTATCCGCGGCCCAAATTAACAAGCCAAGAGAAAACGGACTAACCAGCCGACGCTGCTTAGTCCGTTCAATCACCCGTGTGAGTTATCCTTCCCCGCCACGATCACCTCTGCGCCCGCGCCGCGTGCGCGGCTCCCACATCACCACTGCCGTAGAGCGTGGGACGTGAACCAGTTCGCCTCGCGAACGACGAGCCTGTGCCTTTGCTTGATAGAGCTGCTCTCGCAGTTCTGCATTTTCCTGCTCAAGCGAATCCACCCGCTCAGTCAGGTCGATGATGGCCTTAATACCGGCCAGGTTGACGCCGTCTTCCTGACTCAGACGCTGAATCTCACGCAGCAGCGCCACATCGCGTTTGGTGTAGCGCCGACCTCCGCCGGAGGTTCGCTGCGGAGTTACCAACCCGAGTCGGTCATAATTGCGCAGCGTCTGCGCATGCATGCCCGCGAGATTCGCGGCTACGGATATGACATAGACCTCAGTGTTGTCGGACATTATTTCGCACCTGCCCAACCCTCACGAGGATTGAACCCGCTGGCACGTTCCGCTTCGACGTAGGAGCGCAATGCCGAAGTGGCATTGTCGTCCAAATTGGTCGGCACCTTCACACGCACGGTTACCAGCAGGTCACCCGGAGTGCCATTGCGCTTCGGGATTCCTCGACCGCGCACACGCAGTGTTCGGCCATCGGCTGTGCCAGCCGGGACACGCACGCGAATCTTGTCACCCAACGTCGGCACGGTAATGGTGCCGCCGAGTGCGAGCTCGCCGAAGCTCACGGGCACCGTGACCTCAAGGTCGTTGCCGCTGCGGGTGAAGACTTCATCCGGGCGAACATGAACGGTGACAAAGAGGTCACCGGCCGGACGTCCCCGCAGTCCCGCTTCACCTTGGCCCGCAAGACGGACCTTCTGGCCGTCCACCACACCTGCGGGGACGCGAACGGTGATGGTACGACGGCGGGTGGTCACACCGGTGCCGTTACACTGCGAGCAAGGGTTCTCGATACGAGTGCTCTGGCCACCACAGTCCGCACACGGACTGGAGAAGCCGAAGGCCCCCTTTTGCTCCTTGACATATCCCGAACCATGACAGGTGGTACACGTCACCGGTGAGGTTCCCGGCGCTGCACCCGAACCATTGCAGTTCGTGCATGGCGACGGGTTGGTGAGCTGCAGCGGGATGGTGACACCTTGGGCAGCCTCGCGGAAATCGAGCGTAATCTCTGTCTCCACATCCGCACCACGGCGGGCCTTCTGCCGCCCGGCAGCACCAGCGCCACCATTGCGGTTTACGAAGCCGCCCAGGAAATCACCTAGGCCACCTGCACCACCAGCATTGCCACCGAATCCGGCACCTCCGCCGAAGAGATCCGACACGTCGAAGTCGAATCCACGTGCACCGGCAGCACCGGCTCCGCCGGCACCTGCGGCACCGGGGAATCGGAAACCACCTGCGAGAGCTGCACGCAGCTCATCGTATTCGCGGCGCTTGTCCTCGTCACCGACCACCGAGTATGCCTCGGAGATTCGCTTGAACTTATCTTCAGCGGCCTTGTTACCCGGGTTCTTGTCCGGGTGGTTCTCCCGGGCTAACTTGCGGTAGGCCTTTTTAATCTCGTCGAGTGACGCAGACTTAGAGACGCCCAAGTCAGCGTAATAGTCCTTATCTGCCCATTCCCGTTGAGTCATGGTGCATCTCCTCCTTTCAGAAAAACTAATTCAAAGAAATCTGCGTCACTTGTGTCTCCGCTACTGCGGATCGCCGATGATTACCATCGCCGTACGAATGACACGGTCATTAATTCGGTAGCCCTTGCGCAGCACATTGGCTAGAACCTTGTCATCCCCTTCAGAGAGATCCTGGACAGCCTCGTGGATGTCCGGGTTGAACTCCTCTCCTGCGGCACCAAATTCCTCAACACCCTGTGCGGTCAGCACGCCACGGAATTTATCCGCGAAAGCCTTCAGCGGCGTGCCGTCTGCCAAGTCGCCGTGCTCTTCAGCCCGGTCGAGGTCATCAGCCAAAACCAGCAGTTCTCCAGCCAGCTTTGCCTTCGCCTGTACGCGCTCGGCTTCACGGTCTCGGTCAACTCGACGACGGTAGTTTGCGAACTCCGCCGACAGGCGCTGCAGGTCCTCCGTGCGCTCATCCAACTCACGCTGGATGGCTGCAACTGGGTCTGCAGCTTCCTCCGCGGCGGTGTCGCCGGCGGCACCTTCGGTCGCCGGCTCCACGTCGTCGTCAAGCTTGGCCTGCTCGAAGACCTCGTTGACCTGATCGGCCAGGTTGGCCGGCTCCTCCGGGGTGGGCTGGTTTCCCTGATCCTGGTCAGTCATTCTTACTTGTCCTTCTCGTCCTCGTCGACGACCTCAGCGTCAACGACGTTGTCGTCAGCGTCAGCGGCCTCAGCACCCTCGGCTGCGGTTGCACCCTCAGCTGCCTGAGCCTCGTAGATAGCCTTACCCATCTCCTGGCTCTCGGTGGACAGCTTCTCGACGGCGGACTTGATGGCCTCGATGTCGGAGCCCTTCAGAGCCTCGTCGACTTCCTTGGCGGCCTCTTCAACGCGGTCGCGGATGTCCTGGGAAACCTTGTCCTCGTTCTCCGATGCGAACTTGCGGGTCTGGTAAGCCATGGACTCAGCCGAGTTGCGGACTTCCTGCTCCTCGCGGCGCTTCTTGTCCTCGTCAGCGTGCTTCTCAGCGTCCTTGATCATCTGGTCGATCTCCTCCTTGGAGAGGCCGGAGCCGTCCTGGATGGTGATCGTGTTTTCCTTACCAGTGCCCTTGTCCTTAGCGGTGACGTGGACAATGCCGTTGGCGTCGATGTCGAAGGTGACCTCAATCTGCGGGACACCACGCGGTGCCGGAGCGATACCGCCCAGCTCGAAAGAGCCCAGCAGCTTGTTAGCTGCAGCCATCTCACGCTCGCCCTGGAAGACCTGAATCTGAACGCTCGGCTGGTTGTCTTCAGCAGTGGTGAAGGTCTCCGAACGCTTGGTCGGGATAGTGGTGTTGCGTTCGATCAGCTTGGTCATGACACCGCCCTTGGTCTCAATACCCAGCGACAGCGGGGTGACGTCGAGCAGCAGCACGTCCTTGACCTCACCGCGCAGAACGCCGGCCTGCAGAGCAGCACCAACTGCGACAACCTCGTCCGGGTTAACGCCCTTGTTCGGCTCACGACCACCGGTCAGTTCCTTGACCAGCTCGGAGACTGCCGGCATACGGGTGGAACCACCGACCAGCACGACGTGGTCAATGTCGGAAACCGAAACATCAGCGTCAGCAATGACCTGCTGGAACGGCTTACGAGTGCGGTCAAGCAAATCAGAGGTGATGCGCTGGAACTCAGTACGGGACAGGGTCTCGTCCAGGAACAGCGGGTTCTTGTCAGCATCAACGGTGATGTACGGCAGGTTGATAGATGCCTGCTGCGAGGAGGACAGCTCAATCTTGGCCTTCTCAGCAGCCTCACGCAGACGCTGCAGAGCCATCTTGTCCTTGGTCAGGTCAATGCCGTTGCTGGACTGGAACTTCTCAACCAACCAGTCAACGATGCGCTGATCCCAGTCATCGCCACCGAGCTTGTTGTCACCAGCAGTTGCGCGAACCTCAACAACACCGTCGCCGATCTCCAGCAGGGAGACGTCGAAGGTACCGCCACCGAGGTCGAAGACCAGAATGGTCTGCTCCTTGTCGGACTTCTCCAGACCGTAAGCAAGTGCAGCAGCAGTCGGCTCATTGACAATGCGCAGGACGTTCAGGCCAGCAATCTGACCCGCTTCCTTGGTTGCCTGACGCTCAGCGTCGTTGAAGTAAGCCGGAACGGTAATAACCGCATCAGTGACGTCGTCACCCAGGTAAGACTCAGCGTCGCGCTTCAGCTTCATCAGCGTACGAGCGGAAATCTCCTGCGGAGTGTACTTCTTGTCATCAATCTCGATGCTCCAGTCAGTACCCATGTGGCGCTTGACCGAACGAATAGTGCGATCAACGTTAGTGACAGCCTGGTTCTTAGCGGACTGGCCAACCAGGACCTCACCATTCTTTGCAAATGCAACCACCGACGGAGTGGTGCGCGAACCCTCAGCGTTCGCAATCACCTGAGCCTCGCCGCCCTCGAGGACGGAGACACAGGAGTTCGTCGTACCCAAGTCAATACCAACAGCGCGTCCCATGATGAACACCTTTCTAGAAGAGTAAAAGAATTGCCCTTAAGTCTTACGCGCTCAAGTCTGCATTGCCGTAGAAAATCTGTCAAGCAAACTTGAGTGTGTCCGACTCAATGTTTGTCATGCTATGCAACGGACTATGGGACAAAGTTATTCCAACCCGACTCAACTTTTCTAAAAAAACCGTCATCACCGCAGGTCACCGCGATAAAAGATTTTTACAAGACTATGCTCTAAAGCCACTCACGGTAGCCGACAGCGCAATTTTCTATACAGAATCCTGCCTCTGGACTCCAGGGGGACAAAGAATTTCCTAGCACTAGCCCTGGGAACTTTCCTGCACAGCGAACCGACTAATCCCCTGACGTGTTTTGCAGCCACCGGCTCATCAACAGGCCATGCCCTTGTTACCCCATGGCCTGACACCGAATCAGCTCTGGCGGCTCCACTAATACATGTCTAAATTCTCCCCATTTACGGGGCGATTGAGCCAAGAATTCATCCCACTTATTTAGGAGTTTTTCGTGCCTCAGAATGCACAGCGACACCATTTCCCCTTTTTCCGTGGGCTCGCAGTAGCGTCGGCAAGCGCCGCACTAACCCTCGCCTTCCCTGCCATTGCATCCGCACATGTGCATGCAACCCCGTCGTCTGCCCCGATTGGCGGCTACGCGGATCTGGCTTTCGGGGTCGGCCATGGCTGCGACGGTTCGCCGACGACGAAGGTCGAGTTCACCATCCCGGAGGAGTTCGAAAAGGTTACGCCGAACGTGAACGCGAACTGGGATGTCACCAAGGAGTCGACCGGCTCTGGCAAGAATGAAAAGGTGCAGAAGGTCATCTACACCGCAAAGACTCCACTGCCGTCGGACCTGAAGGATTCTCTGACGCTCAGCGTGAAGGTGGCTGATGACGCAAAGCCGTCGACAGTTGAGGTGCCGACGCTGCAAACCTGTGAAAAGGGTTCGATGAACTGGGCTGAAAAGGACCACGATAGTGACTACCCGGTTCCAACTGTGGAGCTGATTGAGAAGTCGGAAGACAATGAACATAGCCACGGTCACGACCACAGCCACAACCATGGCACCAGCGAGACAAACCACGGCGATAGCCGCTCAGACGACGTGGAGCATTCCGCAGCTGCTACCAGCGAGGATTCGAGCAGCACGCTTGGCGGCTGGGGCCTGGGGCTCGGCCTCGTGGGCGCGCTGACCGGTATTGCCGCATTGGTAGTTTCACTGCGTAAGCGAGGTTAAGACCACAGGCGGATTGCCACTCGGGAATCCGCCTTCACCGCGGCACTGCCGCCCATGCCTTCACAGAGCTCACCCCATGCGAGCACATAGAGCCGGCCGATCTTGACAATGCACGCCGGAGGATAATCCGTGCTGTCGGCTCGTCGTTTCGGTCGACGCAGTGAACGGACAATGCAAAGCTCTCAAACAATGACGGCTGAATCACGCATCTAGGCTCGGATTGAGTTAGGCGAAGCTTTATGGCGTATTCGAAAACCGTTCGAAGGCAGTGGGAGGATTACACTGGCAAAACAGCAAAAACTCGAGCTGGGAACCCCGTCCCATCCTTTGGCTTCGGCCAGGAGGCAACCACGAGAGCCCCCGTTTCCGGCACCTGGTCGAGCCCAGCCAGAAGTTCAATCTGCCATCGGTCACGCCCTAATAGATAGAGTTCCGTCGGCAAGCTGCCACCATGAGCCACGATGCCGGGGTCCGTATCAGTGGTCTCGTGCCCAATCGCCACAACGCCACGGTTGTCTATCAACCATTCGACAACCTCAACGTTCCATCCTGGGTAGTGAGTCACGCCCTCTTCATCCGCATTGGCCATTGCCTCAGCGTCAGGCCACCGCTTTGACCAGTCACTGCGAAATGCGACAAATGCACCGCCCGGAATCAAACCATTGCGTTCCTCCCACGCCTCGACATCAGCAATCGAAGGGGAGAAATCATTATCCCGAGCGACTTCAGCAGTGAAATCTAGGACGACCAAAGGCAGGATCATCTGCTCGACGCCAATATTGTCAAGAGTTCTCGTCTCTTGGACGAAATGCACAGGCGGATCCACATGCGTACCCCACTGGCCAACAAACTGATACTGGTCGATTTCAAATCCATGCTCAGCAACGGTGAAAAGCCGTGTTCGCTGTTCGTCGGGAAGCGCAGGGAATTTCGGCTGACCGGCGTGAAACGCGTGAGTCAAGTCAACATAGGTGTGGTTTTCCCGAAGCTTGCGAGCAATGTCCCATAGTTCGTGCGTGTTTGCGGTGTTCTTGTTCGACATAAAGCGAAGTATATAGACAAAGCTGTCTAGTTAGCCAATATGGCCACCGGCACATCGAGCACTAAAAGACACCAACTCGCCCCACCCTGCACCTATCAGCTCAAACAGCCTGACGACACCCGCTACCGCAGGTACCCTCGCATACAGGAAAGACTTTTCAAGCCGCAGCCACGTTCTTCAGATTTTGGAATTGCGGGCTACATACACAACTTTCACCAAACTCAAGCCATCCCAAAGGAGTATCTAATGACCACCTACGAAAACATCCTTACCGAAACCCGAGGTCGCGTCGGCATTATCACCCTGAACCGCCCGAAGGCACTGAACGCCCTGAACCACAAGACCATGGAAGAGATCGGCGCAGCAGCCACCGCTTTCGACAACGACTCGGGAATCGGCGCGATTATCATCACCGGCTCCGAGAAGGCGTTTGCCGCAGGTGCGGACATTAAGGAGATGGCGGACAAGTCCGGCACCGAGATGTATGTCTCTGACTGGTTCGCACGTTGGGATGTTCTGACTTCCGTCCGCACTCCAGTTATCGCCGCCGTCAATGGCTATGCCCTGGGCGGTGGCTGCGAGGTCGCTATGATGGCGGACTTCATCATCGCTGGCGCTAAGGCCAAGTTCGGTCAGCCTGAAGTCAACCTCGGTATCTCTCCGGGCATGGGCGGCTCGCAGCGTCTCACCCGCGCAATCGGCAAGGCTAAGGCAATGGAGATGTGCCTCACCGGCCGCATGATGGGCGCCGAAGAAGCTGAATGCGCGGGTCTGGTCGCCCGCGTCGTCGAGCCGGAAGCGCTTCTCGACGAGGCCCTGAAGGTCGCCGACACCATTGCGTCGAAGTCGCTGGTTGCCACTACCCAGATTAAGGAACAGATCAACCAGGCCTACGAAATGACGCTGTCGCAGGGACTGCTCTTTGAGCGTCGCACCTTCCACTCCCTGTTCTCCTCCAATGACCAGAAGGAAGGCATGGCCGCTTTCACTGAAAAGCGCGAGGCAAACTTCACCAACTCGTAAGAGCGCGCGGCGGCGTTGGGTGCGAGGCGCGGCGGCGCGACCCAAGTACTTTTTGCCAGCTTTTTGTAGGAAGTAACCGCGAATTCGGCGCTACTTCCTACAAAAAGCTGGCAAAAATGTTTCTGGGGGGGCAGGCGAGGCCACCCCGGGGCCAAGAGCGCCACCACCCCCTGGGAGGCCACCGGAACCGACTCCCCAGAGTCCGTAACAACGGCGGACCTCGCCAAGCGATTCCCAGGGGCCCACATCGCCAAGACACTAAACCACGTCTCTTACGAGGAACTGATTAGCGATTACCGAACCCCGGAAGAGATCGCCGAGGGCGCACCGCGCCGAGCGATTGCAGTCATGTCGACAGACCCTGCGGCCCTCGAGGCCGCACGAGCAACAGTCGAAGCCTTCGGATTTGAACCGGTGCCCGTTGACGTGAGCGTCGGCAAGCGATTCAGACCCGACGGCGACCTTTTCGGAGTATGGCTATCTGCGGACCAGATGAGACGGGCGGTCGAGAAATAGAGGCGCCGACTAGAGCCTAGGACTAGTAGCGAATGGCCATGCGACCATCAATCTTGCCCTGCCGCATCAGCTCGAAGACATCGTTAATTTCGTGCAGCGAGCACTCCTTAACTGTCGGCTTGACCAGCCCGCGGGCGTAGAAGTCGAGAGCCTCGGCCATATCCTGACGCGTGCCGACGAGCGAACCACGAATAGTGAGATTGCGGAAGACAATGTCGAACACGCTCGCTGGGAACTCCCCCGGCGGAAGGCCATTGAAAACAATGGTTCCATCGCGGCGCGCCATGCCAAGCGCCTGGCCGAACGCACCCCTATGGACAGCAGTGACCAGAATGCCGTGAGCCCCACCATCGGTATAGGCCTGAACCGCCTGGACCGGATCCTCATCCTTAGCGTTCACAACGAACTCGGCACCCCACTCCTTTGCGTGGTCGAGTTTGTCTTCCGCGATATCCACGGCAATTACGCGCATACCCATCGCCTTGGCGTATTGGACCGCCAAATGCCCCAATCCACCGACGCCAGAAACCACCATAAACTGCCCCGGCTTCGTCTCGGAAACCTTGAGGCCCTTATATACAGTCACGCCGGCGCAGAGAATCGGCGCGGCCTCCAGGTAGTCCACGCCCTCCGGTATGCGAGCAGCATACCGCGTGTCGACCAGCATGTACTCGCCAAAGGAACCGTCCTGGGTATAGCCGCCATACTCGGCGTCGTTGCACTGAGTCTCGCGGCCGGTCCGGCAGTACTCACAGTCACCACACGCGGACCACAGCCATGCATTGCCGACAATGTCACCCACGCTGACCGAATGCTTTCCAGGGCCAAGCTCGACCACCTCGCCGATTCCCTCATGCCCCGGAATGAAAGGCGGCTCCGGCTTGACCGGCCAGTCCCCCTCTGTCGCATGCAAGTCAGTGTGACAGACGCCGGAGGCAATCAACTTCACGAGCGCCTGATTCGGCCCCGGCTTTGGCAGATCGACATCGCGAACATTGAGGTTTGGCCCAAATTCATCAACAACTGCGGCGGTGAACTGGGAGGATTGCCCGGAACGGACACGGTCTGACTGCACGGAGGTCATGATCAATCAACTCCTTGATTAGTCGGAAAACAACTGACGTACAACCCCACACTTTTTGAAAACAGTTTGCATTAGCGTATTTCGTTTCGTTTGTAAAACTGTGGAGCGCAAAAGTCAGCATAAAGTGACGCACGCCACCCTGTACACCCTTATTTTTCTAATGGAATATATTTAGAGCATGATCAGCGGGCGGAATTAAGAAACCCATTCGTTGCGAAAATCGCCGAAAATGCGCAGGTTACACCACATAGCCATGATTTCAGCACTAATTACGGCGTTAGTTATGTACGCGTCCGTGGCTCGTGATACAACTCACAAGAGAACTATTTTCACTCAGCCATCACCCTGGCTGAGCCAGCCTAGAAGGAACATTATGAGCGTGCTCAACCTCGCCGCGGCGACGGCTGACACGGCGATTCCGGAATCTACTGGATTCACCGTCGCAGTCGGCGTTATTGGCGTCCTGTTGTCCCTGCCCTGCTGGTTCATCTTTATTAAGGGATTCACCCATATGGTGAAGACCATCATGGTGGGCCAAAAGACGTACGGTCACACCGGTGAATGGGGAACCCGTATTTGGACCATGATCCGAGAGATCGTCGGTCACACCAAGATGGCCAAGAAGCCCGGCGTTGCTGTGGCTCACTGGTTCGTCATGGTGGGCTTCCTCCTCGGTTCCCTAGTGTGGTTCGAGGCGTACATTCAGACCTTCTGGCCCGCTGGCGGTTGGCCTCTTCTGAAGGACTGGACGGTCTGGCACTTCATTGACGAAATCCTCGGTCTGGGCACCACCCTGGGCATCCTGGCACTGATTCTCGTCCGCCAGACCAACCTGGGCAAGGAGCGCCTGAGCCGCTTCTACGGCTCCAACGCCAAGGCTGCCTACTTCGTTGAGACTGTCGTCCTCATCGAGGGCCTGGGCATGATGTTCGTCAAGGCTGCCAAGCTGGCTACCTACGGCGACCACGGTAACACTGGCGCCGAGGTCTGGACCTGGGCGAACTTCGTCACCGGTGGTATCGCACAGATTCTGCCGGCCTCCGAAGTCATGGTGTCCATCTTCGCGCTGATTAAGCTGCTGTCCGGTATGGTCTGGCTCTTCGTTGTTGGCCGCAACCTAACTTGGGGTGTCGCATGGCACCGCTTCCTGGCGTTCGCCAACATCCTGCTCAAGCGCAACGCTGACGGCTACAACGCCCTCGCTGGGGCTAAGCCGATGACCTCTAACGGCGAAATCCTGAACCTGGAAGAGGCTGACCCGGAGGTTGACTCCATGGGCACCGGCGTAGTCACCGACCACTCCTGGAAGGCTCTGCTGGACTTCACCTCCTGCACCGAGTGTGGTCGCTGCCAGGAGCAGTGCCCGGCATGGAACACTTCCAAGCCGCTGTCCCCGAAGCTGCTGGTTAACCAGCTGCGTGACCACGCTTACGCTTCTGCCCCGTACCTGTTGGCTGGCGAGACCATCGAAACCGCTCGCGAGGGCGAAGGTGCTGGCGCAGCACTCCTGACCAAGCCGCTGGTTGGCGACGGCGACGAGGGCATCATCGACCAGGACGTTCTGTGGTCCTGCACCAACTGTGGTGCCTGTGTTGAGCAGTGCCCGGTTGACATTGAGCACATCGACCACATCGTTGATATGCGTCGCTACCAGGTCCTGGTGGAGTCGGACTTCCCGACCGAGCTGGCTGGCCTGTTCAAGAACCTTGAGACCAAGGGCAACCCGTGGGGCCAGAACGCTTCCACTCGCGCCGACTGGATCAATGAGGTCCGCAAGGAAGGCGTCGTTGTCCCGATTTGGGGCGAGGATGTCGAGAGCTTCGACGATACCGAGTACCTGTTCTGGGTCGGTTGTGCCGGTGCTTACGACGACAATGCGAAGAAGACCACCAAGGCTGTTGCAGAGATGCTTTACACCGCAGGTGTGAAGTACGCTGTGCTCTCCCAGGCCGAGGGTTGTACTGGCGACTCCGCTCGCCGTGCTGGTAACGAATTCCTCTTCCAGATGTTGGCTGAGCAGAACATCGAGCAGCTCGACGAGGTCTTCGACGGTGTGCCGCCTAAGCAGCGCAAGATTGTCGTCACCTGTGCGCACTGCTTCAACACCTTCAAGAACGAGTACCCGGAGCTGGGCGGACAGTACGAAGTTGTCCACCACACCCAGCTGCTGAACAAGCTGGTTCGTGCTAACCGCCTGCAGCCGGTTGCTTCGGGTCAGGGCCGCCAGGTCACCTACCACGACCCATGCTTCCTGGGCCGCCACAACAAGGTATTCGAAGCTCCGCGTGAGCTGATTGGCGCGTCCGGCGCCAACCTCGTCGAAATGCCACGTAATAAGAACACCGGCTTCTGCTGTGGTGCTGGTGGCGCTCGCATGTGGATGGAAGAGACCATCGGTCAGCGCATCAACGTAAACCGCACCGAAGAGGCTGTCGGAACCGGCGCTGAGGCAATTGCCATCGGCTGCCCGTTCTGTAAGACGATGATGAACGATGGCGTCAACAACGTCATCGAGGACGACGAGAAGAAGCCGGAGGTCCTGGACATCGCCCAGATGCTCCGCGACTCCGTGAAGGTCGACGGCGAGCTGCCGCAGGCACGCGAACCGGAGTGGATTGAGCAGCCGGAGCGTGGCTGGGTCGATCCGAAGAAGGCTGAAGAGGAAGAGCGTCAGCGCCTCGAGGAAGAGGAAGCTAAGCGCAAGAAGGCTGAGGCTGCCGAGAAGAAGAAGGCAGAGAAGGCTTCCGCTGCCGGCGCTGGTGCCGCAGCTGCTGGTGCTGCTGCAGGCGCTGCCGCCAAGGGTGGCGCTCCGACTCCGGGTGGTGCTCCGAAGCCGGGTGGTGCCAAGGGCGGCGCACCGACCCCAGGTGGTGCCAAGAAGGGCGCTCCGACTCCGGGTGGTGCTCCAAAGCCAGGCGGTGCCAAGGCCGGCGCACCAACTCCGGGTGGCGCCAAGAAGGGTGCTCCTGCTCCGGGTGGCGCTCCGAAGCCAGGCGGCGCCAAGGCCGGCGCCCCGGTTCCAGGTGGTGCAAAGGGCGGCGCCCCGACCCCAGGCGGTGCCAAGAAGGGTGCTCCAGCTCCGGGCGGCGCTCCGAAGCCAGGCGGAGCAAAGGCCGGCGCACCGGTTCCAGGTGGCGCTAAGAAGGGCGCTCCAGTTCCGGGCGGCGCCAAGGCCGCTAAGCCGGCCGCGCAGGCAGAGCCAGCAGCTGCAGAAACCGAAGCTCCGGCTGAGGCTCCGAAGGCAACCAAGGGCGCTCCGATTCCGGGTGGCGCACGCAAGGGTGCCCCGGTTCCAGGTGGTGCTAAGAAGGCAGCCCCGGCCGCCAAGCCGAAGGCCGAGGAAACCGCTCCCGCCGAGGACACCGCTGCTGAAGTAGCGGCCACCGAGTCCGAGCAGCCAGCAGCTGACCAGCCAGCAGCTGAGCAGCCGAAGACCGCATCCGGTGCTCCGGTTCCGGGCGGCGCACGCAAGGGCGCTCCAATCCCGGGTGGCGCACGCAAGGCCAAGCCAGTCGCTAGCACCCCTGCCCCGGCAGCAGAGGAAACCGAAGCTCAGGAGGCTCCTGCTCAGCCAGTGGCAGAGCAGGCTCCGGCGCAGCCAGAGGTTACTGAACAGCAGTCGGCGGAAGATGCCGCCTCCACCGAGCAGGCCACTGAGGCCCCAGCCGAGGAGACGCAGGCGCCGTCGGCAAGCGCTAAGAACCTTCCGCGCAACCAGCACGGAGTTCCGCTGCCAGGATCGGCGCGACGTAAGTAGCGCTCGCTAAGTAAGCAGGAATCCGCCCGAGAGGTTATTCTTCCCGGGCGGATTTTTTGTGCTTTACGACGATCCCTGCGCCACGGCATTAATCATGCAAATGGCACTCTCAACCGCACTGACAATATATTGATTACTGCATATTGATTACTGCATCCCGTTAGAGATGACCGCGTTGTGGTGTGGAAAGAGGTCTTGGCGTAGTGATTAAGAAATCGCTGTCACAGATAAGGGACTTTCTGAGGACTCCGGGGTCAGTGGAGATGGTCATTGCGCTGATCCTCACTGCTCTCGATGCGCTAATTTTCCGCGAGAGCAACTCTGATCTATTGTTGCCGACCATTATCGGTGGCCTTCAGGTCATTCTTGTTGCAGTGGCGACGTATTTGCCGCTCTTTGCCATGGTGGTTGTCCCAGCGAATTTCTTGGCGTTGACTTTCCTTCCCACAGAGCAGGCTCCAATGCAGATTTTCTGCGCGCTTCTCATCGTGGAAGTGATGCGTGCTAACAACAACAAGATGCCGGCGAGAATCACTGCGTTGCTGTTGTTGGTGATTTCAAACTACGACGTAAACACAAGTACTTTCGCACGCGACCATGTCGCGACCTTTGTGACAACACTGCTTTTTGTGATTGCCTACGCCATCGGCATGATGCGCAGCCGCTACAAAGAACAACGCCGGCGGGCAACGATTGAATCTAACCGCGCTCTGGAAGAACAACGCCTTGAGTTGGCGACCGTACTGCACGACTCCACCGCCAAGTCCTTTACTCGCGTAACCATGCTGGCGCAGGCGCTCGCCATCGAGCGAGAAGGGTCCGATGAAAAACTTGAAGAATCCCTGGAGGACATCGCAGAGACCTCCCGAGAAGGCCTGCTACAGCTTCGCCAGTTGCTTTCATTGCTGAAATCAGCTGACGACGAGAGTTCTTTGACCTCAGCTATCGGCCAGGATGAGCGAGTTCCCAGCATGAACAAGGTGCTCCAACAGGCCAAGGATGAACTGCAGGAAGCTGGGTTTAACGTTTCGCTGGCCACGAAGATTGAAACCGAGCCCTCTTTGACGCAGATTTCAGAGGTTATCTCGCCGGCGCTGTCGGAGTTCTGCACGAACATTCAGAAGTACGGCGAACCGCAAACGAACGTTCACATTCTGGCGCTGAGCAATGAGGAAGATGGCTTCACGCTCGACATCAGCAATCAGATATCGAAGGCGCTACCGCATTTTCTGCCGCGGGCGATGCTCTCGAGCGGTTTGGGGCTTTCCTCACTGCATCGGCGAGTGCGACCGTGGGACGGTTCCATCACGTCAGAACGAGAAGGAAATGTGTGGAATTGCAAACTCCACATGCCACCTACCAACCAGTAGGTTACGCTAGCGTAAGATTGATGTAGTAGCCGCCTGTGACGAAGATATCTCTCGAAAAGTCCTGGTTAGCGTAGTAATATCACACGATGACAGATATTGTTCGGTTTTTATAACTTCTATGAAAGGTTCGCGGATGTCTGACATTAAGGTTCTCATTGTCGACGACGACCCACTCGTACTCTCGACGCTGCGAACCTATTTCAAGAAGGCACCGCATATCACCGTGGTCGATGAAGCCAGCGATGGCCACGAAGCTCTCAACATTATTGCCCGTGGTGGCGTTGACGTAGTTTTGACCGATATTCATATGCCCAACATGGACGGCGTTGAGCTACTTGAGCGCATTAAGAAGGTGGAGAATCCACCGAAATTCATCGCTATCACCTCATTTGATACCGATGAAACAATGCTGAAAATCTTGAGTCTCGGCGGAAATGGCTACATTCTCAAAACTGCCCGCCCGGAATCTGTCATTGGCACCGTTGAAGATGTCTTCCAGGGTGGCACCGTCATCTCGCCGATTTCTGCGACTCGGCTGATTAAAACTCTGCCGTCCCGCAACATTTCCTCGTACAAGATCACTCAAGCCGAGCGAGAGGTTCTCGGCCTAATCTGCCGCGGTAAGTCAAACCACGACATCGCCAAGGAACTCGGCAAGTCGCCGGGCACTATCAAGAAGCACCTCTCCAGCATGTTCAATAAGTTTGGAGCTACCTCTCGCCTGGACCTGGCGCTGAAAGCAATAGATGCGGGCTTCCACCCGCCGGCATCCGCTGCCGCAGAATAACCAGAGGCTCTGAGATTTGGCCGGGTAGCGGCTCTGAATCGAGCCTTTGCAAGCCCGAGATAGATAGCAAAAAGGGGCATATTCGCTTTCGTGAATATGCCCCTTTTACCCGTGCTGAGTGTGGAGAGAGAACTGTGTAACTACTGGATGGTCACCTCGACATGTCGCTCGCGCGGAGCCACACCGAAGTAGCTGCGCCCAATTGGCTCCCACGTCTTCGAGTTGGCGTTGCAGCGAACTGTCTGTCCGGCGAACTCGTCAACCAGGAATCCCCAGCTCAGACGACCAGTTTCACCCTTGCGCACTTCGTATGGTCCGATCTTCTGCCCGAGGCTCCAAACCATCTCTCGGGAGTATTCCCAGGAGTACTTGCGGTTGAGCTCCTTACTGACCTTCACGCTGACAGAGATATTGGTCCACCACTTCTTGGTCTTGGACTCCTTGATGGTCTGCGTCAGCGGAATCGGCTCATCACCGATGTCATTCTTCGTAGAGACAACGCCCTCAACGTCGTAGCGAGAGCCGGTGATTTCCACGAACTCAGCCACCGAACCCGGAGCTTCACAAGTGGTTCCCGGTGCCGGACCGCGGTCAACTGCCGCCGGCTTGGGCACTGGTACCCACTCCTCCGGCGCGAACGGTTCACCGGCTCCTGGATTCGGGGCGGCCACCGCTGTCGGAGCACCGAGTCCGAGCGCAAAGACCGTCGTCAAGCACATGGCGACAACACGCTTTTTCATAACTGCTCCTAGTCGTTAATCGTGGCGGATGCCGGGCCGCCGTCACCGGAGTTACCGCTGACAGGCGCCCACTGCTGACGGTGCTCGCCCTCCTTGGTGGTCTTGTGCCAGACCACGAAGCGAGTCGACGGCCCCTTGCCGTTGTACTCACCGAAGTAGGGCTCACCGCGCCACAGGCCGGTCTTCTGGTCACAGGTGCGAACACGGCCAATGAAGGACTTCATGTGCACGCCGTAGTCTGCGCGAACAGTCTCACCGGGGTTGACGGTCACCGGGCCCAGCTTGTCGCCAACCGACCACTGACTGACCTCGACGATGCCGTACTTGTTCTTCACCCCGTGGAGGAACACGTCCCACATATTTCCGGAGCTCATGGCCTTCACAGACTCGTTGACTCCCTCTGTCACCTCGAGGGTGTACTGAATAGGGCGGTCAGTGCGGTTGGTGAATGAGTTAGTGCCGTTGTAGCGGTCCCATTCGTCGGTAATCCACTGCTCCCAGGGGTGACGCTTGGCATCCTTGACCGGGTCACACTTATCCGTGTTGGTGAAACCGGTGTGGTGCTCATCTTGGTCAGGGGTCTGGGTCAGCGGGGTCGCCGCGACCTGTCCAACGATGCCTGGCGCAAGAAGACTTGCACCCATCACCGCGCAGGCCAGGGCCTTCTTTTTCACGCTCAACATGGAGAAACTTCCTTCTACTTCGAGGCTTTAGGGGCTCTGGCCGCCTTAAACGGCGTACTCCTTGACCTGCGGAGCAGCACCGTCGACGGAGCGATCAGCTTCGTTGGCGCGCATGGAAACGCGAATGTGACGCTCCTTCGGGATGGTGCCCCAGTACGGACGACCCGCGTCAATCCACTTTCCGCCCTTACAGGTCAGGTGAGTACCTTCGAAGGACTGATTCAGGAAGCCATACTCCAGAACACCGGTGTAGCCAGGCTTGACTGGGTACGGGCCGAGGGTCTGGCCAACTTCCCAGGTCTGAGTGGACTGGTAGCCGGCGCTAAAGGTGACATGGAAGAGCTTGAGCAGGTCGAAGTCGACCGAACCGCCGACGTTCCAGGACTTGGTCTTGCCCTCCTTCAGGGTCTGGGTCAGCGGCAGGTCGGTGTCGCCGTAGTTAGCGACAGTCGCAGTACCTTCGACCTCGAACTTCGAGCCGGTGATCTTCAGGGACTGGCCGGACTGGCCTTCAACGGAGCAGGTGCCACCGACGGTGCCCGGGGTAGGGGCTGGGGCAGCTTCCGCCATCGGGGCGACAGCCAGCGAGGACATGGTAACCAGGGCTGCAATGGAGCCGGAGAGCAGGGTCTTCTTCACGGCGAAATCCTTTCAGGATGTGACGAGCAACTCGTAAGGAAATACTTGAACTGACACCTGCAAAGGTAAGTCGAAATTCAGCGTTTTGTAATGGAAAATTTTCGACTGGCTTTACGACGGCCGCAGCAATTATCCACATAGTAAAAATGGAATCTCACCGATTTCTGCCACGCGAAAATACGACATCTAATTGACCCTGACCAGCGATTATGGGCGCCACAATAAGATTTCGGCGATCAATTTAAACGCATTAGAACTACGCCTTTTGAACCAATTCAAAAATGCCTCGGTCGGCCACTTGGTACTAGACAATCAACATTTCGGCCACTAGCCCACCTACATAAAGACACCAGAGAGTAGCCGAATGGCCACCCCCAGGCGCGGGCAGGTAGAGAGACCTCCACACTTCACACTCTTGATTAAATAGTTATGATTTCTTTATTAATCACTGGCGAAGTCCGGCAGTCCACAAAGCCCTGACACTTTGCCGAGGCAGATATCTTTCGGAGTACTACCTAATGTTTCGACGCACTTCTGTTCTTGCTACCACCATTGCATCCGCAGCACTTTCCCTGGGCGCGCTGACCGGCGCCCCGGCCGCTACCGCAGCACCGACAGCTACGACCAGCAGCGACGACCTGCAGGTTAAGGAATACGCTCTTTCCGATACCTTCTCTTGCGACTACTACAACCTGCCGTGGTGCCGCTAAAGAGCGCTGACGCCGCCCTCCCCTGCCCTCCCTTCACGTGAGCGCACGGCTACTTCGCGGTACCGTCGAGCCCCTCTAGCAGCGTGGCAAAATCCGTGACGTTAGTATCCACCCGCGTGTTTGTACTGCGTCGCTGGTTCGGCTCGCCAACACCCCGATTCCCCTCGCTGGCCCCGCCCGCTGAATGCTCCGCACCCTTTTCTTCAGCTTCGTTCCCAAAATCTGGACCAAAACCGACTACGGCCGAGCGAACACCGACAAGGTACTCGGCAAGCTCACGAGCTGCACGCAAGACGCGATTGTTCATCTCCGCGCCGGACACTCCGCCGGCGCCATTTCCGGCACCATCGCCAGCACCAAAGTCCTCAGTGGCTGCAAATACAGCAGTCGGCATAACCGTGCCGCGCAGGTAGCTAAACAGCGGACGCATCGCATACTCCAGCACCAACGAATGTCGTGCTGTGCCAGCCGTCGCAGCAATAATGACCGGCATGGAAGTCAGCGCATCCTTATCCAGGGCGTCGAAAAACATCTTGAACAACCCCGAGTAGGACGCTGCGAACACCGGGGGCGCGGCAATCAATCCATCAGCACCGCTGACAGTATCGAGGGCGGCGCGCAATTTTTCGTCGTAAAGCCCTGTGGACATCACAGTGCCGAGGCTGACAGCGAGTTCGCGCAGCTCGACGTACTCAACTTGGACCCCCTCGCCACGCTTGGAGACCTGCGCCTCGACGGCCTCCGCGATGCGGTCGGCAAGGATGCGCGTGGTTGATGGATCGGAAACACCGGCACTTACGACGACGAGCTTTTTCACTACTGATTCCTTTCAGCCGGGCGGACGAGAAGGTGCGGGGAATCTGCGCCCTCGGCAACCAGCGAGGCATGCGTCGGCGGGTCGGAAGGCACGTGCGCCGGACGGCGGCGCTCGAACTCTTCACGCAGGACCGGAACGATTTCGGTTCCCAGGATTTCAACCTGCTCCAACGCCATTTCCAGCGGCAGGCCGGCGTGATCGATAAGGAAGAGCTGACGCTGGTAGTCGCCAACGGCGTCTGCATAGCCCAGGTAACGTTCGATGATTTGCTCAGGCGTGCCGACGGTCAGTGGAGTGATGTTCTCGAATTCTTCCAGAGATGGCCCATGTCCATAGACCGGGGCATTGTCGAAGTATGGGCGGAAAATCTCCTTGGCCTTCTTCTCCGTCTCAGCGGCGAAGACCTGCCCGCCAAGCCCGACGATTGCCTGATCAGCAGCACCATGGCCGTAGTGCTCATAGCGCTGGCGGTAGAGGTTGACCATGGCTGTGGTGTGCTCGATATTCCAGAAAATGTGGTTATGGAAGAAGCCGTCCCCATAGAAGGCGGCCTGCTCAGCAATCTCAGTGGAGCGGATTGAGCCGTGCCACACGAAAGGTGCTACACCGTCGAGCGGGCGCGGTGTGGACGTAAATGACTGCAGCGGAGTGCGGAATTGACCTTGCCAATCCACATTCTCCTCACGCCAAAGGGTGCGCAGCAGGTGATAGTTCTCGATGGCCAGCGGAATTCCCTTGCGAATATCCTTGCCAAACCACGGATAAACCGGCCCGGTGTTGCCGCGGCCCATCATCAGATCAATGCGACCTTCGGAAAGGTGCTGGAGGTAGGCGTAATCCTCGGCGATGCGCACGGGGTCGGTGGTGGTAATCAGCGTTGTCGAGGTCGACAGAATCAGATTTTCGGTCTGTGCTGTGAGGTTGGCTAATAAAATCGGCGGATTCGCCGGTGCCACAAACGGTGGATTGTGGTGCTGGCCAGTAGCAAATACATCGAGGCCGACCTCTTCGGCCTTCTTCGCTAGGGCGACAGTTGCCTTAATTCGCTCATGTTCAGTAGGGATTTGTCCGGTCGTGGGATCTTTTGTGACGTCGCCAATTGTAAAAATTCCGAATTGCATAATTCTCAATCCTAAATAGCGGTTGTTGACATGTCAACGCCTGTTATGCTGGGCATAAGCACTTAAAACGACTCCATATGAACCGCCTCCAACCAAAGGAGCCTCGCCCAGCCATGACAAAACCCCGAACCGATCGCCCGACCGGATGTGCGCTTCTAAAAAATATTCGGCATTTTCTTTGAAATTTGTTGACACATCATCACATCTAGAGTTATCGTTGACACGTCAACACCGGAAGTTGGTTCCGGCGGACAAAAATACTTCGAAACATTCGAGATACTTTTAACTTTTAGGAGATTCACTATGGCTCTTCAGTCTGGCAACTACGTTCTTGATGCACAGCACTCCACCGTTGGATTCACCGTTCGTCACGCAATGATCACTAAGGTCCACGGTCAGTTCACTGAGTTTGAGTCCGTTATTAATTTTGATGCCGACAAGCCGGAGAATTCCACGGCAAAGGCGACCATTCAGGCGAACTCCATCAACACCAACAATGAAGAGCGTGACAACCACCTGCGCTCGAAGGACTTCTTCGGCACCGACGAAAACCCAACCTTCGAATTCGTTTCCACCGCTATCGAGCTCCAGAGCGAAGAAAAGGCCACCGTTACCGGCGACCTGACCATCAACGGCATCATCAAGCCGGTCACCCTGGATGTCGACATTTTCGGCTCCGCTGAAGACCCATGGGGGCAGACTCGCGTTGGCTTCGAGGCAGCCACCAAGATTGACCGCACCGATTTCGGCATCGATTACAACGCTCCTATTAAGACTGGCGGCCTGCTCCTTGGCAACGAGATTTCCCTGCAGATCGACGGCTCCGCAGTTAAGCAGTAACTAGCAGCCAGAACCCCAGCTGCCCGCAACCCAGTAAAGCGTCCTGCATCCTCATGCAGGGCGCTTTTGCGCAATTAATGTGCAATTAATCTGCCCCCGCTGTGAGAAAAGCATGGTGCGGGAGCAAAAAAGTGGCATGCTTAGACAGGTGAGTTCCAGTAAAGACACTTCCCAGGGCACCGAAACCACCAACGAGACAACGCAGGACGCTCAGGCTGCGCAGGCCGCTCAGGCCGAGCAGTCCCGTGCTGCCCGTGTTGCCGCCCGTCGTGGAAACATCAGGGCACCTCGCCGCACTCCACTGAAGACACTGGACCAATCCTCCAAGCTGCAGAACGTCCTCTACGACATTCGCGGTCCGGTGACTACTCTCGCCGAGCAGATGGAGGCCGACGGCCACCGCATCATGATGCTCAACACTGGCAATCCGGCGAAGTTCGGCTTTGATGCACCTGACACCATCGTGCAGGACATGGTCCGCGCTCTCCCCCACGCACAGGGCTATTCCGAGTCCAAGGGTATTTACTCCGCACGCCGTGCCGTCGTCACGCGCTATGAGATGGACCCGGACTTCCCCCGTTTCGACGTCAACGACGTCTGGCTGGGCAACGGCGTCTCCGAGCTGATTTCCATCACCACGCAGGCGCTGCTCAACGAGGGCGATGAGGTCCTCATTCCAGCTCCGGATTACCCGCTCTGGACTGCAGCAACCACCCTCGCCGGCGGCAAGGCCGTCCACTACACGTGCGATGAGGAGAATAACTGGGCCCCGGATGTCGAAGACATTCGCTCGAAGGTGACGGATCGCACGAAGGCGATTGTCATCATCAACCCGAACAATCCGACCGGCGCGGTCTACACACGCCAGACACTCGAAGCCATCGTGGATATCGCTCGTGAGCACTCACTCCTGCTGCTTTCCGACGAAATCTACGACCGCATCCTCTACGACGATGCAGAGCACATTTCCACTGCCTCCTTGGCCCCGGATTTGCTCTGTATCACCTTCAACGGCCTGTCCAAGACCTACCGTGTGGCCGGCTACCGCGCTGGCTGGATGGTGCTGACTGGCCCGAAGCGCCACGCAGAGGGCTTTATCGAGGGCATCAACTTGCTGGCCAGCACCCGTCTATGCCCGAATGTCCCTGCTCAACACGGCATTCAGGTGGCACTTGGCGGTTACCAGTCCATCGAGGACTTGATCCTGCCAGGGGGTCGCCTTCTGGAGCAGCGCAATGTCGCCTACGAGGGACTGACCTCAATTCCGGGCGTGAGCTGCGTGAAGCCGATGGGCGCCATGTACGCATTCCCGAAGCTGGATCCGAACGTCTACGAAATTCACGATGACGAAAAGCTGATGCTCGACATCCTGCGTGAAGAGAAGATCCTGATGGTCGGCGGCTCTGGCTTCAACTACCCGACGCCGGATCACTTCCGAATTGTCACCCTGCCGTGGGCACGCGACCTGAAGGAAGCCATCGAGCGCCTGGGCAACTTCCTGGTCAGCTACAAGCAATAGCAGTACTTAAGGTTGCGCACGCTACTGGTTCTGCCCTTCTCACATATCGATGCGCTATTCACTTATGGACACACTGGAGCGCATCGATGAGTGAGTATTGCATCGATAGGTGGGCCATAGCGCTGATGACCACGGCCCGGCGCGCCGGAATGGCGGTACGCCTTCCGGTGCTGGTGCAGCGATTAGGTTATTAAGGGTGGGCAGGCATTCAAAAGATTCAATGAACTCTGACAACCAGCAACCTTTTCGCGTTGCTCCGGGTTCCGACATAGGTGCGCATCTCGACGTACTGAAGAACTCGAACAGCGGCTCCCCTACCGGCCGGTTCCGGGCTGTCAATACCGCGAATCAACCCAACTCTGCAACCTCGGCTGCCCCAGCACGACATGCAGAACCAGCCGCACATTCAAAACCAGCACCGGAGCGGCAAACCGAACCTGCACAAGCCAAACCAAAACCGACAAAACCGCGGCACAACCCCACAAGAGCACGTCGCTTACTGGCCACAGTTCTTACAGTTGCTGGCATTGCGACTTTCCTCGCAGTGATTGGGCTCTGGCCATCGGGTGAAGCTCCGAGTCCGGGGCCGGGATTCCTGCAGTCACAGACATCAGCTGCAGAGACGGTCAAGGGAACCGTCGTAAAGCACAGCGTCGGCGCGTGCAATTCGCCTGACAACGGACGTGTCTTCGACGACCAGCCGCGGCCAGGGCTGACGGCTTCGCTCAACGATCCCGCGGCGCCGAAGTGCCAGCTCTCGGTTATTGAACTGACCTCGGGCCCAGACGAGGGCAAGAAGACTCTTCTGGAGGCATCCGGCCTGCCCGGCGAGATTGAGCTGGCGGAGGGCGACAAGGTCGTCCTGGCAATTCACCGTCCAAACGCTGCCGGTACCGGAGCTGTCGACAATGGTGCCGTGCCGAATCCGGGGTTGATGACACCACCTCCCGGCATTGTTCCCGCGCCTGCCCCTGAGGGCGCAGAGGATGCGCCTGCACCAGCCCCAGAGACTCCCGCACCGGCTCCGGCACCAGCTCCGGCTCCGGAGCAGGAACCAGCACCTGAATCCGGCGCAGAAGCTCCTGCTGCTCCTGCTCCACCCGCACCACCTGCCCCCGAGGCTCCCGCGGCCGACACTAACGTCGTCGACCTCGCACCTCATCAGGTTGTCGACACCGCTAGCATCGGGAACACCTACACCTTCCTGGACATGGATCGCACCACGACAATCTGGTTGTGGCTCGGCGCGGCAGTACTTCTCATCATCCTCGTCGGCATGACTCGCGGGGTCTTGAGCCTCATTGGTCTTGGCATCACGTTGGCCGCAGTGATGGGATTTCTGGTTCCGGCACTGCTACGCGGCGGCGATTCTGTGGCCTTAGCCATCACGGCGGGCGCGGCGATTCTCTTCCCTGTGCTCTTCCTCGTTCATGGCATCAACTGGAAGTCAGCTTCCGCACTGGCGGGAACACTCACCACGATGGTGCTGGCGGCGGGCCTGGCCAACCTCGCAATCTCCACGTCGCAGCTACGTGGTCTCGGCAACGAGGACAACCTACTTATTCAGCTTTACCTGCCTGACGTCTCCGTCACAGGTCTGCTTCTGGCGGGATTCATCATCGGCGCGTTGGGTGTGCTTAACGACGTCACCATCGCCCAGGCCTCTACCGTCCAGGAGCTCTACGAAGCAGCTCCGCGGTCGCGGCCTATGGAGGTCTTCCGTTCGGCAATGCGCGTCGGTCGCGACCACATCGCGTCGATGGTCTACACACTGGTACTGGCGTACCTCGGCACCGCACTGCCGCTATCGATTTTGTTAAGCGTCTCCGACCGGCCGCTGATGCAGTCGTTGACCTCCGATGTAGTGGCCACAGAGCTGCTGCGTTCCACCATCGGTGCGGTCGCTTTGGTACTCGCGGTGCCGATTACCACCCTCATCGCCGCCTATACCGTGGCTCCGGAGGGTATGAAGTTCCCGAAGCGCTCGAGAGCGGCCAGTATTTAGCCGCGGCCGAGGCAGGTGACGTCCCAGCCTGCGGCACGCCACTGATCGGTTGGCAGGCAGTTGCGGCCGTCAAGGACCGCTGCGCGCTTGACCAGTTTCTTCGCAGCCACCGGGTCGATGTCGCGGAACTGCTGCCACTCGGTGGCGACGACAACCATCTCCGAGCCTTCCAGAGCTGCTTCGATGCTCGGTGCGTACTCCAAGGTCGGGAAATTCTTCTTGGCGTTCTCCATGGCCTGTGGGTCGTAAACGCTCACCGAAGCGCCTGCCAACGACAGCGAACCGGCAATCGACAGCGCCGGGGAGTCACGCACATCGTCAGAGTTCGGCTTGAAAGCCGCACCCAGCACAGTCACGGTGTGACCGAGCAACGAGCCACCGAAGCTGCCGCGTACCAGGTCAACGGTCTTTTCACGGCGACGCATGTTGATTGCATCGACCTCGCGCAGGAAAGTCAGCGCCTGGTCAACGCCCAGCTCACCAGCGCGGGCCATGAATGCGCGGATATCCTTCGGCAGGCAACCGCCGCCGAAGCCCAGCCCCGCATTGAGGAAGCGGCGGCCAATTCGAGCGTCCATACCGATGGCGTCGGCAAGCGTGGTGATATCCGCACCTGTGACCTCACAGATTTCAGAGACCGCGTTGATGAAGGAAATCTTGGTGGCGAGGAATGCATTCGCCGACACCTTCACCAGCTCTGCGGTGGCGGTGTCCGCGACGATAAACGGCGTCTCACGCTCAAAGATAGGGCCGAAGCACTCGCGCAGGCTGTCCTCAGCGATTGACTCGACCTCCTGACCAGCACCATTGAGGATCATGCCCGGCTTCTGGGTGCCCAGCACCACACGGTCCGGCTCCAGGGTGTCCTTTACCGCGAAGCCCTCGCGCAGGAACTCCGGGTTCCAGGCGATCTCGAGGCTGGTGTTCTTCAACTGCTCATCACCGGCTGCGGCGCGCTCACCGATCATCTTCGCAGCCAGCTCCTGCAGGCGCGGTGCGGTACCGACGGGCACAGTGGACTTACCAAACACTAAATGCTTGCCGACGACGCGCTTAGCCAATTCGGTAATAGCTGCGTCCACATAGCGAACATCGGCGGCGTACGAGCCCTTAACCTGCGGAGTTCCGACACCTACGAAGTGGACGTTCGCAAATTCAACGGCTTCGTCGTAGTTAGTGGTGAAACGTAGTCGCCCCGACTCAACGTGCTTCTTTAGCAGTTCGGGCAAGCCAGGCTCAAAGAAAGGAACTTGACCTGCGGACAATGCCTCAATCTTGGCGGGATCAACATCTACGCCGAGAACCTCGTGGCCTAACTCCGCCATTGCCGCGGCATGAGTGGCGCCAAGGTAACCCGTACCAATAACCGTAATACGCATAAGGGCTATTATTTATCGAAAGATAAAAGGCCCTCAAGCCGATTTAACCCTTAAATGGTGTGAACTAAAGGCCCATATTTAGGCTTTTCACCTGCGGAAACTCTTTATTGAACAATTGTTTCCATTTCTTCACCGAGAATTCACTCGGGGCTATTCACAATTCATTTATATTCCGAGTTCATATCCCGAGTTTCAGGTGCCTTATTCCTCATCACGGAAGTTCAGGTACGCACGCGACGGCGTCGGGCCGCGCTGCCCCTGATACTTCGAACCGAGCTTGCCGGAACCGTAAGGCACTTCTGCCGGCGAGGACATCTTGAACAGTGCCAGCTGGCCGACCTTCATATTTGGCCACAGTGCGATAGGCAAGTTCGCCACATTGGATAGCTCCAGCGTGATGTGACCTGAAAACCCTGGATCAATAAAGCCGGCGGTCGAGTGCGTTGCCAGGCCCAGACGCCCCAGCGAAGACTTACCTTCCAGGCGGCCTGCCAAGTTCGGAGGAATAGTGAAGTACTCCAGGGTCGATGCCAGGACGAACTCGCCCGGGTGAAGAATGAAGGGCTGCCCTTCTGGAACCTCGTGCGGGGACGTCAGTTCTTCCTGCGGCAACTTCGGATCGATGTGCGTGTACTGCGAGTTGTTAAAAACTCGGAAGAACTTGTCCAGACGCACGTCGATGGACGAAGGCTGAATCATCTTCGGGTCAAAAGGATCAATGCCGAGATGGCCGGAGCCTTCGGCATCGATAGCGGCACGAATATCACGATCTGAGAGCAACACATAGACCAGCTTAACCGCTCTGTAATGCACAGCGTGCGCGGGTTGCAGGATATGCCCGCGATAAATTCAGCGGAGCTGCTGCCAACCAATTTTTTCGACGCGAATCGAGAGTGCTACATTGAAGTTACAGAGGGCGACTGATTTCCTGCATGCCACACCTACTGTGCCAATCCCGTGGCGTGCTTTTAATCATTCCGCCTACTGTGTGCCGATGTAGTTCAATGGTAGAACTCCTGCTTCCCAAGCAGGCGGCGCGGGTTCGATTCCCGTCATCGGCTCCACTTAGACGTCGAAAATGATAAGTAGGCGTTTGCGTTAGCGAGTATGCCCCAAGGGGGTCAAGAAAATCGCTTGCGTTAGCGAGTGTATAGCGCGTTAACTCTGACCTGTAGAAACACTTTCCTCTCTTTCGGCTGAGTGAGCGTTTGCGTTAGCAGGCGTTGATTTGGTCGAGGTGGATAGCGTGGTCGGCGACCTCGGTAACGAGTTCAGCATCGTGGGTGATGACGATGACGACGGCACCAGTGTCAGCGAGTTTACGCATTACTCGGGAAATCGCGACAAGGTGTTTGTAGCCAACACCGGACGTGGGCTCGTCGAAGATGTAAACTTTCTTGTTCGCAGCAAGCGCTGTAGCAATAACCAGACGTTGACGTTGCCCGCCAGAGAGTGCTTGCGGATGATCAGCCTCGTGGTCGGCAAGGTCGAGTTCTTCAAGGATCGCGTGGGCATCGATGTGTTGCTTTTCGGCTTTGGTCGTGCCGAGCGTGACTTCGTCGATGACGGTATCTGAGAACAACTGTCGGGTAGGGTCTTGCATCACAAGGTAGGCGTCGCGGCTGGTGAATTTTTGTCCGCCGAGTGTGATGGATGCATGTTTGGCTTTTTCTAGTCCGCAAACAATGCGTGCCAGTGTTGATTTGCCTGACCCGCACGGGCCGAGGAGTGCCGTGATTTTCCCTGCCGGAAACAACACGTGGTTAATATTGAGGACTGTGTTTCCGTGGCGGTAGGCAAAGGCGAGGTTGTCGATTGTGAGCCCTTCACCTTCTGGTTCGGGCAGGCTCGGCATGGATACGGGCACTAGGGATCGCAGCCCAAGCTGTTTGCGCTCCTCATCCGAGGTAGCGTAGAACTCTTCGCCGGTTGCGGTGAGGACAATCTTGCCTTTGTCGAAGCAGTAGACACGGTCGACGATCCCGGAAAGGAAACTTAGCCGGTGTTCAGCAATGATGATGGTGTGTCCATCGGCTTTGAGCCTGGCGATGAGTGTGGCGAGTTGGTCGATAACGTCAGCGGACAAGTTCGCGGTTGGCTCGTCAAAGACGATCAGCGACGTGTTGTTGCACATGGCGACGGAGCAGGCCACGCGTTGCATCTGTCCGCCTGATAGTTGTGTGACGCGGGATTCCAGCAGGTCGGCGATACCTAACTCGGCTGCGACCTCGTCAATGCGGGCACAGATCTCCTGCGGGTCGCGGCCGAGATTTTCTGGGCCGAAGGCGAGTTCTTGGCGCACGTGGGTGGTGTAGAACTGGGTGCGCGGGTTTTGAAACACTGTCGAACAGTGGTGGGCAAGGCGTGGCAGGTCTGTTTGTGCCACGTCAATGTCGTCGACTGTGACGTTTCCGGTAAGGTCGCCGTCGTGGAAGTGCGGGATGAGCCCGTTAAATAGCCGTAGTGCGGTGGTTTTTCCTGACCCGGATGCGCCACACAGCAAGGTGACGGTTCCGGGTGTGATGGTGATGGTTGCGTCGTTGATTGAGGGGTGGTCTGCTCCTCGATAGGTGAAGGTGACCCTAGTTGCTTGGGCTATTGTCATAGGACGATTCTCCATATCGCGAAGCCGATAACGATGAGCAGAATGACTGCGTCGACCACTCGGAATTTCACGACTGTGACTGAGGTGGGCTTTGCGGTTCCGCCCAGTCCGCGCACGAGGGCGGCCGATGCCAGTTCGTCCCCGCTGCGTACCACGGTCGATAGCAGAGGGATTGTGAAGTATTGCGCCGCACGCAGTGAGAGCACGGACATGCCGCGTAGTTTCATGGCATCTGAGATCGCTTTAACTTCGTGGCCGATCACGGGCAGCACACGTAACGCGACTGAGATCGGGATCGTGAAACAGGTCGGGATTCGTGAGCTGGCGAGTGCTTTTTGCAAGGTGGCGGGTCGGATTACGCCGATCGCGTAGGCTCCCATTCCTGCGCTGACGCTGAATCGCCACATCCACTGCAGAAACAGCACGAGGAACGCGCTGGCTGTTGATTTCCAGACCAGGGGTATCACGAAGACGAGTGTGCCGAGAGCCGCAAACGTGGCCAGGTAGACGGCCACCCAGCTCGGGCGCACGAGCGTGTTGGGGTTGATCGTAGCGCTCGTCAGCATCACGGCGGCGAATCCGCCCAGAGTACACACGAACCACGGCGAGTAGGCACTGTAGATCGTGGTGGAGACGATGACGAGCGCTGCGATAATGGTGCGCGGGTCGGGAAGTTTAGACAAGACCGGCCCGTTCAAAGTGTTTGCGCGCGACCCTGGTTCCCAACAGACCAGCAAGCCAGCCCACGATGAGCATCACGCCGAAGAAGCCCAGCAGAATCGGAATCGTGACGACCTGTGCCATCTTGGCGGCATACTCGGCACCCATTTGTTCGGCGATCTGCGACATATATGCGTCTTGGTTCATAAATAGCGGAATCCACGGGGAAACATAGATCGGCAGAATAAACAGTGCATATGCCAGCGGGACACGAACTTTCACGCTCTTCGGCCCCTTGGTGATCACCAAGTCAGCGAGCAGGCCGAACACAGCGGCGATCGCAATTCCTCCCACCCAGTGGCCGGTCACGAAGAAGAGGATTTCGATGATAATCAGCATGATTGTCAACGCCCCCATCTTCGGAGTGCGGGCAGTAAACAGCGCAAAGACGATGCCGTTAACGAGGATAGAAAGCAAGAAGCCGGCATACATGGCAGCCGGAATGAACCCGAGCATTCCGAATGCAAACACGATGACGAACATCAAGGCAGTGAAGACGCCGATATTGATGAAGTCGCGCGCGTTGAGGCGCGAGGATGTGGGTGTGGACATAGTTTTTCCTTTTATGTGCTGATATGCGCTGTGTTTAGACGAGTTGCCATCCGCCTGCGTTGATGCGCTCTTGCCAGAAATCGCGGTATTGACCCGGCTGGTTGACCAGCTCGTCGTGGCACCCGCGCTGGGCGATACGCCCACCGTGGGAGAGCACAATAATTTGGTCAGCTTGTCGAATGGTTTCAAGTTTGTGGGCGATCACGATCAGCGTGGAGTGCTTGCGTAGCTCATTCATCGCCGCAACAATATTGGCTTCATTTTCCGCGTCCAATGCGCTGGTGGCCTCATCGAAAAGCACGATCGGGGCCTTCTTCACCAAGGCGCGAGCGATAGAGACGCGTTGCCGTTCCCCACCTGACAGTGCACGCCCGCCAGAACCCGCCAATGAATTCCAGCCATCTGGGAGGCGGTTGACGATTTCCGTCACGCCCGACAGGTCAGCGGCCCACCTGATTTCTTCATCGGTGGCTTCTGGGTTGCCAAGGCGAATGTTGGCTTCGAGAGTGTCGTTGAATAAGTAGACGTCTTGGAAGACAAGAGACACCTGGCGCATCAAATCTTCGGTGGTCTGCTCGCGCACGTCCACTCCGCCAACGCGCACGCTGCCGGACTGCACATCCCAGAAACGTGCAACCAACCGGGCGATCGTCGTCTTCCCGCACCCAGATGGACCAACCAGGGCACACATGCCACCTTGCGGGACATGGAAGGAAATATCACGGAGAACCGGGGTGTCCGGATCGTAGCCGAAGGTGACGTCCTCGAAACGAACATCACCAGGGGCGTTTATCGGTGTAGAGGCATCGGGTTCGGACAGTTCGGGGGCATCCATGACCTTGTCGACGTGGTTCATCTGCTGGCGGCGTTCTTCCAGCCCGGTCATGCAGCCACCGATGTCTTGGAGCATGGTGGTGAACCGCAGGCACATGCCGATTGTGACCACGGCGTTCAGCGCATTCATTTGCCCGCCGAGGGCGAGTTGGGCGGTCAGCCAGATCATCACCACAATGAGCGCTTGAACGAACATCCCATTAATCAGGTTCGCTAGTGTTTCGATCCACAATGCTTTGCGACCCTTGCGGTCAGCCTGTTTGAATGCCCGATCAAGGGCCGGGTAGTCGTCGGCGACATGGCAGGAGCGCAGCGCGCCTTGGCAGGTGGCGAATTCGACCATGCGAGCCGCCAGCTCCGATTCGGCTGGTTCGGAAACCTTCTTGCCCTTATCGAGAAGCACACGGGAAATATGGAGGAAGGCAAGCATGATCGGGAACGCGATCGTCAAGGTCAGTCCCAGCCGCCAATCCCAGAACCAGGTTCCCACAGTGATCACCAGCACGGCCGAGAGTTTTTGGACGAGAGAGAAAATGAAATGTGCCGCCGACTCGCCCAAGTTCATCATTTCCTGGGTGACCATGCGCGACAGCCGTCCAGAGCTACCCGAATCGAACACTCCCAACGGTAGGCGGGCTACTTTGTTACCTACTGCCTGGTGGACGTCGTGAATGAATCCAAGCGCGCCGATATAGCCGGTGCGCATGCCATAAAACTCCGTGCCCACGCCCAGCACCGCGAACACCGCCAAGGCGATGAGCCAGCCCCAAAACGACAGCCCCCACACCGGCATTCCGGTCGCCAAGGCGCTTGCTGCAGGGAGTAGCGCGAGCAGGGCAAAGCCGTGACACAGTCCTGAGACCGCACCCCACGCTTGACCAACCGAAAGGTCTCGCCACGAGGCGGGTTCCATCAAACGCTTAAAGCGTGGCAGCAATAGTTGATTCATCGTGTCATCTCCTCGCATGCACCTTGGGCAAGAAGTGCCTGATAGTGCGCATTACCCAACAACTCGTCGTGTTTACCGACCACAGCAATGCCCCCGCGTTCCATGACGACAATCTGATCCGCGCCCCTGATCGAGGCCAGTCGGTGGGCGATCACAATCACGGTTCTGCCTTTGGCAAGAGTCGAGAGAGCTTGTTGGATTTTCGATTCCGATTCCGGGTCCGCCATCGCCGTCGCCTCGTCCAGCACCAACACTGGGGCATCAACCATGAGCGCCCGGGCGATCGCGATACGGGCTGCCTGCCCGCCCGAAACGTGGGTGTCCTCCCCCAACACAGTGTCGTAACCATCTGGCAGGCTCATGATGAACTCGTCGATCTGCGCTGCTCTCGCCGCCTGCCGCACCTGATCCAAGGTTGCGTCTCGCGCGCCCAGGGCAATGTTGTTGTGGATGGTGTCGCGAATAAGCTGTGCATCTTGCAGGACGAATGCGACCGTCGAATACAACACATCCTGGGAAATGCTCTTTAGATCAACCCCGCCGATGGTGATCGTGCCAGCGTCCGGGTCATCAAAGCGGGCCATCAAACTCGCCAACGTCGACTTCCCCGCACCCGACGGGCCAACCAGCGCGGTCACCGTGCCTGCCGGAATGCTCAGGCTCACCTCGTCTAATGCCTGGGTGTCGTCATAGGCATACGACACACCCCGAATCTCGATATCATGACCGTGTGGTGTCTGTGGCGCATCGGGCTGACTCAACGCCGGTAGCTCCATGACATTCACCAGCCGTACTGCCGCTGAACCTGCGAGCTGATAAGACCAGGCGATGGTTGCGACTGCCATCAACGCTCCCGGCAGCACCAAGGCAATCAACGTCGTCGCTATCACCTCGTAGATGCTCACCCAACCGGCGTTCATCATCAACGCGCCACCGCCAAGGTTCACGATCAACAACACCGGGATCGACACCCACGAAAATGAGGCGACCGACATCGACACCAGCGGCATACACCACGCCCGGTAGAACTTAGAAAACTCGTTAGCTGCATCTAAATAGGCTTTATGTGCTTGGCCAACCTTGCCGAACGCTTTCACCACTGAGATACCGGCAACGAACTCGGCCATCGTTGCCGAAACCTGAGCAAGCTTGGTGTCCATTTCCGCGGTCTTCTCATTCATCCCACGCATCGACATGCCATACATGCCCACATAAACCGGAATCGTCGCAATCGACAGCAGAGCGAGCCGCCAATCCACCACGAACGCATAGGCCAACAAGGCGAGCGGGGAGACGATTGCGTTCAGTTTCTCGATCGGCCCGTGTGCGATCACTGTGTGCACCGTGGCCGTATCATCCTGAATGGTCTTGCGGATCTTCCCTTCGCCCTCGCGGGTAAACCACGACAGCGGAGCAGTCGACATTCGGGCGGCAATTTGCCGACGCATCTGATTACGCAACGACAGGTCAATAAAATGCGTCACGCCCAACGCAACAAAATACAAAGTCAACCGCGCCATGTAAGCAGAAACAAGGAGCATCACGATCCAGTTCACCCGCGCCGGGTCCACCCGGTCTTGCATCAGCGCAGCTCCCAGCTCCACCAAAGCCACATAGGGTGCGATAGCCAACACCCCAGAGGCGAACGTTAAGGCCTGCGCGATAAACAGTTTGCCTTTCACCGGCTGCGATAGCTGACGGATCGCGTTCTGGCCAGCGACTGATTTTTCCTTCGCCGACCCATACTCGCCTTCAACAACCCGATCCGTTGCACTTTCGTTCACGTAAGCACCATCCTTCTTAGGCATGCCTAACCTTACTATATTTCTGGGAGGTGTGTCTACTGTGCACGTCAACTGATACGAACATCACCCTTTCAGGGCAATCCTCACCTGTTCACCGGTGCGGAACACGAACCGGATCGCGTCCTCGGTGACAATGGCGTGGTCGATAAGTGCGCTCCATTGTGCGGGGTGAAACTCGCTCACAGGTTCCCCTGTCAGATCATTCAGGGTTGTGGTGATGGCGGCGTGCTTGGCGGTGTTCGCTGCGATATCTTTTTCCAGGCTTGTTCTACGTGCGAGCGTCTTACGGTAGGTAGTATCGAGTTCGGCGTACGCGGATTGGCAGGCGTCCTGGTCGAGCGCACACCGCTGGTTTTCCGCAATCAGCGCTTCGATCTGCTCGTCTTTCACCGTCGCGCTGCTGCAGGGATGTTCGTCTGTGTATTTATGGTTGCATTGCCAAACTGCGTCTTTGCATTTCGTGTTCGACGCCCACGTTTTACGCCCATACCACGCCCCACACCGAGCACATTCCAGCCGGGTGGAGAACAACCCGACTTTCGCTGACTATATGTTGCCATGCCTGGTGGCGAGTTCGTATTGCATCTGATCCCAGATACGCGGTTCGGTAATCGGCTCATGATTACCTGATACATAGTATTGGGGTACTTCGCCTTCGTTGACCTTCATCTTCTTAGTAAGGAAATCGGTGGTGAACGTCTTTTGCAGCAGGGCGTCGTCCTTGTATTTTTCGTTGGACAGGATGGAGCACACTGTCGAGGTTGACCACACTTCTTTCCCGCGCGGGGTGAGAATCTTGCGGGCAGCGAGCTCGGTTTTAATCTCACTGATCGCTATCCCATCAAGGAACAGCTGGTAGATCAACCGCACGGTCGGAGCCTGCGTCTCGTCGATGACGAGGCTTCCACCCTCGCCTTTCTTATATCCGAGTAGCACCAATTACCCATAATCCCCACGCCGACTCCCGTTTCGAAGGAGTCGGCGCGGGGGCTTTTGCGTGGGTATGGAGCTGATTCAGGGGCGCAACCTAAGCCGACGGCGACGACGACGGCGACGGCGACGGTGCAGTGTATCTCAGCCACCGCAACACTGCTTTAACACGACGGTTGCTATCCTCCGGCTGGAAGCCGAGCTTTAAAAACACATTCGCCACATGCTTACTCACTGCACCAGCGGTCAGCACCAGGCGCTTTTCCATTTCCTTATTACTAAGCCCCTGCGCCATCAGGTCGAGCACTTCGCGCTCGCGCGGGGTCAGCGCGGCGATGCCGTCCTGCTTTGCAGTAAGCAGCGTTGCGACCACTTCAGGGTCAACCACGGTACCACCACCACGCACTTCTTCCAGTGCTGCGACGAAGTGGTCGACATCCGAGACGCGTTCCTTAAGCAGGTACCCAAAGCCACCATGCTGCAGCAGGCGATCCAGATAACTGGCCGCTACGTATTGACTGAGCACCACAACCGGCTGGTCAGGGTTGTCCTGGCGAAGTGTGGAGACCGCGAGCAGTCCGTCGTCACGCATGTTCGGCGGCATCCGGACATCGGTGACGATGACATCGAACGCTTGCCCTTCGGCGGTGGCGAGCAGCTGATCCGCATCGCCGACGGCGACGACCTCGTGCCCCAGCGCCCGCAGCAGGCCGGTTAGCCCCTCGCGCAGGAGTACGGAGTCCTCTGCCAGCAGTATTTTCATCGTGTCCTTCCTTGGCGAACGGGCAGTTCCAACCGCAATTCGGCACCACCGTCGGCGTTGGTGAGCGACACGGTGCCACCGAGCGCTGCCGCCCGTTCCCGCAGGCCTGCAATGCCGGTTCCATCGTCATGCTTTACGAGATCTACAGCGTCCGCCCCCGATGGTGCTTCCAGGCCTACGCCATTGTCGCGCACGGTGACCGTAAGCGTACCGAGATGGGACACGAGCGCCTTCTTTGGAGCCTGAACCGCAAGAGTGATCTCGGCGCTGTCGGCGTGACCATGTTTGGTGGCATTGGTCAACGCTTCCGCTGCACAGTGGTACGCCAGCAACGCTGTGGTCTCATCGAGCGGGCCGAAGTCGGAGACACCATCTTCATGGACGGCTACCTGCATTCCGGAGTGCGCGGCCAGTTCCTCCACTGCTGCCACCAGACCGTTTTCAAACAGTACCGGCGGAGCAATGCCAAGCACCACCGAGCGCAGCTGTGCAAGCGCCTGCGTTGCATTGTTATCGGCGGCGGTGAGCGCCTCGGCTACCTCTTCTTCAGTCTTACCCATGCGAGCAGCGGCAATGTTGAGTTTCAAGGCGGTCAGGTGTTGCTGAGGGCCGTCGTGAAGCTCGCGTTCGATGCGGCGGCGCTCGCCTGAGAAGGAGTCAATGAGCACGTCGCGGGATTGGGTAACTTCTTCGCTGGATGGTGCGAGGATGACGCGGGAGAGCCAAATGGACAGCAGGCCGGCACCGAAGTTGATGGCGATGGTCAGCGCCAAAAAGAGGATGGCGAAAACCCAGGCAACAGCAATTTTCTGTGTTGGGTCCGTCAGAGTCCAGCTGAAAAACTGCACTTCATCAACCAGGAAAGGTGCAGCGAAGAGCACACCGACAGTGAAGCCGCCGCCGACCCACGCTGTGAAGGTGACAAAGCCAATGGCCAACTGGACGAGCAAGTTGACGAAGTTGCGGATGTCGAACCAACGATTGGTCACGCGGTTGGCAATCGGGGTGCCGGACCACGATGCCACCCAGCGAGAGAGCCAGTCGGCACCTCGGCCGATGAGCGGAATCCACGGCAGAAGCACAACAGAGGCAATCAAACCCGGAATGAACAGCAGTCCGAGAATAAAACTCCAGGCCAGCGCGATTAAATTCTTTTTCTTTGTCATAGGTTCAAAGCTAAGTTGGCCCGGGTTCAAATGCAGTGGAGCTAACTCCCCTAAATTCAGTCGAGCTGAATACGCCCCGGCTTCTTTTCACCGATACCTCGGTCGGCCAGTTCGTCATCAATGTACGTTGGCCGACCGACAGCCAGCCCAAGCACTGCAAGCACGACCGTAGTACCAAGCAGTACGACCAGAATAGGTGTCCACGTTTCCGTCGTTCCAGCGGCCACACCCACCAGGAATGGCCCGACTGCGGAGAAAATGTAGCCGATTGGCTGCACGAAGCCGGACAGCCGCGCGGTCAGCTCATGGCTGCGCGTGCGGCCCGGAATCAGCGCGATAGCCATGGGGAAACAAAAACCACCCACGCCCAGCAGGAACGCAGCCCCAATCGCGTATCCAACACCAGTTTCCGCCGCTCCCCGCTGGTCGATCAGAATCATCAACGCGTACCCGAGGAAGAAAAGGCAGCCGAGACCAAAGGCGACGTAGGACATGGTGCGGAGCCGTGCAATCAGCGGTGGCATCAGCAGACCGCCGATGATGCCCAGCCCTTGAACAATCATGGATGCCGCGGTAGCTACGCTGACGCTGATGCCTGCGTCGATAAGCATTTTCGGCATCCAGCCCATCAGCACGTAAGCGTTCATCGACTGCACGCCGAAGAAAACTGCCAGTGCAATGGCTGTCGGTGACTTCCAGATTGGTGTGCTTGCCGAGGCACTGACCGGCGCCTTCGGGTAGTCGAATCCGATGCGTGCACGCAGCGGCAACCACACGACGAGCTGCACCAGGGCGGTGATTGCCCATGCGGCAAGCGCCCAGCGCCACATTTCGATACCACCTGCAGATGTCTCGGGAGAATCGCTAATCAAAAATGCCGTCGCTGGCCCCAGTCCACCGCCGAGGGCGATCATGCTGGAGTACAGCATCATCAGCACGACCGTATGGCGACCACCGTGCACCTTAATCCACGCAGGTAGCAGCACATTTCCCAGCGCAATGCCCGCAACCGATAACGCAGTAAACAACAGCAATAGCCAGATGCTGCTCACCCACGGGCGCACCGCAAGGCCGACAAATAGCAACGTCGCAGACAGTGTAAGCGCGCCGCTTAAGCCCATCCGCTTGCCGACGGACACCGCGGACAACCCAATCGCGAAAAACGCGAGCCCCGGAATGGCCGTAATCAGACCACCAAAGGCGGAGGATGCGCCGAGGTCGGAGAGGAGCTGATCGAGCACCGGACCGATCGACGCGATACTCGGTCGCAAGTTCAGCGCCGCAACGATTACGGCTATGACAAGGACGGGGACGCCGAGTGCAATGGCGTTCTTCGAGGACCCAGGAACTTTTGATTGAGGTTGCCCTGGATTTTGTTCTGCTGCCATAACAGTGGACGTTACCGCTTTCTGTTAATGACTCTCTATCTGATTCAAGCCGCTCGTTCGGAGTAGCTTTAAAGATTGACGTACTCGATGTCGCTGTTGTCCTATCCTGGACTACAGCGACATCTCTTTTTCTGTATCTATTGACAGTCTTTCGGCTATCTCTGACGTAAGGATTGAACTGAAAATGGTTGAACCGATTTCTGATTCCATGCTCATTGCCTATGACGGCTCCGACGAAGCCAAGCGGGCGCTGGCCTACGCCGGAAAACTGCTGCGCGTTAAGAAGGCCTACATTCTGACTGCCTGGGAGCCTCTACAGCGTGCTGCTGCTCGCACTGCTGGCGCCTCCGGCATGATGCAGCCCGACTGGGATGCCACTACTGAAGACGGCGATCCGGCACACGACGAGGCTGTTCGTATTTGCCGTGAGGGTGTGCAGATTGCCGCTGAGGCCGGCTTCGTCGCCGAGCCTTACTTGGTAGAGACCGAAACTACTATCTGGTCGGCCATCGTCGATGCAGCTCACGACCTCGATGCGGGCGTGATTATCTCCGGCACTCGCGGTGTGACTGGTTTGCGTGGTCTGTTTACCGCCTCGACCTCTGACGCGTTGCTGAAGAATGCTGGCCGCCCGGTCCTTGTCGTTCCGGGGGAAAAGGAATAATTTCTAGAAAATTTTTAAAAACTTACTTAGCTGATAGAAAATGGGTTAATCTCTCAACTAAGAAAACTCAATGACCGCTGAAACCACCCAAAATTCAAGGCAGGGAGAGATTCCCAGCTGTTCCACTGGTTTACAGATGTCACAGAGTGTAGTTTTATAAACAGTATTGACTTAATGCACACGAGGAGTCCTCAACATGGCATACGAAACTGATTCCGAGCAGCGTCGTAGCGTTGGCCCTGCCCTGGCCTCGGCGCTCATTGGCGCCCTTCTCGGTGGTGCCGCTATCTTCGGCATCGGCCAGGCTCTGACCGAAGACCGAATTCCGGAAGCACAGGCTGTTTCCACCGATGACGCTCTGCTTGGCGGTGTCGAGTACGGTCAGCGTTAAGCCCTTAACGCTAACCCTCCTTTAACGCTATGCCCACCTTTGTTCGAGCGCGTAAGCGCGTGCTTGTACCTTGGTGGGTTTTGCTGTGCCTGCTGGCATTCATCCAGTCCCCCGGCAAGACTGTCGCTGACACAAAGCACGACCTGACAGAAGACCCCATCGGGTTTTTGTCCGCCTCGCTCAACATGTGGTCAGACACCATGCCACTGGGACAGCTCCAAAACCAGGCATATGGCTATCTCTTTCCGCAGGGCGCATTCTTCGCGCTGTTCAGCTTGCTGCCCGATGTCCTAGCGCCCGGCTGGCTGATCCAGGCGCTGTGGTGGAGCCTTACTCTCTGCTTGGCTTTTACCGGCGCATATCGCGTGGCCGAAGCTATAGGCGTCGGCACGCATACCTCTCGCGTACTGGCGGCGTTATTGTACGCGTTGTCGCCGCGTGTGATTACGACGTTGGGCGCGATTTCGTCCGAGACCTGGCCCGTAGCGCTGGCACCGTGGATTCTGCTTCCGCTCCTACGGGTCGCGGCCCGGCGCGAGGAACTGCCCTGGCGTGCGACTGCCCGTGCCGTATTGCTGTCCGGTCTAGCGGTACTGTGCACTGGCGCGGTCAATGCGGTCAGTACAGCTGCGGCTTGCATCCCCGCAGGTCTGATGCTGCTCTTCTTCGCTTTTACGGGGCCTCGCCGCGGGCGTGCGTGGGCGATGCTCGGCGGTTGGCTGGCTGCGTGTGCAGCGGTCAGCATGTGGTGGATTGTGCCACTACTGCTGCTGGGCAAGTACTCACCACCGTTTACGGACTACATCGAGTCCTCCGGCGTGACCACTCGTTGGTTGAGTCTCGGCGAGACGCTCCGCGGCTCCACTTCGTGGACCCCGTTTGTCTCTTTCGAGCGAGTGGGCGGAAATGCGCTGGTCGCGGAGCCCATTCTCATTTACGCCACTCTGGCCGTAGCGGCGATTGGTCTGCTTGGCTTGGTCATGCGCTCACTGCCGCTGCGTCGGATGTGGCTGATGATGCTGCTCATCGGGCTTGTCATCGTGGCGGCCTGGACGGAGCCATTCGGGCTGGTGTGGGAATCGGCTCGAGAGGTGCTCGATTCCACGCTCGCAGCAGTACGCAACCTGCACAAATTCGACACAATTGTGCGCCTGCCACTTGTTATCGGCTTCGCTCATGCGACAGCCCAGCTGCCATGGCCGTGGCGAGAGCCGGCGAACGAGCACAAGAACGAGCGCGCTGACCAGTCGCCGAGCGATTCAGCAGCCACTGGCTGGCAGCAGTGGCTGCACCCTGAGAAGCACCCGCGCGCTATCGCATCGATGCTGGTTCTGGTGGTTATCGCCAGTGCCACCGCCCCTGCGTGGAGCGCCCGCCTCGCTCCGGCAGGCGGTTTTTCCGAGGTTCCGGGCTACTGGCACGAAGCTGCCGACTGGCTGAATGAGCAGGGCGAGGACACCCGCACGCTGGTGGTGCCATCATCGCCGTTTGCTGATCAGACATGGGGCAATACTCGCGACGAACCGCTCCAGCCGCTTGCCGACGTGCCTTGGGCCGTCCGCGATACCGTGCCACTAGTGCCCCCAGAGGCGATTCGCGGCCTCGATGGTCTGCGCGATTCGCTGACTCGGGGCCGCGAGGTACCGGCACTGGATGCCACCCTGCGCAACAATGGCATCGGCTATGTGCTGGTCCGCCACGACTTGAGAGTTACCTCGAGGGGCGATTCGCTGCGCGCCATCACCTCCACGCTGCAGGACTCCCCGACCATGGAAAAGGTGGCGGAGTTCACGGACGAGGACGGCCATACCGCTATCCAGATTTGGGGCGCGGGCCCGAAGGAGCTGCGCAATCACGCCCTTTCGCCGCGGTTGGTGGACACTACACAGGTGCCGCTGGTCGCCGGTGGTCCTGAAGTGCTCCCGCGGCTTGATGAGGTCGATTCCGATGCCCCGGTGCGCATCCTGTCCGGTAAGAACGCCGGCACTGTCACCGACACTCCCGCACGCCGCGGCCGCAACTATGGTGAAGTCGTCGGAGCGGAGTCGGCAATCCTGGCCGAAGACGAGGACTCATATGTCCGCAACCTCGTTCCGGACTACCCCGTCGCGGGACTGCCGCTAACCCAGACAGCAACGGGTCGCGCCACAATTGAGGTTTCATCGTCGGCCTCTGAGCCATACAACGTCGGTGGTGCATCGGCTGACCACTCGGTCAACGCAATGCTCGACGGCGACACCTCCACCTGGTGGGAACCCCTGGCAGGCAAGAGTCAGGCTGAGTGGGTCAAGCTGTCGTGGAAGGAACCGACCGATAACGCAGTGCTCAGCCTGACCGGTGCTCGCGTTCCGGCGCAACTGCGCATCCAGACCGATACAGCTTCCAGCTCCGTACAGTTGGTCCCGGGTGAGACGACCCGCATTCCGCTGCCCGGCGGCAAGACCACATCTGTGCTCATCACAGCAAAGATTGCTCCTGTGGGCTTTGCTATCTCCGAGCTAGGACTGGTGATTCCAAAGCGGGATACCGGCTTCGACGCATTCGAATCCAGCAACCCCGATTCCGATGAAGAGGCGGAACTTTCCGCCGAGGATATAGCGGAGGACCTCACGCCGGTTCGTGTCCCGGTGGTACCGAATTCCTCGTCGCTGGCTCAGCGTTGGGTCTTTGGCCAGGAGATTCACGAGGGCACGCTGGTGCGCCTGTTCACCGTTCCGAAGCCGGTAAAGGTGAAGGTCGATGCTGATACCTGCCGCAGCAGCATCGGAGACCCGTGGGCCAGCCTCCAGCGCGGTGACGGTTCTGATCACCGCGGGCTGACCTGTGGTGAAGAGATTGAGCTCTCGCCGGGGCCATGGCGCATCGATGCCAAGTCCGATTGGGTATCGCTCACCTCGACTGACTACTTCGCACCGTCAGCTGAGCAGCAGAAAGCCACGCCAATCGACCTGAACAATCCTATTGACGCTGCCGACCACGATCGCATCGTGTGGTTGCCAATCTCTGTCAATGCTGGCCACGAGCTTCGTGTCGGAGGTGCCCCCATGAAGCCGGTAACGGTCTCTGGTTGGCAGCAGGGTTGGACGATTCCGGCTGGAATTGGTGGTGCAGTCGAGCTGACCTATCCACCGCAGCAGACCTGGCGTACTGGAATCCTCGCAGGCGGCGCACTCGCAGCTGTGTACGCACTGGTCGCTGTGGGGCTGGCTTTCGCTTGGCGACGATTCGCTCTCACCACCCCGATTCCCGCATCTTCGCTGGGCAATGACTTGCCGCGGGCGGCTATTGGCATTGCGGCTGCCGCGACAGTGACCCTGGTATCCAGCTGGCCTGGCGTGGTCGTTGCCCTCGTGGTGGTTGCCGCTACCCTTGGTGCGGTTTTCTGGGCACGGAAGCGTGGGGACGTCGTCAAACCATGGCTGAACGTGCGAAATGCACTAATTGTGGCGCTTGCTGCGATGATGTCGATTGCGGGCTTGGTGCTGGCGGCGAACCCATGGCCAAAGGATGACTACGCCGGTGCCGGCTGGCCGCTTCAGTTACTGCTGACGGCGGCGCTGACGATCGTGGCGTGCTGCTCGATGCTTTCCGGTGGCGGTGCTGATGACGACACCGACAACACCGCTGATTAAAAGCCGTTAGCGGTTGACCCAGACGCGTGCGAAGAAGCGGCGGGCAGGTTCCTCGACGAGCGCGTAGGAGGCGGCGGCCACCGGAATCGACAGTGCGACCGTGACAATGGTGACACTGAGCAGATGTCCGGTGAACAGCTTCACGCCAAGCAGCGGGAATGCAATGGAGAGCATCGCCACATGCCAGAGGAAGATACCGTACGACCAGCGCCCTAGCGCCTGCATGATGGGGTGTTCGAGGAAGCGAGACTCCGGCGCTATCGTCCAGGGGCCGATGATGGCGGCACCGAAGACCAGACCGCACAGCAGGCGGCGGGTGAATTCCCAGTTGGTGAGCTCGACTAGCCCTTCGGGCCCCAGGTAGGAAGCCAGAACCAGCGCACCAACGGCGATTGCCAGCCACAGCGAACGGCGGCGTGCCCAGCGCTGCATGGTCTCCACCTTCGCGCGGGCGGCATCGGTATCGACGCCCTGGAGCGATTCCAGCTCGGCAAGAATCATGCCAGCTGCGAACCAGGAAAAGTAGGCAATCGGCTGAATATGTGGGTTAACGCCTTCTGGGTACGGCAGTGGCAGGTAGGGCCAGCCGAAGCTCAAGATCGCGAGCAGGGAAATCGCCACTATGCGCCACCCCTGCTGGCGATGCGGGTCCAACCGGCTAAGCCCAATGGCAAACAGCGGCAGCGAGATGTAGAACGCGACCTCCACCGACAACGACCACAGGTGCGTCAACCCACCGTGCAGCGAGCCGGAGAAATACACCTGTGTCAGCGTCAGATTTGTTAGCCAAATCTTGAGATCCGCGCCGCGCCCCACCGGCAGTGCGATGAGCACAATAAGCACTAGCACCCAGTACGCGGGCATAATGCGCGCGACGCGCTTCTTGTAGTACTTCGCCCAGCTCTTCTTCCGTCCGCCGTCGGCATCGGACAATGCTTTACGACGGGGAATTCCGCCGTAACCCGAGCGGTGAGAACGCCACAACAGGAATCCGGACAGCACGAAGAATACGGCCACGAAGAAGTCGAAGCGGCCGAGGATGCGCTCCCACAGGGCTCCCACATCATGCCCGGTCTGGAATGCGACGTGCGTGCCGATGATGCCCATCGAAGCCACAGCTCGCAGGCCCTCCAGCGAAGGCAGGAAGCCTGGGCGGAATGTGGTGGCAGAGCTCGATGCAGTGTTGGATCCCGAGCTGGATGCAGTGTTCGGCGTAGAGTTCGGCACAGAGCTCGACACTGTGTCTTGCCCAGCGTTTGGCGCTGCCGCATATGCCTTGGACGTCATAGTACTTTCTTACACGGATACCGGAATGAGTAAAATCACTTGTATTTTATTATGAAATAAGTCCTGTTCAGGCCGGTTTTTCCAAAACTCTTTTGTTTTCCCGACAAGTTATTTTTTAAAAACACACCACATAACTCCTAACTTCCTGCTAGGTTTTGCAGCAGAAAGTTACGTACAGTTAAAGGACTATCCGCTGATGAAGAGAACTCTCGGACATGCACTGATTATCATCGGTGCTGCATTGATTGTCATTGCCGTCCTTCTGCCAACCTTCCTGGTGCCTCGCCTCCGGGTCATCCCACTTGACACTGTGAGCGACACCATCACGGAGGTGCGCGACGGCACTCTGTTGGACTCCAGCCAGCTGGGCAAGAATGAGCCAACGCCAAACCGCAAGAATGACCCGCGTTGCAAGGCAGAGACGGACGAAGAGAAGCGCGACCTCCCGGTCCACTGCTTCATCAACGACAAGACTCCGATGCAGTCGAAGCGCCACGTTGAGATCGAGGAGCCGGCTGACGACAAGATCGCAACTCTCCAGGTCGGTACCACTCTGCTGCGCGATGACCGCGAAGAACCGAAGAATCTCATCAATGCGACCCTCGACCGCATCACCGTCGACCGCAGCACTGCGTACCCGGTAGATGACCCGATCTCCAGCGTTGCTATTAACGCACCGCAGGGTGGTTCGGACACCAAGCCGCCGACGTTCACCCGTCCGGGCATCCAGTACCAGTTCCCGTTTGGTGCTGAGAAGAAGTCCTACCCATACTACGACGTCCAGGCGATGCGTAACTTCGAGATTGACTTCGTCGGTGAGGAAACTCAGGATGGCGTCAAGGTCTACAAGTACTCCATGACCATTCCGCCGCAGAACCTCTACGAGTCCCTGACCGAGCACTTCACTCGTGACGGCCGCAAGCTCACCGAGGCTGACAAGTCCTCGCTGGCTTCCATGCGCCTGAGCTTCCCGGCTCACAAGTGGGGCCTGGAGGGTGACGACGACGTCGAGTTGGATCGTTACTACACCAACGTCCGTACTGTCCGCGTCGAGCCGACTTCTGGCGTGATTGTCAACGGTACTGAAGAGATGTTCATGTTCTACGCCAAGGACGACAAGGAAGCGGAAGAAATTGCTTCCAAGGCTGGCCGTGAGAAGGAAGCCAAGGAGCAGAACCGTACCGCGATGAAGTACACCGCTCAGTGGGACGAAGGCTCCAAGGGCCGTCAGATGGACCGCGCTAAGGAAGCACGTAAGTCGCTGACTATCGGTGGCACTGTCGCACCGTGGATCCTCGGTATCCTCGGCCTGGTTCTCATCGTGATTGGCTTCCGCATTCGCAGCAAGTCTGCCTAAGAGACCAAGCCACGAGGCCCTTAAGATGCCTCATGCTCTCGCTTACCCTAAGTTTCACTGAGGAAAGCGAAAAATAATTTAATATAGGGCACGTGACACAACGTTTCCGCACTACTCTGACCCAGTCGGCTCGCTCTCATTCGGAGCGAGTCGCCTGGGTTTTTGTGTTGTCGTGGATTCTCTTACTGACCGCTGCCGTGTGCTGGCCTCTCTTTGCGCCCCTCAAGGCCCCGGCTGATGGTCGCTTTGGGGCGCCGATTTTCCTGCTGCGCGACATGGTCATCCCTAATCACCCACCGCTTACCGACGCGGCCCTGGGGCTCGGCCCCGCTGCGGCACGAGCTGTTCCTCAGGACACCGCACTGTGGGCACTGGGATACTTTGTGGATGCCAGCCATTGGGTGCGCTTCGCCATGGTCGGCGCCTGTTTGATTGGTGGTCTTGCAGCTGCTGAGCTCGCCCGCAGGTTCACTCGCCGCGGCTCTGGCGCCAGTAGCGCATCCAGTGCCGGCCTTATCCCCATGACTCCGAGCTTGGCCAGTCAGCTGATCGCACCGACGATGCTGCTCTGGAACCCGTTCGTGGTCGAGCGCTTACTCCAGGGACAGTGGTCACTGGTCATCGCCGTATTGTTACTTCCGGCAGTTGTTCTGGCAACACAGATGGGTAGTGCTTTGTGGCGCACCAGCGCCATTGCCGCTGCGGGCCTCACACCGACCGGTGCCCTTTTAGCTGGTATCACCGGCATTGCTGCCGCCCGCAATAACCGCGACCGCGCTTGGATTGCGGCCACAACAGTGGCGGTCAGTTCACCGTGGCTAGTGGCATCTTTGCTGAACCCGAGTGCAGCTGGGTCCTCTGATGCGGCTGGCGCTGCCGCATTTGCGGCCAGAGCAGAGGCACACGTCGGCACGCTCGGCAGCCTGTTGGGATTGGGTGGCATCTGGAATAAGCAGGCTGTGCCACTGACGCGCGAGGTTGGTTTTTCGGCGATTATGGTGCTGGCACTCCTGGTGCTTATGGGTCTGGGATTCCGTCGTGCCTGGCATTCGCAAGAGCGCTGGCGGGGGCTGATTATCACTGGCGCCACGGCCATCATGCTCGTCGCTCTCGCCGCAACAACGCCGGGCATTTTGATGATGGGTTGGGCGCTGGAGCACATCCCGGGCGCGGGCCTGCTTCGTGATACGCAAAAGTGGATCGCGCTCGCCGTCCCCGCCTATGTCATCCTCGCCGCAAGCGGTGCGGAATACCTGGCACGCCGCGCTCGCGGGGCCACCGCCAATATCGGCCAGTGGTTGGCTACTGGCGTCAGCGCGCTCATCATCATCGCCGCTGTCCCCACGCTGCCCGCCGATGTCGCTCCACTTCGCCCCATTCCGTCATGGGAGGGCTGGTCGGCGGTTTCCGGCGTGGTCGCGCTTGACGACGATCGCGTTGCGGTTCTACCTGCCGGTTCTTACCGCATTATTAATGGGCGTCCTGTCCTCGACCCGGCTACGAAGATTTTGCCCGCTCCGGTGGTGAGCTCTGGCGAACTGATTGTCTCTGGGCAGTCGGTGTCTGGCGAGGGAGCCACAACCGTTGAGCGCACGCTGCTCGGTGGTGCGAAGAGACACGAGGAGCTTGAGTCTGCGCTCCAGAGTCTTCGAGACCAAGGCGTTGGCTGGGTCCTAGTGGAGAATTCGCCCGGCAACTTCGGCGACTCCGCTGACATTGTGGCAGCGTTAGACCCCGTCTATGAAACACCTGACCTGCAGCTATACCATGTCCCCGGCGTTATCGAGCCGGCCACACAACCAAGCCAGGGGGCCTATGCAGCTGCGTGGACAGCCTTTGGAATCTGGACTCTTTGCCTACTCGCTGGGCTGCTGGCGGGGCTACTGACTGGAGTAATGGAAGCGCTACTGCCCCGCCGCAGGTAGCAACTTATCCAGTGTTGGGTTTTCCAAGACATTCAGAACTGCCTCACCGGTCTTGTCCCAGCCAAATTCCGCGGCACGGGCGACGCAGGCCTTGGACATTGCGCGATGCAGTTCGCCGTTATCGAGAATCTGTCGTGTCTTGGTAATTAGGTCAGCTTCATCGCTGGCCAGCAGGCCAGTTTCACCGTCGTTGACCGAGTCGCGCAATCCCGCCGAGGAACGGTAACCGACCGTCGGCACGCCGTGCTGCGCCGATTCGATGACGGCGAGCCCCCAGCCCTCCTTGCGGGAAGGCATCAGATGCAGACACGCCTTGGAGAGGATGCGGTGTTTATCTGCCTCTGTGACCTGCCCGTGGAAGACCACGTGATCCGAAACCCCCTTGTCACGGGCATATTCCACGAGATTGTCGTGCCACCACCCCGAGCCAATAACATCGAGAATCGCACCTGGACGATCCTGCACAAGATCTGCGAGCACATCGATGGCGTGCTCAATCTGCTTATGCGGAACCAATCGCGACAGCGTCACTAAATGCGGTGCTGGACCGTCGCACTCGGATAGGTCCGCCATGATTTCGGTCGACTGCAACTCCTCCGGAATCGGGTCCACACCATTGCGAATCACCGCGATGCGCCCCGGCGACACTCCGAGTTCTTCCAGTTCAGCGGCACTTGGCTCGGAAACGGTGATGTAGCGGCAGCGGCGGTGAATCATCGGCGACAGACGCGACTCGATGAACCACCCCAGCTTGCTAATAATCGGCCCTGCCACTGGCCACTGTTCGCGGTGGCAGTGATGTGTTAGCAGCACCGTCGGTGCGCCGGAGAAAATCCGCGCGAAGAAGGGGACACCGTTTTGGGTGTCGACCACGACATCCGGCTTGCCGCCGAGTGCCTTGGCAATTGGCCCCACACCAAGTCGCGCACCCAGCATCGCGGTCCAGGAGCGCACGTAGACGGAGAAGTTTCCACCAGCGCGGGAGAAAGTCACGCCATCACGACGCGAAAGGGCTGGTGCGTCTGGGTAGTTGGCCGTGCGGAACACCACGGTGTGACCTTGGTCGGCAAGGTAACCTGCGACGCGCTCCAAATAGCGCTCACTACCTCCACCTTCGGGATGACCAGTGTCGCGCCAACACAACAGTAAGATTTTCATAACAATATGAGCCTAACGCTCGGCGCGGCTTTCGTTGCCGCTTTAGCTCAAATCCATACTCCCAAACCCAACCAGTCCATTAGATTGTTTGACGTGACCAGCTTTCGCTTTCCCGCTTTTATCGTCCCGCCCGCTCTGAAAGAGCTACGCAGCTTTGCTACGCTGTCGCGCTCATTCGGGCTGCTCAACGACTTCAAATACGAGCAAACCGATCCCGATATCTTCTACGGGCACCTGGCCGAGGACACCATCGGCCTGTTGGAAGGCATCGCAGCTGGGGCGGATGGTGCGGCGGGGTCGACGGACACAGGGGGCACGTCGTCAAGCGTTACGACGAATACCGCACTGCGTGGCAAGCGCATCCTTGATGTCGGCGGCGGCCCTGGGTACTTTGGCCGAGCATTTGCCCAGCGTGGCGTGGAATATTACACCTGCGAACCCGATGTGGGCGAGATGGCGGCGGCGGGTATCAAGCTGGAGTCGTCGGTACGCGGATCGGGGCTGGAACTGCCGTTTCGCGATGACGCGTTTGACCTGACGTACTCGTCGAATGTCGCCGAGCACGTGCCCGAGCCATGGACGATGGGCGAGGAAATGCTGCGTGTAACCAAGCCGGGCGGACTGGTCGTTTACTCGTACACCATTTGGTACGGCCCGTTCGGCGGCCACGAGATGAGGATGACGCATTACCTGGGTGGCGACCGCGCGCGGCGCATGTATGAGAAGAAGCACGGCAAGCGACCGAAGAACTATTTTGGCGAGTCCCTGTTCAAGGTCGGTTGCGGTGAAGGATTGAAGTGGGCGCGCGCTGCCGCGGAGGCCGGCGACTGCGAGCTGCTGGCCGCTTTCCCGCGCTACCACCCGTGGTGGGCCTGGTGGATGGTGCACGTGCCGGTGCTGCGCGAGTTCGCGGTGTCGAACCTGGTGTTGGTGCTGCGGAAGCGGTAGGGGGTCAGTTTCTCCCGGAGCGTGCTCCCCTGACTTCGTATCGTCTGCCACTAGACTGGAAACTCAAGCATTTTTACTGATTGAGCGGGGATTTTCACTATGAGTGACGCAGACCGGGCACAGCTGCACAGGACTATTTGGAACATCGCCAACGACTTGCGTGGCAGCGTGGATGGTTGGGATTTTAAGTCTTATGTGCTCGGCATGATGTTCTACCGCTTTATCTCGGAGAAGCTCACCGAGTACATCGATGACGGCGAACGTGCCGCTGGAAATGAGGACGCGGACTACGCTTCCCTTTCTGACGAGGATGCCGAGTGGGGCCGGGCCAGCATTGTCGAGGAAAAGGGCTACTTCATTGTGCCCTCTGAGTTGTTTACCAACGTCTGCAAGCAGGCGGCTGACGAGCACTACCGCGAGAACCTCAATGAACGACTGCAGCAGGTATTCAAAAATATCGAAGCATCTGCAAAAGGCACCGCTAGCGAAAGCGATCTTCAAGGGCTTTTCGACGACATCAACCTAGACAGCAACAAGCTTGGCAACTCGGTCATCGAACGCAATAACAAGATTTACGATCTGATGAGGCACATCGGCAATATGCCTCTCACCGTTAAAGCCGATGACAACTCCATCGACCTATTCGGTGATGCCTACGAGTACTTGATGGGTATGTACGCCTCTCAGGCAGGCAAGTCCGGAGGCGAGTACTACACGCCGCAGGAAGTCTCTGAGCTGCTGACCCGGATTACCGTGGTGGGAAAGAAGAGCGTGAACAGGGTGTACGACCCAGCTGTCGGCTCTGGTTCGCTGCTGTTGAAATTCAAGAAGGTGCTTGGCGAAGGCGGTGTCCGCGAGGGCTACTACGGCCAGGAAATCAACCTGACCACGTATAACTTGGCACGCATCAACATGTTCCTGCACGATGTGAACTTCGATAATTTCGACATTGCGCTGGGCAATACCCTCACCGAACCTGCACACTGGGATAACCAGCCGTTTGAGGCAATCGTGTCCAACCCGCCCTACTCCATCAAGTGGGAGGGCGACAACAATCCTCTGCTGATTAACGATCCACGCTACGCACCGGCGGGCGTCCTGGCCCCGAAATCGAAGGCCGATTTGGCTTTTACGATGCATATTCTCTCGTGGCTTGCGACGAACGGCACTGCCGCAATTGTTGAGTTCCCCGGTGTGCTTTACCGTGGCGGCGCGGAGAAGAAAATCCGCAAGTACCTGGTGGATAACAACTATGTGGATACGGTTATCCAGTTGCCGCCGGATCTTTTCTTCGGCACTACCATCGCGACCTGCATCATCGTGTTGAAGAAGTCGAAAAAGGACAATTCGGTTCTCTTCATCGATGCCTCCGCAGAGTTTGAGCGAAGTGGCAACAAGAACCGACTAAATGAGAAGAATCAGAAGAAGATTCTGGATTCCTTCACTGCCCGCGAGGATGTGGAGTATTTCACCAAGCTGGTGCCCGCTGAGGAGATTGCAGAAAACGACTACAACATCGCGGTTTCCTCCTATGTCGAGCCGGAGGACACCCGCGAGGTCATTGACATCGTGGAGCTGAATAAGCAGATTGTTGGCATCGTGGAGCGCCAGCGTCAGCTGCGCGAGGCCATCGATGAGATTGTGGCAGATCTTGAGGGAACCCGCACCGATGTCTGACACGAACGGCGACATGAGCATGGCGTCTGCGGGCGAGCTGGTGATGTTCCGCACGGACGACGGCGCTACTCGCATTGAGGTACGGCTTGTCGACGAAACCGTGTGGCTCACTCAGGCCCAGATGGTGGAGCTGTTTCAATCGTCAAAGGCGAACGTCTCCGAACATATTAGGAATGTGTTTGCGGAAGGTGAGCTTCCCAGGTCAGAGGCAACTGTTCGGAAATTCCGAACAGTTCAACTCGAAGGTTCAAGGGAAGTTTCGCGCGAGCGGGAGCACTACAACCTCGACGTGATTATCTCCGTGGGCTACCGAGTGAGGTCCTTTCGGGGTACTCAGTTCCGACAGTGGGCACTAGGGGTTTTGCGCGAATACCTGATTAAGGGCTTCGCCATGGACGATGAGCGGCTGAAAGAGGGCGGAGGCGGAACGTACTGGCGTGAATTGCTGGAGCGTATTCGTGACATTCGCTCTAGCGAGAAGGTCATTCATCGTCAGGTTCTAGACTTGTATGCCACCAGCGTGGATTACGACCCGCGGGCCGCTGTGAGTAAGAAGTTCTTTGCGACAGTCCAGAATAAGCTTCATTTTGGTGCTCACGGCCACACGGCAGCCGAGGTGGTTTACGAGCGTTCGGATGCCACAAAGCCAAACATGGGGTTGACGAATTGGAAGGGCGAGCGCATCACCAAGGCCGAGGTGGAGATTGCCAAAAACTACCTTGCCGAGGACGAACTAAAACGCCTGAATACCTTGGTTTCTGCCTACTTCGATGCGGCAGAATTCCGTGCGCAGATGCACCAGCCAACGTATATGGCGGACTGGATGGATCACCTCACCACAATGATTGCGGCCATGGGTGGCAAGTCTTTGGAGGGAGAAGGAACGGTTTCCCACCGCCAAGCTGTACAGAAGGCCCATGAGGAATACGAGAAGTACAAAACTGTGATGGATACCCAACCCAGTGGCGTGGAACGGGATTATCTCAAGGAAATCACTGCAGTTCAGAAACAGATTCAGCAACCACCGAAGGAGCAGAAGTGAACCAGATCGAAAAGCTCATCGAGGAACTCTGCCCGAATGGTGTGGAGTACAAGCCGCTGGGCGAGGTAGCCCACTATGTGAAAGAAAAGGTTGATGCTTCGGTACTTACTGCCGATAACTTCGTGGGCGTCGAAAACCTACTTCAAAACAAACGAGGAAAAATAAAGACAACTAGAGGCCCGAACACTAGTAAAGTTACGGCTTACAAAATTGGCGACATTCTACTCGGAAATATTAGGCCATACTTAAAGAAGATCTGGCTATCCAGCAATAGTGGAGGTTGCAGTGGCGATGTGCTTGCAATAAGAATTTCGGACAGCTCTTCTAAATCCCTAATGCCAGAATTCCTCTTTTACGTACTCTCCAGTGACAAGTTTTTTAACTTTAATAATTCTCATGCCACAGGCGGAAAAATGCCACGTGGAAACAAGAAAAAGATTCTTGATTACCGAGTGCCACAACCACCCTTTCGAGTTCAACAAGAAATTGTAAGAATCCTCGACACCTTCCAATCGCTGGAAGCGGAGCTGGAAGCGGAGCTGGAAGCGAGGAGAAAGCAGTATGAGTTTTATCGTGACCAACTGCTGACGTTTACCGAGAGAGAGAGAGGAGTCCGGCGAGTAACATTGAGAGAAATCGGCAATGTATGCATGTGCAAACGCATACTCAAGTCTCAAACTACCCCGAATGGCGATATCCCTTTTTACAAAATCGGCACTTTTGGAACAACTCCAGACTCCTTCATTTCTCGGGAAATATTCGAAGAATATAAAAGCAAACACCCTTTCCCAAAACCTGGATCAATTTTAATTTCCGCTTCTGGAACCATCGGAAGAACTGTTGAATACTTAGGAGAGGACGCATACTATCAGGATTCAAATATTGTATGGATTGATAACAATGAATCCTTAGTGCTTAATTCTTACTTAAAACATTGGTATAAGACTATTGATTGGAAAACAGACGGAGGTACAATTCGCCGTTTATATAACAACCGTCTCCTAAGAACCGAAATATCTTTTCCTCTCCTCGAAGAACAGCAGCGCATCGTGAATATTCTCGACAAGTTCGATGCACTCGTGAACGACCTCACCTCCGGCCTGCCTGCCGAGATTGAAGCTCGCCGGAAGCAGTACGAGTACTACCGGGATCAACTACTGACTTTTAAGGAATTGGCAGCATGAACCAGGACGGCGTCGGCAAGCGACGAGTAACCAAGTACGACCCGATTGCTGTCGGTGAGGAGAGTACCGTCGTCGCGGAGTACCAGGCCGAGGAGCGCACCTCGGAGGACTACCAAACTGAGGCGCAACTGGAGCAAGAACTCATCGACATCCTCCAGTCGCAGGCCTACGACTACCTGCCTATCCACAGCGAAGCAGATCTCGTTGCCAACCTTCGCCGCCAACTAGAAACCCTCAACCACGTCACCTTCAGCGACGCGGAATGGGAACGGTTCTATCGCACCTGCATCACCAGCGCCAACGACGGAATCAAGGAAAAGACCCGTCGCATCCACGAAGACCACATTCAGGTTCTTACGCGTGACGACGGCACAAGCAAAAACATCCGACTGCTGGATAAAGCAAATATCCATAACAACCGGCTGCAGGTCATTAACCAGTACGAGGTGGAAAAGGGCGAAAGCGGTGCGAAACACTCCAATCGTTACGACGTCACCATCCTGGTCAATGGCCTTCCCATGGTGCATATCGAACTCAAGCGTCGTGGCGTAGAGCTGCGTGAAGCCTTTAACCAGATCAGGCGCTACCAGCGTGACTCTTTCTGGTCTGGCGACGGTTTGTTCGATTATGTGCAGCTGTTTGTCATCAGTAACGGCACGCTGACCAAGTACTACTCCAACACCACCCGTGAACTGCACATCAAGGAAACGGGAGGAAAAGGCCGCCCAGCACGCGGTGCTAAGAGCTTTGAATTCACATCGTGGTGGGCTGACGCAAACAACCAACCCATCCGGGATCTTGTTGGCTTCACTAAGACATTCCTGTCCAAGCACTCGCTTCTCAATATTCTGACTAAGTTCTGCGTCTTCACCGCCGCGGAAGAACTACTGGTGATGCGCCCGTACCAGATTGTCGCTGCTGAGAAGATTCTGCAACGAATTGAGATTTCCAATAACTATCGTGAACGCCTTGGCACCACGGAGGCCGGCGGCTACATCTGGCACACGACCGGTTCGGGGAAAACCCTCACCTCATTCAAGGCAGCACAGCTGGCTAGCAAACTTTCGCATGTAGATAAGGTCCTTTTTGTCGTCGACCGCAAGGACCTCGACTACCAGACCATGCGTGAATACGACCGCTTCCAAAAGGGTGCTGCGAACTCCAACACCTCGACCGCCGTGCTGAAGAAGCAGCTGGAAGACGACGATGCGGCCATCATCATCACCACAATTCAGAAGCTGTCGAACTTCATCGCAGGCAACAAACACCACGATGTCTACAGCAAGCACGTGGTCATCATCTTCGACGAATGCCACCGCTCCCAATTCGGTGACATGCACACTGCCATCACGAAGGCGTTCAAGAAATACAACCTCTTCGGTTTCACCGGAACGCCCATCTTCGCCGACAACTCCACCAGCGGCACCAAGGCCAACCTCAAAACCACCGAGCAGGCGTTCGGCAAACGACTCCACGCCTACACCATCGTTGACGCCATCACTGATAAGAATGTCCTGCCCTTCCGGATTGACTACGTCAACACCATCTCGGTTGGCAACGTTAAGGACAAGGAAGTCACAGGCATCGACACCGAAGGCGCACTCCTGGCGGAGCCACGCTTGAAAAACGTCGTTGCCTACACGCTCGAGCACTTCGCCCAGAAGACGAAGCGGGAATCCTTCTACGAACACCGTGTTGTCGAAAACGTATCCGCCTCAGCAAAGGCCCGACACCGCGGTCGAATCAAGGAAATCAAGAAAGAGCAACGAGTTCGTGGCTTCAACGCTATCTTCGCCACCGCTTCTGTCGATGCTGCCTACACCTACTACAACCTCTTCAAAGAAGCGCAAGCGTCACTGCCAGAAGCAGAGCGCCTGAAGATTGCCATGATTTACTCATTCGCGCCAAATGAGGCCGAAAAGGATGAGTCACCGACGCTTCCGTCGTCAAGCGAAACGAAGAGCGATCCGGCAGCTACTGCTGTGGCCGACGAGACAGGCCTGCTCCTTGAAGAGGGCATGGAGCCCGAGCAGCTACCCAAGGTTGCGCGCGATTACCTGGAAGCGGCGATTGCCGACTACAACGGATATTTCAAGACCAACTACGACACCTCAGCCGAGAAATTCCAGAACTACTACAAAGACCTCTCCCTGCGAATGAAGAACAGGGAAGTCGATATGACCATCGTGGTCAACATGTTCCTCACCGGATTCGACGCCACTACCTTGAACACGCTGTTCGTGGACAAGAATCTGAAATACCACGGGTTGATTCAGGCATTCTCGCGTACCAACCGAATCCTCAATTCCGTCAAGACGTACGGCAACATTGTCTGCTTCCGAGACCTTGAAGACGCCACAAATCAGGCACTGCGGCTCTTCGGCGATACCAAGGCGCAAAGCGTGGTACTGCTTAAGCCCTACGCTGAGTACTTTGCCGAATATGCCAAGCTAGTGAAGCGACTGCTCCAGGAATACCCGCTGGATAAGGTCATTGTTGGCGAGAAGGCGAAGAAGGAGTTCATCAAGCTTTTCGGCGCGATTCTGCGTGTCCAAAACATCCTGACTTCCTTCGACCAATTCGCTGATGACGCGCTGTTGACGCCTCGCCAGGAGCAGGACTACCGCAGTATCTACCTCGACCTGTTCGCGGAATTCCGTACTGAAAGCGACGGGGACCGGGAATCCATTAACGACGATGTGGTCTTCGAGATGGAGCTGATTAAGCAGGTCGAGATCAACGTCGACTACATTCTCATGCTCGTCGAGCAATACCGTGAAACCCACGGCAGCGACGAAAGCGAAGAAATTCGTGCTCAGATTTCCCGTGCTGCAAACTCCAGCCCATCGCTGCGGAACAAGCGCGATCTGATTGAAGAGTTCGTCAACACAGTGAGCCTGACACAGCCTGTTGACGAGCAGTGGGAGGAATTCATCAGAACCAAACGCACGGCAGAGCTCAATGCGATTATCACTGAAGAGAAGCTGCGGATGCCCACGGCGCAATCTTTTATTGAAGAGGCGCTGACCACCGGCATTGTCAGCACGCTTGGCACCGGAATTGTTCGAATTCTTCCGCCAATGTCGCGGTTTACCCCAGGTAATGAGCGTGAAAAGGTCAAGACACGGGTGCTGCAGCGCATCCAGGCCTTTGTCGAGCGCTATCGGAACTTGGGGTTCGCGGAGGATGATGGAGAGGCGGCTTGATGGTTGCGGGCGGGCGTAACGATTGGGCCTTCACATGGCAGACCGTTACCGCCTCGCTTCCGCGAAGCTGTGTTTAAAACTACTTATGTAATTACCCCCGGTTTCTCCCATACCCCCAGGTGAGAGACTACGGCGAGTCAACTTTCTCCCCAGCACCCCTCAAATCACCCCCGGCAATCCGCCATTCGTTATAGAGTGACGCACGACACTTTACGACGAATCTGTGAGGTAAAAACACATGACTTCCGCCACCATTCAGCCGGGCGGCGAAGCCTTCATCTACGAGGCAATTCGCACCCCGCGCGGCAAGGGCAAGAAGGACGGCTCCCTCCACGAGGTACGCCCGGTATCACTTCTCGTCGGCCTCATCGACGAAATTCGCAACCGCTTCCCGGAGCTGGATGAAGAACGCATCAGCGACCTCATCGTTGGCTGCGTCAGCCCGGTCGGCGACCAGGGTGCGGACATTGCCCGCACCGCAGCACTCACCGCAGGCCTGCCGTACCGCACCGGCGGTGTCCAGATCAACCGCTTCTGCGCTTCCGGCCTCTCCGCCATCAACTTGGCTGCTCAGAAGGTCCGCTCCGGCATGGACGAGCTCGTTCTCGCCGGTGGCGTGGAGTCCATGTCCCGCGTGCCAATGATGTCCGACGGTGGCGCAATGGCAATGGATGCACAGGTCTCGTTCGCAACTGACTTCGTCCCGCAGGGTATCTCCGCTGACCTGATTGCATCGCTCGACGGCTTTGACCGCGAGTCCCTCGACGAAATGGCAGCACTCTCCCACGCCCGTGCCGCAAAGGCTTGGTCTGAGGGCCGCTTCGACCGCTCCGTCGTCCCAGTCAAGGACGCTAACGGCCTGACCATCCTCGACCGCGATGAGACCATCCGCGAAGGTGTCTCCGCAGAGTCCCTGGCCGGCCTGCGCGCAGCCTTCACCATGATGGGCGAGCAGGGTGGCTTCGACGCAGTTGCACTGAAGAAGTACCCGCAGCTTGAGCGCATCAACCATGTCCACCACGCAGGTAACTCCTCCGGCATCGTCGACGGCGCTGCACTGACTCTGGTTGGTTCTGAGAAGGCCGGCGCAGACATGGGTCTGACGCCACGCGCACGCGTTGTCGCCACCGCCGTTAATGGTGTCGAGCCGACCATCATGCTCACCGGTATCGAGCCGGCTGTTCGCGAGGCTCTGGCCAAGGCCAACCTGACGGTCGACGATATCGACGTGTGGGAAATCAACGAGGCGTTTGCCGCCGTCGTCAAGCATGCTCAGCAGAACCTGGGCATCGACTACGACAAGCTCAACATCAACGGTGGCGCAATGGCCATGGGTCACCCGCTGGGTGCAACCGGTGCCATGATCACCGGCGCCGCAATCGACGAGCTGCACCGCACCGGTGGCCGTTACGCCCTCATCTCGCTCTGCGTGGCTGGCGGCATGGGTGTTGCAACCATCATCGAGCGCGTCTAAAGCAAACCGGAACGAAACTCACAGCGACAATTACCGCGGTCACACCGCGATAACCACAAAGGACTGACTGATTTATGAGCACAGATAACATGTTCCGGTGGGATCAGGACGACGCCGGAATCGTCACCCTCACCATGGATGACCCGAATGCGCCGGTCAACACCATGAACAAGACCTTCCAGGACGACATCTGCGCCACCGTGGAGCGCCTGGAAAACGAAATTGGCGACGGCTCTGAGACCTCCATCAAGGGCATCATCATCACCTCTGCGAAGAAGACCTTCTTCGCAGGCGGCGACATCAAGCAGATGTCCAAGGCCACTGAAGACGATGCAGCTGACATGTTCGGCATGGTCGAGGACATGAAGGCCTCCCTGCGTCGCCTGGAGAAGCTCCCGGTGCCGATTGTTGCTGCCATCAATGGCGCAGCACTGGGCGGCGGCCTCGAGGTCGCGCTGGCTGCTAACCACCGCGTTGCTGCCGATGTCCGCGGTTCCAAGATTGGCCTGCCAGAGGTCACCCTCGGCCTGCTGCCGGGTGGCGGCGGCGTTTCCCGCGTCGTGCGCATGCTGGGCATTCAGGACGCGCTGATGAAGGTCATTCTGACCGGCGCTCAGATGAACCCGGGCAAGGCCCTCGCAGCTGGCCTCGTTGACGAGGTTGTTGCTCCGGAGCAGCTCATCGACACCGCCCGCGCATGGCTGACCAGCGAAGACGCCAAGGCCGCACAGCCGTGGGATGAGAAGGGCTTCAAGATCCCAGGCGGTGACCCGAAGACTCCTAAGTTCGCAATGAACCTGCCGTCCTTCCCGGCAAACCTGACCAAGCAGCTCAAGGGCTCCCCGATGAAGGCTCCGCGCCTTGCGATGCAGGCTGCCATCGAGGGCTCTCAGGTCGACATCGACACCGCACTGCGTATCGAGTCCCGCTACTTCACCGAACTGGTCACCGGTACCCAGTCGAAGAACATGATGCAGGCGTTCTTCTTCGACCTCAACCACGCTCAGGGCGGCGGCTCCCGTCCGCTGCAGGCTGACGGCACCCCGTACCCGAAGCGTGAGTTTAAGAAGGTGGCCGTTGTTGGCGCCGGCATGATGGGCGCAGGTATCGCCTACGTGTGTGCAAAGGCTGGCATGGAAGTTGTCCTGAAGGACATTTCCCTGGAGAACGCCGAGCGCGGCAAGTCCTACTCCGAGGGCCTGGAGGCGAAGGCTCTCAAGCGCGGTCGCACCACTGAGGAGAAGTCCGCAGCACTGCTGAACCGCATCAAGCCGACCGAGTCCTACGACGACCTGGCCGACGTCGACCTGGTCATTGAGGCCGTCTTCGAGAACACCGACCTCAAGCACAAGGTTCACGCCGAGATCGAGGCCGCAGTTCCGGAGACCTGCATCCTGGGCTCCAACACCTCCACCCTGCCGATTACCGAGCTGGCTTCCCACGTCAAGCGTGAGAAGGACTTCATCGGCCTGCACTTCTTCTCCCCGGTGGACAAGATGCAGCTGATTGAGATCATCTCCGGCGACAACACCGACCCGGCAATCCTCGCCGCTTCGCTGGACTTCGCTGTTGCAATCCGCAAGATCCCGATTGTTGTCACCGACTCCCGCGGTTTCTACACCTCCCGCGTCATCGGCACCGTCATCAACGAGGCCCTGCGCATGGTCGCTGAGGGCTACGACCCGGCCATCATCGAGGCCGCTGGTCGCCAGGCTGGTTACCCGGCACCGCAGCTCCAGCTTGCCGACGAGCTGAACCTCAAACTCATGGAGAAGATCGCTGGCGAGACCCGCGCTGCCGCCGAGGCTGCAGGCCAGACCCTGGACGAGGGCGGCGTACCGGCTCTGGTCGAGGCCATGCTGCACAAGTTCGAGCGCCCGGGCAAGCTCGAGGGCAAGGGCTTTTACGAGTACGTCGACGGCAAGCGCTCCGGTCTCTGGCCGGGCCTGTTCAACGAGCTCCGCGAAGAGCTGAACATCACCCCGATCGCTCCGGAGGACACCGACCTGCAGGAGCTGGTTGACCGCATGCTCTTCATCGAGGCCATCGAGACTCAGAAGTGCGTCGACGAGGGCGTTCTGCTTCACGACGCCGACGGCAACATCGGCTCCATCTTCGGTATCGGCTACCCGGCCTGGACCGGTGGTACTCGCCAGTTCATTAAGAACTACGACGGCGCCACTGTTGTCGACCCGGCCGCAGCTCACCCGGAGCGCCGCGGCGTCGCGGGCTTCGTCGAGCGCGCCGAAGAGCTGGCCGCTAAGCACGGTGAGCGCTTCAACGCTCCGGAGTCCCTGAAGAAGTAAGGCTACCCCGAGCGCACCCCGGTTGCTGGAATTGTTCCAGTAACCGGGGTTTTTCGCCTTCGAGATCACCTCTACGCGCGTAGCACCGCTGAACGCACCAGCGCGCCAACCCCAATTCGGCCTACCCGTTAAACTGCGCACATGGCTCGAAATGTCGCTGATCTTCCCACCGCACTGCCTGAACTCGCTATCTCCCAGGAGGGATTCGCCGCCCCATCACCGCAGCTGGTCATGCTTAACGACGAGCTCGCGACCCAACTCGGTCTCTCCCCACAGTGGCTCCGGTCAGACGCTGGCCTGAAGTTCCTCACTGGCCGCGGCGCCGATCACGGAGTCGGCCAGGAAACCGATACCCCACTCGGCGCATACACAACCCCGATGGCCACGGCCTATGCCGGCCACCAGTTCGGCAACTTCGCAGGCCTACTCGGTGATGGTCGCGCGCTCTTGCTTGCCACAGTTGAGGCTGAACCGGGGCTGACTGGGCTGCACTGTCCGCCTAACCAGCCCGACTGCCCCAAAGAGACAACCCACAGCGACAACACCCAGTCCTACGAGATTCAGGCGAAAGGCACCGGCCCCACGCCCTTTTCCCGTGGCGGTGACGGCAAAGCCACGCTGACCTCCGCGCTGCGGGAGTACCTCATCAGCGAAGCCATGTATGCGCTCGGCATCCCCACCACCCGCGCGCTGGCGGTCATCAAAACCGGCGAAGAGATTTACCGCGGCTCGCAAACCCCATTCGACAACACCGACCCCACCACCGAACTTCAACCGGGTGGCATCGTCGTGCGCGTAGCATCCAGCCACCTGCGAGTTGGCACGTTCGAGCTGGTCGCTCGCTCCGGAACGGACACCGGAATCATGGATCGGCTCATCGAGTTCGCCGCGCAGCGGCATGGCTACGAGGGTTCGGCGGAGTCGGTTCTCCGGGACGTCGTCAAGCGGCAAGCTAATCTCGTTGCGGCGTGGCTGGCCTGTGGATTTGTCCACGGCGTGATGAACACCGACAATGCCAGCATCGCGGGCGAGACCATCGACTTTGGGCCGTGTGCGTTTCTGGATGCGCACGATCCGCGGGCGGTGTTTAGCAGCATTGATCGCGGCGGTCGATACGCGTTCGGCGCGCAGCCAACAATCGCGGGGTGGAACATGTCGAAGCTCGCGGAGACTTTGCTACCGCATTTCGCAGGCACCCCGGAGGATGCCCTCACACGCGCCCGCGACATCCTGGGAGAATTCGCCGACGAGTTCACCGATGCGCTCAGCCGCAGGTGGCTGCCCAAGTTGGGGATTCTCCCCTCGCTTTACGACGACCCGCTGGCCACCCCCTTGGTACAGCAGTGGCAGGCGTTGCTGGCGAAGTTTGGGCTCGACCACACGAATGCTCATCGGGCGCTGATTGAGGTTCTTGCCAGCGATGATGGGCAGGATTTCACTGCGCTGACCGCGCTGACCAGACTGTCTGATGATCCTGCGTTCCCCGCTGCCGCGACTGAGTGGAGGCAGTTGTGGCAGCGGACGCGGGAGGAGCTGGGAATCGACCAGACGACGGCCCTGGCACTTATGGAGGAAACGAATCCGCTGTATATTCCGCGAAACTACCTGGTCACGGAAGCGTTAGCGGCGGCAGGGGCGGGGGATCTGACCGACTACCGGCACCTGCTGGAGGCGGTAACCAACCCCTTTGAGTCGCAAGACGTCCCTGCGGGGTTCACGGAGCCGGCACCGCGGGAGTTGGGTGCTTTCCACTCGTACTGTGGGACTTAATGCGCTGCCTCTCCGCCTCCTCCAAAGTCCACTTCCTCTTCCAAAGCCCACTTCACGACACAGGTGTCACCTCGTGCCAGCTGTGGAGGTGGCACGAGGTGACACCTGTGTCGTGAAGTCGCGGATGGGGCCGGACAGGAGCCCGGCGGTGGGACAGCCAGAAATTCAGCAGCCCCAACCCCTGCGGGGGTGCCAGGATGTTACAACGTTGCACCACTGCACAGGATTAACTCCCCAATCGAGGGTAAAAGACACCGTCAAATAAGGGATGGTTCGCCTGATTAATACTCATATGTTTTTTGGACTTGTATGGTTAGAGACTGTATTGAACGGTCGTATCCAAACCTTAGAGCCCACCACACCCAAGTTGTCACCACCACCATTGCCTATGCAGGTGGGAGGTGGGTATCTAAGTCATTTGGAGTGAGCCGATCACCAAATTCATATCGCCTATCTGGCAGAATCTAGAAAGGCTCGCGATGCATAGACCCGTTGCCTCCGGCCCCTTCCACACCCGGCAGAAACTCCGGCGGAAGCTCCGACAGCGAGAGAAGTCCCGTGCCACAAAACTGCACGCAACAACGCTCAGCGGAAAAGGAAAGTTCACGCTGCATGTCCGCCAGATCCTGGCGGCTTTGCTGGTAATCGCCTTGCCAGGAAGCGCGCTCGCTGCCTGCAGCACTGACCAGCAACAGGTCGGCGCGGGGTTCATTGTGGTCCAGAACTCCGAACCACAGTCGCCGCTGTACACCACTGACACCAATGAAACCGGTGGTGGCGATATCCTCCGCATGCTCTACTCAGGTCTGGTGCGCTACGACACCGACGGCTCGATGATCCTGGACCATGCGGCAGAAATTAAGCCCAACGAGGACTCGACCCATTTCGACATCACGCTAAAACCGGGCTGGACCTTCCACAACGGCGAACCAGTCACCGCGCAGAGCTACATCGATGCCTGGAATTACGCTGCCTACGGCCCGAACCTGCAGAAGCAGCAGTCCTTCTTCGCCAACGTGCAGGGTTTTGATGCTGTTTCGGGAGAAAAGGCCACGGAGAAAACACTCTCCGGCCTGAAAAAGGTCGATGACCTGAGGTTCACCGTGGATCTGACCAACCCAGATTCTTCCTTCCCGCTCAGCCTCGGCTATGTCGCGTTTATGCCGCTGCCGAAGGCCGCGTTCGAAGACAAGAAGGCTTTCGGTGAACACCCAATCGGCAATGGACCGTACAAGATGGCCGAAGGCCGCGCTTGGCTGCACAACAACCAGCTAACTGTGGTTCGCAATGATGACTTCGCCGGTGAGCACAAGGCCCGTAACAACGGCCTGGTATACCGCTTCTACTCGGACGTGGACACCGCATATGCAGACCTCCAGGCCGGCCGCCTGGACACGCTGCCACGCACAATTCCACCAACGGCTCTCGCCAGCTTCCAAACCGACTTCCCCGACTCCAGCGCAAATGTCCCGACCTCGTCTTCGCAGTACTTCGCAATTCCGCGAAATCTGCCAGGTTTTTCGGGTGAAGAGGGCAAGCTTCGTCGTCAAGCGATTTCTATGGCGATTGACCGGAAACTAATCACTGAGAAGATTTTCTTCGACACCCGCACCCCGGCGCGCGAGTTCAGCTCGTTGACGCTCGGCGACCTTGATCCGAACGTACCTGGCCAAGAGGTCCTGGAATACAACCCGAAGAAGGCCCGTCAACTGTGGGCCGAAGCCAACAAAATTGCGCCGTTTACCGGCTCGTTCGACATTGCCTACAACGCCGACGGCGGACACCAGCAGTGGGTCGAAGCGGTGACCAACATGATTGGCGAGACCCTCGGCATCGATTCCCACGGCAAGGCCTACCCGACGTTCAAGCAGCTGCGCGATGAAATCTCCAACGAGACCATCACCAGCGGCTACCGCACTGGTTGGGCAGCTGACTACCCATCTGTGGCCAACTACATGCTTCCGCAGTTCGTCACTGGTGGCTCCTCGAATGACTACCACTACTCCAATCCGGAGTTCGACAAGCTGATTCAGGAGGCTGCCTCGGCAAAGAGCGCAGAAGATGCCAAGCCGATTTATGTCAAGGCTCAGTCTGTGCTGATGGAGGACCTGCCAGCGATTCCGCTGTGGTACCCCAATGCTTCGGTGGCGTGGAACCCGAAGCTGCGCAATGCCGTAGTGATGTGGGACGGCATCTTGGACTACCCAATGATTGAGAAGGACTAGCACCATGGGTTGGTATATCGGAAAGAGACTCCTGCAGATGGTGCCGGTATTCTTCGGTGCCACACTGCTGATTTATGCAATGGTCTTCGCCATGCCAGGCGACCCCATTGCCGCACTGGCTGGCGATAAGCAGCTGCCACCGGAGCAGGTTGCAGCGCTACGCGCCCACTACCACCTGGATGAGCCTTTCCTCGTCCAGTACTGGGAGTACCTCAAGGGCCTGTTCACCCTGGATATGGGCGAGACCTTCTCCGGCCGCTCGGTCGGCGAGGAAATCGCGCTGGCTTTCCCTATTACGATTCGCCTGGCGCTGATGGCCGTTGCCATTGAGGCCATTTTCGGTATTGGCCTCGGCGTTATTGCCGGTATGCGCAAGGGCGGCTTCTTCGACTCCACCGTTCTGGTGATGTCCCTGCTGGTTATCGCAACTCCGACCTTCGTGCTCGGCTTCGTGGCCCGCTACCTCTTCGGTGTGCGCTGGGAGATCGTCTCCCCCACCGTTGGTAGCGATGCCTCCTTTACCTCCCTACTACTTCCGGCATTCGTGCTGGGTCTCGTCTCGGTTGCTTATGTTCTGCGACTGACGCGCTCCGAGGTCTCGTCGGCACGCCATGCTGACTTCGTACGCACTGCCCGCGCCAAGGGCTTGCCAACCTCTGAAGTCACCCGTCGCCACATCTTGCGCAACTCGCTAATTCCCGTTGTGACCTTCATCGGCGCTGATCTCGCGGCTCTGATGGGCGGCGCAATTGTCACCGAGGGCATCTTCAACGTGCCAGGTATCGGTGGCCTGATCTTCCACGCCGTCCAGATTGGTGAAGCTCCCACCGTGGTCAGCATCGTGACCATCCTGGTGGTTATTTACATGTTCGCCAACTTGCTCATCGACTTGCTCTACGCAGTCCTGGATCCGAGGATTCGTTATGCCTAAGCCAGATTCGACGCAGTTAGATTCGACTCAGCCAGAAAAGCAGTCCAACGCCGCGCATACCGGCACCGCACAGTCCGGCACCACCCAGGCCAACGCCGCACAGGCACCAAACCCGGCGACGAACCCCGACCACAAGCAGTTGCCGGATACCCCACCACTGGGGCTCTGGGGTTCGGCCTGGCAGAACCTGCGTTACCGCCCACTGTTCTGGGTTTCCGCATTCATTATTTTGCTCTCCATCGCAGTGGCCGCGTTCCCGTCACTGTTCACCTCTGTGGATCCGACGGCGGCAAACCTGCGTGACTCGCTGGCCCCGGCCCGCGACGGCCACCCGATGGGCTTCACTCAGCAGGGCTACGACGTCTACGCCCGTGTCATCTACGGTGCCCGCGCCTCGGTCATCGTCGGCATCGGCGTCACCCTGGCCGTGACCGTGGTGGGCATCATCCTCGGTGCCATCGCTGGCTATCTCGGCGGTTGGGTCGACGCGGTGCTCTCCCGCATCACGGACATGTTCTTTGCCATCCCCCTGATTCTCGCCGGCATCGTGCTGATGCAGCTGTTTACCGAACGCACCATCTGGTCCGTGGTCTTCGTGCTCGCTGCTTTCGGCTGGCCGCAGATGGCGCGCGTGGTGCGTTCCTCGGTGATCTCGGTGAAGAACGAGGAATACGTCACCGCCTCCAAGGCGCTCGGTCTGTCCAGCACTGGCATTCTCTTCCGCCATGTGCTGCCGAACTGCCTCGCCCCTGTCATCGTCATGGCCACGACCTCGCTGGGTATTTACATCGTCGCCGAGGCCACGCTGTCCTACCTGGGCATTGGCCTGCCGACGACCACCGTTTCCTGGGGCAACGACATCTCTGTCGCACAGCAGGTGCTCCGCCAGGCCCCGTCCAACCTGTTCTGGCCAGCACTCGCCCTGGCGATTACCGTTCTCGGCTTCATCCTCATGGGTGACGCTTTGAAGGATTCTCTCGACCCGAAGGAGCGTCGTCGATGAGCACCGACACCAATACTTCCGCAGCGCCCATTCTCACCTTGAAGGATGTCTGCATTGGCTTTCCGACGACCACAGCGTCCGGCCGCCGCAGTAAATCGTTGACCGATGTCGTGCATGACGTCGACCTTGAGGTTTTCCCCGGTGAGACGGTCGCCATTGTCGGCGAGTCCGGCTCGGGTAAGTCCACCACTGTCCACGCCGCGCTGGGGCTGCTGCCCGGTGATGGTGAAGTCACCGGTGGCACCATCACCTTCGATGGCCGTGACATCACACACCTGACCGACCGCGAGTTTGTTAGCATCCGCGGCAACGGCATCGGCCTGGTCCCCCAGGATCCGATGACCAATCTCAATCCAGTGTGGACCGTCGGTTCCCAGATTAAGGAGGCGCTGCGCGCCAACAACATCGCCACTGGCTCCGAGGCCCACAAAAAGGCGATTGAGCTGCTGGAACAGGCTGGCCTGCCGAACGCTAAAAAGCGTATCGACCAGTACCCGCACGAGTTCTCCGGTGGTATGCGCCAGCGCGCGCTTATCGCGATGGGCTTGGCCGCGCACCCAAAGCTGCTGATTGCCGATGAGCCCACTTCCGCTCTCGACGTGACCGTGGCGAAGAAGATCCTCGACCACCTCGACAAGCTCACTAGCGAACTCGGCACGTCCGTGGTGCTTATTACCCATGACCTCGGTTTGGCTGCCGAGCGCGCTGACCGACTCGTCGTTATGCAAGCAGGACGTGTCGTGGAGACCGGCCCTGCCCTGCAAGTTCTCACCCGCCCGCAGCATCCATACACCAAGCAGCTAATCGCGGCGGCTCCATCGCTGGCTGCCCGGCGCGGTGATCGCGTGGTGGCGGCGCCGACGACATCGGATGCGGACCAGAAGGAGATTCTGGTCGCGAAGAACTTGGTGCGCGACTTCGCCATCCGCGGCGACCGTCCGTGGCGCAAGGATTCCTTCCGCGCCGTCGATGACATCAGCTTTACGCTGCGTCGCGGTCGCACCATCGGAATCGTGGGCGAATCCGGTTCGGGCAAGTCCACTGTCGCCAACATGGCGCTGGGGCTGCTCGATCCGACCGAAGGCGAAGTGCTTTTCGACGGCAAACGCGTCCAGGGCCGGAATCGTAAAGAGGAGCTGGAGCTGCGGCGTCGCATTCAGCCGATTTTCCAGAACCCGTATGCGACGCTGGACCCGATGCGCACGGTGCATTCCTCCATCGAGGAGCCGCTGCGGATTCACAAGATTGGCACCAAGAAGGAGCGTGAGCAGCGCGTATTCGAGCTTCTCGACCGCGTCGCTCTTCCCGCGGAAATGGGGCGCCGCTTCCCCGGTGAGCTGTCGGGTGGTCAGCGTCAGCGTGTGGCGATTGCGCGTGCACTGGCCCTGAACCCTGAGGTTGTGGTCTGTGACGAGGCGGTGTCAGCACTCGACGTGGTGGTGCAGGCTCAGGTGCTCGAACTACTCGCCGAGCTGCAGGAAGAGATGGATTTGGCCTACCTGTTTATTACGCACGACCTCGCTGTGGTGCGGCAGGTGGCTGATGAGGTCATCGTGATGGAGCACGGCAAGATGGTTGAACACCGTCCGACCGACGATCTCTTCGATCACCCGGAGAAGGAATACACCCAGCGGCTGCTGGACGCCATCCCTGGTGCGTCGTTGGATTTGGATCTGTAGCTGGGCGGTGGCCTGTTTCCCCAGGGCACTTCGCTCCGCCCCCCTTCTGGGCCACTTCACGACACAGGCGTCACCTCGTACCAGCTGTGGAGGTGGCATGAGGTGACATAGGTGTCGTGAAGTGGCTGGGCGATTTTGAGTCGGAGCGGATTGAGCGAGAGAAGAGAGAAAGCTATCCGGAAAGACCGTCCAGACAGCCTGCTAGTCCTCCGGAGCAAGCTCGCTTTCAGTAACCCACTTGTGGTTCTTCATGGTCATGCCATCATCGTCAATATCGACCATGTACACCGGCTCCTGGGTGGAGTAGTCAACAGTGCCCTTGGCCCCCTTCATGCCCGCCATATGCTCGGCGTTGATGGTGATCTCGGAGCCGTCGGCAAGCGGTGCTTCGCCTGGGTTCTCCAGCTCCTCATGAACGACCCAGCGGTGGTCCTTCACCGGCTCACTGCCATCGGTCGGGGTGTAGGAAACGGAGTAGGTTGTGGTGGTGAAAACACCAACAACCTTGCCTTCTGCACCCTTCATGCCCGGCATGTGATCGGCGAGAACCTGCACTTCACTGCCGACCGGGAACTTCGCGTTGTCCGCCGCAATCATTCCCTCTGGAGCCGGACCACCATCGGCCGGATGGTCATGGCCGGCCATCGCGTCATCACCCTGGTCACCATGACCGCCATGCTCATCGGCATCGTCCATATCATCCATGTCGTCATGCCCCTCAGAGCTGGTGGCCGACACGGAAGAGCTGGTTTCGCTAACAGTGCTGCTTGCCTCAGTACTAGCCGAATCATCGGAGGAGCAACCGGCCAGCACAAGGACGCTGGCGGCACCCGCGGCTACGAGAGCATCTAGTGGTCGAATATTCTTTGCCATGGTTGAGCTCCTTTGTTGTTGATGTCAATCAATCTATGCCCTCACCCTAACAACGCTCCCCCGCCGTCACCATGCCTTACTTCCCGCGGCGGACGGAAATCGTCCAGCCAGCTTCACCGGTCTGCTCAAAGTTGGTGACCTCGTGGCCATCCTTCGCAGCCCAGCGCGGAATCGCATCCGTGGCCTGGGTGCAGTCGAATGGGATCACCAGCTCCTCGCCGACCTCAATCTTGTTGATCGCGTCCTTGGCCTCGATCAGCGGGAATGGGCACACCGCGCCGACGGTGTCGAGCTCGTAACGCCCATCGCCCAGTGGCGTGAGCTTGCCGTCTTCCTGCTTGACGACGCTCCGGTCGAGCAACGCTACCGGCGCGACAGTAAAGGCACCCGCCAGCGGGGAGGCCTCGGTGCCAGCGGCACCGGCACCTTCGCTACCCGGCAGGGACACAGGCGAAGTAGCAGTCGAAGTGACCGGAGCAGTTGCCGATACCGCTGTGTCGTTGGTGGTGGAAGGGGTGCTCGGGACGTCGTTAAGCGAAGGTGCGGACGGCTTCAGCCAGAGCTTTGCGGCGATAGCGACACCTGCGGCGATGGACGCCAGTGCGAGCCAACCCTGGTAGCTGAACAGCGAGGTCTGGACCATGCCGTTACCGACGGTGCAGCCGCCGGCCCACGCAGCGCCGACGCCCATGCAGATGCCGCCGACGACCGAGCGTGCGCCCTGGGTTGCGTCCGGGACGCGGAGGCGGAATTCACCGGAGGCCTTAGCCGCGATGAAGGAGCCAACGAGGATGCCGAGGACGAGGAGGACGCCCCAGTCGAAACGCTCAGTGTCACCAGTGACAACGTAGTTGGCAAGGTTGGAGGACGGAGTCGTGATGCCGAGGCCGTCGTTGCGGCCGGTGGCAGCGGACAGCGGCCATGCGATAACGCCGAGCACACCAACGGCAACAGCGGTGGCGTAAACATGCCAGGGCTTTTCGGCCAGGATGTGTGCCAGGCCGGTCTTGCGCGGCGCCAGAGTGGCCGGGCGCGGGCCGGAGAATTCTTCGCGCAGGAAGCGGACAGCGAAGTATGCCGTGACGGCGCTCAGCGCGATGACCAGTGGCCAGATGCTAATGCCCAGAGAGGCGTGGATGCTGGTCAGGCCGACGGTGCGGTCCTTCAGGGAATCCTGCAGGCCGTTGAGGAAGCCAGTCTTCATGGCAGCAGCGGATAGGGCGTAAAAGACCAGTGCGATCCAGGAGCCGATCAGGCCCTCACCGGAGCGGTACCAGGTACCCGAGGCGCAGCCACCGGCCAGGACGATACCCAGTCCGAAGATAACGCCACCGACAATAACGGCCAGCGGTGCCAGCTCGTTGTATTCGGGAGTAATCACGCCGGCGCTGGTCAGTGCGGCCAGGCCGATGGCGTGGACGGAAATAACAATCAGCAGGGCGACAAAGCCGCGCCAGCTGCGCTGAGTGAAGATGTCGCGCAAGAAGCCGGTGACGCAGAAGCGTCCTCGCTGCATAACAAAGCCGAGCACGGCACCCAGCGCTAGTCCTGAAATGAGCATGAGAGTGTTTCTCCTAAATTTATGAGCCAGTCCGCCATCAAAGCCATAATGAACAGACCTGTCTATTAGTGGATTAGAAGCTACTCTACACAGCGAAAAAAGTCCAACTTAATGAAGTTTTCACAGGGTAGAACACCTGCCAATAGACAGACCGAACCGTATAGTTGCTGGTGAGAAGCGCAAGTTGTGGCAAGCTAAAACACTATGAGCGCACAGAATTCAGCCCTGGTTGGACACCAGCGACACCAGCGGCTCCTTGCGATGCGCTCGATACTCGACCTTCCTTTTACCCATGCTTTCGCCCTTGACCCTCAGGCGGTCATCGATATTTCCGGCGTGGCCCGCCTCAACGAGCTCAATGCCAAAAATGTCGTGACAATCGACAGCTTGCGTTCACTCGCCCACACCAACACGCAGGACTTTTACGCCATCGATGACGCGGCAGAAGCTCTGGGCACCGCCTTGCGAATGGCGATTTCCTCCCGGCAGCTACTCTGGTTCAGCTCGCTGCCCGAAAGTGATGTGAAGAAGGTACAAAACATCCTCGGCGGCGACATCGTTCATGTGGTGGGCCCGGAACTGGCCGTCGATAAGCTCGATGGCAGTACCCTCGAGCTTCCCACTGCGCTGAAACAGCGCGGAGAACCACTGGTGCCCATCGCTATCTCGCCAAGCGAGCTGGTGCAGGCCTGGGCACACGGCAGTCTCGAGCAGCAAAAACTGCTCGCTTACCTGCTGGAGGGAACAAATACGCTGGTCATGCAGCAAAAGGATCTGCATGCACTACGCAAAGTCGGGACCAAACTCATCGAGCGCAACCCCGTGTGGCGCCTGCTCTACAACCCGAAAGTGTTGGCCTACCTGGTGGTGATGGTCTACTCTTCGCTCCGCGCGCTACCTGTGGTTTTCGTCCCCGGATTCCACGGCAATGTCTGGGTGCTGTGGAGCATCGACATCATTACCGCTATCCCCTACACCTGGGGAATTGTCGAGATGATCACCGGCCGCTCATTCGGCCGAAGAATGCTGGGGCTCCTGATCACCCTAGTGACTTTCGTCTCGCCTTACGTCTACTTCTGGGCCAATGGGCGCGATTATCCGATGTGGGTCACCATCTTTGTCATCGCGTTAATTGTCGCAGCCTGCGCCGTCGAATACGTCCGCTGGCTGCGCGACCGCGCCATCTCCGCAATCCTGCGCCAACCACCCACCAACTGCCGCTAGCGACCGCTAAGCGAGCGCCGCACGCCGCCAATAATCAGCCAGGCACCGGCGGCAACGTTGACAGCCACAAGCCCGTGGATAGACGCCTTGCTTAACGACGCTGCCATCGTCTCACTTGCGATAAGCATGCCGGTCGAGACAATCCAGATGAACGTTGCGGCAATGTTGGCAATCCGGCCGCGTTCCACGCGGAATGGATGCGTGTAGTGCAGCGGCACCAGCGTCATTGCGCTGAAGATAAAAATGGCAGCGATGCACACCGCCATGGGCGCGTTCCATACCCACAGCAAGACTGCCACGATGTTCCACGCGGCAGGGAAACCAACGAAGTAGTAGTCGCCGGACTTGGCGGCTTCGTTGGCATAGCAGAACATCGACGACACCAGGACCAAAATAATCAGGGCAATCGCCAACGGCCGTGGCCCCAGTGGCAGATACATAACCATGAAAGCCGCGGGTATGGCGGTCCAGGTGAGATAGTCGACGATGTTGTCCACCACTGCGCCGTTAAACCACGGGACGACTTCCTTGATGTGATGCTTACGCGCCATATTGCCGTCGACACCATCGACGACGAGGGCAATGCCCAGCCAGAGCCACATCCAATGTGGGCTGCCCTCCAGCAGTGCGACCGCAGCCAGCGTTGCCCACACCAAACCGGTCAGCGTGAAGGCATGCACAGCCCAGGCGATGACATGCTGGCGCCAGGTGAAGCGGGTGAAGGTCGCGGCGGTGCTGGCAGTATCGGCGCAGGCAGTATCTGGCCCACTGGCGGTACTAGAACTGGCATTGTCGGAGCGGGTAGTAGCGTTCACGGCAGATGTCCTTTAGAAAACACAACGCGCACAACTGCAAACCTTTATCGCAGTTGTGCGCAGAGTCGATTTTTTCAATCGGTGAGTATAACGGCCGATGGGTCGTTTTCCCGTATTATTGCTCGGGCTTGTGCCGAGTTATTTAACGACGATCCTCGAACCAACCGGTAACCGCCGGTGCTGTGTTCTCGTAGACCAGCTTGGCTTCGGTGTACTCCTCCAGGCCGGTCGGGCCCAGCTCACGGCCAATACCGGACTGACCAAAGCCACCCCACTCGGCCTGTGGCAGGTAGGGGCCAAAGTCGTTGATCCAGACGGTACCGTGACGCAGCTCGCGGGAAACGCGCTCAGACACCTCGCGGTTGGATGACCACACCGCACCGGCCAGGCCGTATTCGGTGTCGTTGCCGATCTCGATGGCCTCGTCAACCGTGGTGAAGGTCTCCACCGTCACCACCGGTCCAAAGGCTTCGTCGTGAACGCAGTCCATTTCGCGGGTGACCTGGTCAATCACGGTTGGGAGGTAGAAGTAGCCGTCGGCAAGCGAGGCGGAACCATCGGCGGTGGTGCCCGTGGCAATCTCGCCGCCTACGCGCACGCGTGCGCCCTGCTCACGAGCTCGATCGACGTATGCCGCGACCTTATCCAGGTGCTGCTTCGAAATCAGCGCACCGGTCTCGGCCTTCTCGTCGAGCGGACCGCCGAGCTGGATGTGTCCGGCGCGCTCGACCAGATCGTCGACAAACTTCTCGGCGATGGACTCCTCCACAATCAAGCGAGCGCCCGCCGAGCACACCTGACCGGAGTGCAGGAACGCAGCATTGAGGGCATTGTCCAAAGCGGCTTCGTAATCGGCGTCGGCGAAGATGATGTTCGGGTTCTTGCCGCCGAGCTCAAGCGCGACCTTCTTCACAGACTTAGCCGCTTCACCAGCAATAATCTTGCCAGTGACAAGACCGCCAGTGAAGGAGACCATGTCCACCTTCGGATGCGAGGACAGCGGTGCGCCCGCTTCGGCACCGGCTCCGGTAATGAGGTTGGCAACGCCCGCCGGAACACCCAGATCATCGATGACGTGCATGAGCAGAATTGCTGTGTGCGGAGTCAGCTCCGCCGGCTTGAGCACAAAGGTATTGCCCGTGGCCAGCGCCGGTGCGACCTTCCATGCGGTCTGCAGCAGTGGGTAGTTCCACGGCGTAATCAGACCACAGACACCGACGGGCTCACGCACAATACGCGCGACGACGGACGGGTCATCCGCATCCACGAGACGACCGGCATCATTGCCCGCGAGCTTCCCGAAGTACTCAAAGCAGGCGATGATGTCATCCATATCGGCTGCCGCCTCAGGCAGGCGCTTGCCGGTATCCATAGCCTCTGCCCAGGCAAATTCGTCCTTGCGCTGCCTGATGGCAGCACCGATATCGAGTACCAACTTGCTGCGCTCAGCTGTGCTCCAGGATGCCCAGGAACCTTCTCCGGTACGTCGGAAAGCAGCGTCGGCGGCGGCGATGGCACGCTCGGTGTCGGTTGCGTCTGCTTCTGCGACCTCGGCGATGAAAGAGCCGTCGGCCGGGCACTCGATGGTGCGAGTGTTGCCAGCGGCTGCAGCGGACCAGGTGCCGTTGATAAACAGCGTGGCGGCCCCTTCGTGAGATTTGGCGGTCTCGGGTGCGAGAGCCTTATCAGTAGTGGAAGGCTTAAAGGTCATTTAGGAATCCTCCTTGGCGTAGTCATCAGACCATTCGCGGACAGGTTCGGCATTATCGGACAGATCTGAGGTGCCCGGGAGATCAGACTGCATATGCAGGAACTCCAAGTGCCGTTCGTAGAGGTCGAGGACGTCGGAAATCAGCTGCTCTTGGGTGTAGCCATAGACGTCGTAGCCGAGCGAGCCGGTAAGCGTGAAGACCTCGAGACGGTAGTAGTAAATATCAGCATCACTGTCCAGGTGTACCAGGCCAGCGAAAGACGGCGTCAAGTGTTCAACCGGATAGACCTGGTAGCGGAAGCTCATCTCCTCGCCGAAACCGACCTGCAGGTCAATCTGGTCGATGCCAACTTCTTCTGCTGGTTCACGGTGCAGCGTCACTTCGCCGCCACGATCCCTGATAGCTTCTGCCACCTGTTCAAGCGCGGGCTGTACCACTCGGTCGAGGTAGCGCATGACTGGCTTCTTGCCCGGGAAGGACATGGAGCGGGCAAGTCGCTTACGCCAGTCGCCCTGTTCGCCATCTACGGCGCGGCCCGACATCGCCCCATGGAGGGCTCGACGTGTCGAATCCTGTTGCAGCAGCTCCAGTCGCAGCGACTTAAAGAGGCCATACATCACCAGATAGATGACAAAGGCGAACGGCAGGCCCATCACAATCGTCGCGGACTGCAGTGTCGGAATACCGCCGACGTAGAGCATCGCGATGGTCAGCACACCGACCACGACAGCCCAGAAAATACGGGTCCACTTCTTACCGTCCTGCTGTGTGTCGGTGATCTTCGAAGTGAAGTTACTCATCACCAGTGCTGCCGAGTCAGCCGAGGTGATGTAGAGCAGCAGACCGATCAGGGAGGCGACTGCCGCCACCAACATCGGTGCCGGGTACTGCTCTAGCAGAAGGTAGAAGGCGCGCTCCGGGTAATCCAATGCAGTCTGCCCAAACTCCGAATCGCCACCGATAACCAGGTCCAGAGCCGAGTTACCGAACACCGATACCCACATCAGAACGAAGAGGAATGGAATGGTCAGCGTGCCGACGACAAACTGACGCAGACTACGGCCACGGGAAATGCGAGCCAGGAACAAACCGACGAATGGAGCCCAGGCCACCCACCAAGCCCAGAAGAACAGAGTCCAGGCGTTCAGCCATTCCTGTGCGCCCGAGAAGGCGTAGGTATCCATAGTCATGGACGGGAACTTGGAGACGTACTCACCGACGTTCATCACCAGGGCGTCAAACAGGAACGCGGTGCGGCCAGTGACCAGGATGTAGAGCATCAAGCAGATGGCCAGGCCAACGTTGAGCTCCGAGAGACGACGAATTCCCTTGTCAACACCGGAAACTGCGGAGGCGATAGCCACCGCTACAGCCACCACGATTAGAGCAATCTGCCAGGACGTACTCTCCTCCACCCCGAACAGCACGCGCAGACCGTAATTCAGCTGGACGACGCCGATACCCAGCGAAGTTGCGACACCGAAAACGGTACCGAGCATCGCTGCGATTTCGACCGCTTCACCAGCGGGGCCGTGGATGCGCTTGCCAATGATTGGGTAGAGCGCCGAGCGAATGGTCAGTGGCATGTTCAAGCGGTAAGCAAAGTAGCCGAAGGCCATGCCCATCAGCGCGTAGAGCGCCCAACCGGTCACGCCGTAGTGGAAGAGCGTAAAGACGACTGCCTGACGCGCGGCTTCGATGGTCTCCGCATCTCCGGTCGGCGGGCCATAGTACTGTGCCACCGGCTCTGCTACCGAGAAGAAGAGCAAGTCAATGCCGATACCTGCGGCAAAGAGCATAGAGGCCCAAGAAAACAGGCCGAACTGAGGTTTGGCGTGATCGGGGCCGAGCTTAATCTGCCCCGTTCGCGAGATGGCGATGTAGAGCATGAAGAGCACTGCCACCGTCGCGGTCACGATATAGAACCAGCCGAAGTTCTTTGATACCCAGGCGACAATGCCAGCGAGGGTGTCCGCCGCGTTGTCCGGGGCAAAAATAGCCCACAGGGCAATGGCGAGAATGCCAACGCCTGAAATAATAAATACGGGCCAGTTGACCTCAGGTTCAGAAGTTGCACTCGTTTGCGATTGTTGCGAAGGGGCAGGCATTGATCGCTGCAGTTCTTGTGGCGATAATGACTTCCCCTCCGCCTCATTCTCTGTTGGCGGAGTATCAGACATAGGAAAATCCTTCAGATTCGGGAACTAATTCAGCATACCTAGTTTGCATAATCCTTCAAACCGTAAAAGGCGGCCACAAAGGATTTTTCTCTCCCAGCATTACCCTCCCCACCTGCAAATATACCTAGTTTTCAAAGTATTTAAAATCGTTCTAACTGGAACTGAATGACAATTGTGTGTCATTCTATATAGGTGAAGGGGACTTGAGATACGCCTCCGGCCATTTATTCTAATACCAATATATAGGGCCAGACTTTAAATACGACTCGAGGCTTATCGCAGTCCTTGAAACCCATTCCGATTTACATCGGCAAACAACCTACGGAGGTACACCAGAACATGGGAGCTTTCCCGGCTGTCTTCAACTTCGGTAAAAAGAATGGCAACACCACAGTCGAACACCGCGACGTCGTCATCGTTGGCGCGGGCTCTGCCGGCTCTGTGCTGGCTAACCGGCTGTCCGCAGACCACACTCAGCAGGTGCTCGTACTCGAGGCCGGCCGCATGGACTCCCTCTGGGACCTCTACATTCACATGCCTTCGGCGTTCTCCTTCCCAATCGGTAACAAGTACTACGACTGGAAGTACGAATCCGAGCCGGAACCGGAGATGAACGGTCGCCGTATCTACCACGCCCGCGGCAAGGTCGTCGGCGGTTCCTCCTCCATCAACGGCCAGATCTACCAGCGCGGTAACCCCATGGACTACGACAAGTGGGGCGACACCAAGGGGCTGGAGAACTGGGGCTGGAACCACGTTCTGCCTTACTTCAAGCGCATGGAAAATGCGCTCGGCTCCGACAAGGACGACCCGCGCCGTGGCCACGACGGGCCGCTGCGCATGAAGCGCGGTCCGGCCGATTCTCCGCTGTTCAAGGCCTTCTTCAGGTCTGTTCAGCAGGCCGGCTACAACTACACGCCGGACGTCAACGGCTACCGCCAGGAGGGCTTCGGTCCCTTCGACGCGAACATCGACAAGGGCCGTCGCCTCTCCGCTGCCCGCGCATACCTGCACCCAGCCCTGCAGCGTCCAAACCTGGAGCTTCGCACCCGCGCAGAAGCCACCCGCATCCTCTTCGAGGGAACCAAGGCCGTCGGCATCGAGTACACCTGGAAGGGTCGTACACACCAGGTGCGAGCAGACAAGGTCATCCTCTGCGGTGGCGCTTTCAACTCTCCGCAGCTGCTCGAGGTCTCCGGCGTTGGCGATGAGAAGATTCTGAATGCCGCCGGAGTGAACGTCGTCAAGCACCTGCCTGGTGTCGGCGAAAACCTGCAGGACCACCTGGAGGTCTACATTCAGTACAACGCCACCCAGCCGGTGTCTTCACAGCCGTACCTGGAGAAGTGGCGTTGGCCGTTCATCGGTCTGTGGTGGATGCTCACCCACAAGGGCCCGGTGGCAACGTCGCACTTCGAGGGTGGCGGTTTCGCGCGCTCCAACGACAACGAGCCCTACCCGAACCTGATGTTCCACTTCCTGCCGCTGGCCATGCGTTACGACGGCACGAAGATCGATAGCCCGCACGGTTTCCAGTTCCACGTTGGTCCGATGTACTCGGATGCCCGTGGCCATGTCCACATCACCTCCTCGGACATCAAGGTCAAGCCGTCGATCCTGTTCAACTACCTGTCCACTGATCAGGACCGCCGTGAATGGGTCGAGGCTGTGAAGGTCTCCCGTAAGCTGCTGGACACTCCGGCAATGAAGGAGTACACCGACGGCGAGATTTCCCCGGGTGCAGATGTGCAGACCGACGAGGAAATCCTCGAGTGGGTCCGCAAGGATGCCGAGACCGCACTGCACCCATCCTGCACCTGCAAGATGGGCCCGGCCTCCGACGAGATGGCCGTGGTCGATCCGGAGACCATGCAGGTCCACGGCACCGAGGGCCTCTACGTGGTTGACGCTTCGGTCATGCCGGGCATCACCAACGGCAATATCTACGCACCGACTATGATGATTGCCGAAAAGGCCGCTGACCTCATCGCCGGCAAGACCCCGCTGGCACCGCAGGACATTCCGTTCTACCGCGCTGGCCAGGGTATGCCGCTGGATCCGCCGGAGAGCACCAAGTAGTTCTTGAGTTCTTGAGGCGGTAGCGCGGCGTCTATTGCGCAACGTCGTTCGTCGGCATTGGCCGGGTTCTCCCACGCGGGGGAATCCGGCCTTAGTGTTACTCTCGCCCCTATGAGCAGTACAACCTCGCAGACACTCGAAAACCTCCGACGCTCATCAATCATTTTGGCGCCGATGGCCGGTGGCCCATCCACGCCCGAACTCGTCGCTGCCGTTTCCAATGCTGGCGGGGTTGGCACCCTTGCCGCCGGATATCTCACTGTCGAAAAGCTCACTGAACAAGCACGGAAGACGTGCGCACTGCTTGACGACGGCAAAGGTTTCGGCATCAACCTCTTCTGCCCCAACACTGCTGACGCCGGTATCGGAACCTCAGAGGAGGAACTTGCTCAGTGGACCGCTTTTCGTAATCGTCTGGCGCCGGCCGCTGCCCACTTCGACATCGACTTGCCTGACACTCCGACCTGGTCAGATGACTACTTCTCGGCGAAAGTCGAGGCAATTCTCGCTGATGACTTTCTGCCCAATCCCGATGCCCTGAAGTTCGTCTCCTTTACCTTTGGCTACCCAGATAACGAGGTCATTGCTCGGGTAAAGGAATCAGGCCGCAAAGTGATTTTGAATGCGACCTCAATTGAGGGTGTACAGGCGGCGGCGAAGGCTGGCGCTGATCGCATTGTCCTGCAGGGACTAGCTGCGGGTGGGCACCGCGCATTTGTGAAGGGGAAGGATTCGTCCGACAGCATTGGGGCCTCTGTGGAAGAGCTCGCCCAAGCAGTCACCGAAGCATGTGCAGTTACCAATGTTCCCATCATCGCCGCTGGTGGGGTGGGTAACCGAGAGGACGTCGTCAAGCTTGTGGAAGCCGGCGCGGTGGCTGTGCAAGCTGGCACACGGTTCCTCACCACCGCGGAGGCGGGTACGAAGGAGACGCACCGACGGGCACTGCGTGATTTGGTGGGGCGTGACACCGTTTTGACTCATGCTTTTTCCGGCAAGCCAGCGCGTGCCATCGAGAACACGTTTACCCGGGAGTTTTCTAGGGTCGCGCCGGAGCTTTACCCGCAACTGCACTACTTGACCACACCGCTTCGCGGCGCGGCGAATAAGGCCGTCGATCCCGAGTATCTCAATTTGTGGGCAGGTATTGCGTTTGCGCAGTGCACGAATCAATATGCGGCGGATGTTGTTGCGGAGCTTTCCGGCTTGGCCGAGTAATACGAAGCCGCCGATGCTACAAACTGCAAAATGACCAGCCCCGGACATATATCGCGGCTGGTCATTTGGCTTTATTTGTGACGACGACTTTTATGGCGACGGCGCGGTTGTGGCGTTAAGCGTCTAGCAGCCAATCGTTCGGGCTGAACAGCTCGAAGTGAACGTTATCGCGAGCAACACCGCGATCGGCGAGCTGCTGGCGAATGGCCTGCAGGAAGCCGTTGCCACCACAGAGGTAGAACTGAGCGCCCTCCGGCAGCTCCGCATCCGCCAGATTCATCAAATCCGGCTCGTACCACACCTGCTGGCGAGCATTGGTCAGAGCGGCGACAGCATTGTCACGCTCTGCGCGCAGGGCATCTGCGGTTTCTGCACGGTCCGCGTGGAGGACGACAACATCTCGCTTAGAGTCGCCAGCCACCAGGGCATCCAACATGCCGATCATGGGAGTGGCACCAATACCTGCGGAAATAAGCACCACCGGGTCGTTTGATTTGGTGTCCAACACCAGGTCACCTGCCGGCAGAGAGATCTCGATGGCATCGCCCGGCTGCACCTTTTCCCACAGCTGTGTGGAAACTTCGCCAGCCGGCAGGTCCTCAGAGGCATCGACACGACGAACCGCGAAGGTCAGAACACCTTCCTCGCCGCCGACCAGAGAGTATTGCCGTAGCTGGCCGGCGCCGTCCGGCATGGTCTGACGCACAGAGATGTACTGTCCCGGGAGGTAGGAAACGGGGGTTTCGTCGTCAAGCTTGACGGAGAACACTGCGACGTCATCACCGCGCTCTTCACGGGAGACGACATGAGCGGCGCGGAAGACATCTCCTGCTTCGACACCGAGGTCGTCATAGAGCCCCTTCTCGAAGTTGATGAGAACGCGCTGCATCTCCAGGTAGACGGCATCCCATGCGTCGCGGACAGCCCCCTGAAAGACCTCTGGGGTGAGGATTTCCTCGATGGCATCGAAGAGGTGCTTGTGTACGATTGGGTACTGCTCCGGCTTGATGCCAACGGAGATGTGCTTGTGGCCGATGCGGGAAAGCAGTTCTTCCGGGGCGGGAGCATCTGGGTCGACCAGGGTAGCTGCGAAGGTAGCGACGGATGCCGCCAGCGCCTTCTGCTGAGCACCTTGCTTCTGGTTGCCGCGGTTGAAGGTATCGGCAATGAGCTCCGGGTGAGCAGCGAACATCCGGTTGTAGAAGTTCGGCGTGATTTTCTCGATGTTGGCACCGACGACGGGCAGGGTTTGAGTGACGATTTCAGCCTGCTCTGGAGTCAGGCCGTTCTTGTTAACATTCAGGTTTGGCATGACTTCACAATAACACCATATTGCGCATTCTGTTTGCGTATTATTGCCCAATGGGGTCCATAACTACTCTTTGTGGTTGAGTTTTACCCGTCTTGAACTGCACAAATGGCAATGTCGAAAACTTCACCAGAAAACTTCGACAGCACCATTTTTAGCTTTTTCAACCCGCGGTCAGACCTTCAGCTCTGCACCTAAACCGGACGAATATTGAGCTGGGTACTCCCCTGCGGACCGTCTCCCTCGGGGCGATTGACATCCACACCATTAGCCGATTTGGGCGGAATGAGATCAGCAATCAACACCGGATCCAGTGCGGCGAAGAACGCCTCCTGCGCAGCCGCTAACTTGCCACGCAACAGGCACGTCGGCAGTAATGGGCAGTCAGTGCCGACACAATCGACGACCTCGTTGTTTTCCAGAGTGCGCAGCAGCTTGCCGACGGATTTTTCCGTAGCCGACTCGCGCAGATAGATGCCACCATTGCGCCCCTTGACCGCCTCCAAGAAGCCGAGCTCCACAAGTCGTGAGACGACCTTGGAAACATGCGCGCGAGACGCATTGAGAGACTCCGCCACCTCAGCAGCGGTGTACTTCCGTCCCGGCTCCCCCATCGCCATCAAAGTGATGACACGCAGGCTCAAATCAGAGAAAAGCGTTAATTGCATTGCGTGTCACCCTTCATCGTTGTACTGCACAAACCACCCCCTTGCCAGCCACTTCGGGCAACAAGGGGGTGGTTCTATGTTCTAGCTTTTAGCAAGGCTAGCTAGCAAGATCTTAGTCCTGCAGGCTCTTCTCGATACGAGCCTTCAGAGCCTCGAACTCGTCCCAGACTTCCTGCGGAACGCGGTCGCCGAGGAACTTCAGCCACTCCTCGTTGTCCGGCAGGTCACCCTGCCACTTAGCAGCCGGTGCCTTCAGGGCTTCCTTGACATCTTCAAAGTCGATGTCCAGGCCAGTCAGGTCCAGGTCCTCTGCCTTAGCGGTGTGACCAACAACGGTCTCCTTGGCGCCAACACGGCCCTCAATGCGGTCGATGATCCACTTGAGAACGCGAGAGTTGTCACCGAAGCCCGGCCACAGGAAGCGGCCGTCTTCGCCGCGGCGGAACCAGTTGACCAGGAAGACCTCTGGCATCTTGTCGCCGCCCTTGACACCCATGTCAATCCAGTGCTGCAGGTAGTCACCGACGTTGTAGCCAATGAACGGCAGCATTGCCATCGGGTCATGGCGCAGGGAACCGACCTTGGCCTCAGCGGAAGCAGCGGTCTGGCCGGAAGCCAGGGTTGCACCGATGAAGGTTGCGTGGTTCCAGGACAGTGCCTGGGTCACCAGCGGCACAGTGTCCGGGCGGCGACCACCGAACAGGATGGCGTCGATCGGGACACCCTGCGGATCGTCGTACTCCGGTGCGGCGACCGGGCACTGCGAAATCGGGGTGCAGTAACGGGAGTTCGGGTGCGAGGACAGCTCGTCGGAATCCGGAGTCCAGTCATTGCCCTTCCAGTCAATGAGGTGCTCCGGCTTGCCTTCCATGCCTTCCCACCAGACGTCACCATCGTCGGTCAGCGCGACGTTGGTGAACAGGGTGTTACCGGCCTCCATGGTCTTCATGGCGTTCGGGTTGGAGGAGTAGTTGGTGCCCGGTGCAACACCGAAGAAGCCGTTCTCCGGGTTAACAGCGTACAGGCGACCGTCCTCACCGAACTTCAGCCATGCAATGTCGTCGCCGACGACCTCGGCCTTCCAGCCCTCGATGGTCGGAGTCAGCATAGCCAGGTTGGTCTTACCACATGCAGACGGGAATGCAGCGGCGATGTGGTAGGCCTTGCCCTCCGGATTAGTGAGCTTCAGGATGAGCATGTGCTCAGCCATCCAGCTCTCTTCCTTGGCCATGACCGAAGCGATACGCAGTGCGTAGCACTTCTTGGCCAGGATGGCGTTTCCGCCGTAGCCGGAACCGTAGGACCAAATCTCCTTGGTCTCCGGGAACTGGGTGATGTACTTCTCATCGTTGCACGGCCATGCAACGTCCTCCTGGCCCTCCTCCAGCGGAGCGCCAACGGAGTGCAGAGCGTGGACGAAGTCTCCGTCCGGGCCAATCTTGTCCAGGGCATCCTGACCCATGCGGGTCATGATTCGCATAGAGAGAACCACGTACTCCGAGTCGGTCAGCTGAACACCCAGCTTCGGCTCCGGGTCGGTGATCGGACCCATGCAGAACGGAACGACGAACATGGTGCGGCCCTTCATGGAACCGCGGTAGTGCTCGGTCATTTCCTTCTTCAGCTCGACCGGATCCGCCCAGTTGTTGGTCGGGCCAGCGTCCTCTTCCTTTTCAGAAGCGATGAACGTGCGGGACTCCACACGAGCAACGTCCTTCGGGTTAGAGCGGGCAAGGAAAGAGTTCGGGCGCTTTTCCTCATTCAGCTTGATAAGAGTTCCCTTATCAACCAGGTCCTGGGTAAGGCGGTTCCACTCTTCTTCCGAGCCATCAGCAAAGACAACCTTGTCTGGCTGGGTCAGTTCTACGACCTCAGCAATCCAGCGCAGCAGTTCGGCGTTCTCGGTCGGGGCCTGGCCCTCGAGACCAGGAATAGAAGGTGCGGACATCAGTTCTCCTGACTCATTGATTCGCGTCTTAATTTAAGGCTACCGGGGGATACCGAAAGTTGCCGGGCCCCACATCGACAATCGGCTTGTTCCCGCATTTGTAAGCCGTTACATCACAGCTTTACAACAAATAATTTTCCCCGCCCCATTCTTGCGACCTGTTCATTTACGGCCATAACCAGTGAATAAGGCCAGCCTCACCACATAAATTTACAACCATTAACCCTTCGGGTGCAGTTACCCCCATTTGTAAGCAACCGAGACACGGGTACCCCCGCGCACCGTGGTTCCAAAGTCGTTAGTCCCAGCTGCCCCGAGCGGATTGCTCCCATGAGTACGCATCCCACTTCCCCGCGGCTGATGCCGGTTTCACTGCTGCTTCGCCCATCGCGTCAGCAGCCCTCACATCATCACTGCTCCAAGACTCCCAAGTGCCGTCAAAACGGACCGTCGTAACGTGATCCACCGTGCCGTCACCGTCCAGATCTGAATAGATTGACAACCCGGAATCGTCGGCAAGCGTAATTGACCCCTCGTCGTCGCCGAGGTCGTAGAGCTGCCCATCGACCTCCACAACCAGCCCGGCGCCACCAACGTCCACCGACTGCCCATCAATCGGTGTCGCTGCCTCCAAACCACACGGCGTAGCGGGCGAACGCGCCTCCACCCCGCCATCGGACGCGGGTTGATCGGAAAAGTACTGCAGTAAAGAAAACTCATCCATCGTGATATCCCCCTATTTCTCTTCGCTGTCACAGCTATCGTGCAGGCGTTCCGGTGTACTCCGCCAGCTGCTCTATTCGCCATCCCGGACCCCGCGCACCAATGGCTTCGCGCACCGTCATCTCCACGGACTGTGTCCATTTTCGCCGCAGATGGGCAAGATAATTTGCCCGCCACTGCGCGGTGCGTTGGCGTGCGTTACGACGAATCGTTGCACCCACCGCCGCCACCGCAACACCGAGGCCTATTGCAAGTGCGACCAGCTGCGCCGCAGGCGTCGGCACCCCAATCCACATCAGCAATCCGTGGACGATCCGCACTGCGCCGACCGCCACGCCAAGCGATGCCACCGCCACCAGAGCGTCCATGGCATAACTGGGGTGAGCTGGGCTTGCTGGAGCGGGCACTGAGATTTCCACACGAAGGCCCAATTCGTCGCCACACCGCTGTTGCAGCCGCGTCGCTGCGACCTCGGCACGCCCCTGAAGATCCGCCTGATCACCTGCGGGGCCGTCAGCCACTTCCTGGAGTGCATCCCGCACCGCACTCTCAGCTGCCAACTGCATCTTCCGCTGCAATCGCGCCGCCGCCCCGGCTCCGCGCGATCGCTCCTGTGTCAGCTGAGCTCGCACATTTCGAGCCCGGCGCGCACTCAGTGTTTCCCCCGGGTTTCTGGGCGGGCCTTCTGCCAGCAGAACCAGGGTTCTGGCCATCCTCTCGTCCAGCGCTCCCATTGGGATTGTGCTGTCGATTTCCTGACGCCAGGCCTCGGCATACTCACCATTGCCAATCAGGCCAACTGCAACACGGCCGGTGGCTTGGCTAATGGCTGCAACCGTGCTGACGCACTCCCGCGTGGGCTGCACCTCGCTGTCTGCAACATAGAGCACGACGGCGCTGCGTTTATCCACAAACTCCAGGCGACGTGGCGGAGTCGCAGTATCAACAATCTGCGAGAAGTCCGCGCGGTCCGCTGCGTCCCCGGCTTTGGTGACAAGAAGCGGTGGCTGCTCCGGCCCCTCGGCCGAGACCGGGAGTGGCTCAACTACGTCCGGTGCTGCCATAACAGCTCCTCCAGGCTGTCTCTAGCCGCGGGAAAGGCCGCCGCAATCTCAGTCAACTGCACTGCGAGTAGCCCGTCATCATTGCGTGATCCGCCTTTCGCCCCGTGGCGTTCAGCAATCTTCCGCAACGCGGAGCTGAACAAAAAGGTGTGTTCAGCTGTCTCGTTTGTGGTGATGTCGCAATACTCGTCGGCAAGCGAATGGCGAATCGGTTGTTGCTCGATGACCAGCGCGACAGGGACGGACAGCTTGTCGGCCAGCTCCGCGTGACATTGCGAAAATGCCTCGCGCACAGCGGTTTCGCGCACGCCCCTGCGCAATCGCGCGCAGATTATCGATGGCCGTTTCTCACGCTCAAGCGCCTTGGCGACGCACACCTCCGCACCGCTCGTGTGTGTGGTGTCCGAGTGCGCGACCTGCCGTGCTGACAGCCAGTCCACCACAGCGGCGCGCAACGACGATGTAGATCCTGTTGACGGCTGTGTTGTTTCCGTGACGTCACTTGCGGAAATAAGGTCCATTCGGCCTAGTCCCCTCCCATAAATCCCCTGCGCAGTTTAGTTAAAAACCTGCGTAACCCCCATACGGCCCGTAGGCCAGAATCCGCGCCCTGAAACACTGCGCTAGGCAGACCCCAAGCACGGCTTCAACCAACGAATAAGCGCGGCTTCGCGTTCAGCCTACAGCGGACCGCGGATTCGGCAAGTCGACAAAACAACTTGTCCCGCCATGCCGCCAGTTCGGGACGACGCGGCATCGTCAACCGAAGTGAAACCGCCAGGACAACAACAAAAATCCTAGGGGCAATGATTGGATAGTTGGCCAATGTCGTGGACAATAGGGAACGTGACTACTTCTGATTTTTCTGAAAATATCGAACAGCCTGCGGTTTCGCAGGAATCTGAACCATTGCCAACTCGCGGAGACGAGCAGGCGGAACAGCCGCATGAGCGCCAGCCGAAGAAGGGCGAATTGCCTGCAGGTCGTCCGGAAAAGACCCAATTCGACGACGGTCTTGACTACCCGCGCATCGGCAATCTGTCCTTCCGCCGCGGCACTTTGACCCCCAACCAGGAAAAAATCTGGGAAGACAACTGGGACACTTACGGCAAGGTCCTCTCCGACGAAGTCATTGACGTGGAGGAATGGTTCGGCCGCAAGGGCCCGACCATCGTCGAGATTGGCTGCGGCACCGGCACATCCACCGTGGCTATGGCTCCGCAAGAACCGGACCACAACATCATCGCAGTTGAACTTTACCGCCCTGGCCTGGCGAAACTGCTCTCTGCCACCGTGCGCAATGAGGTGTCGAACATCCGCATGGTCCGCGGCGACGGCGTCGAGGTTTTGCAGCGCATGATCGAGCCGGAGTCGCTGGCCGGCGTGCGCCTGTTCTTCCCGGACCCGTGGCCGAAGGCACGCCATCACAAGCGCCGCATTGTGCAGTCCGGCACGTTGCGCCTGATTTCTTCGCGTCTGAAGCCCGGCGGCATTTTCCACGCTGCCACCGACCACGCGGACTACGCGGAATGGATTGAGGAACTCCGCGAGGTCGAGCCGACGCTCGAGCCCATCGCCTGGCCATGGCCGGAATCCCCCATGCTTCTCGACCGACCGACGACCAAGTTCGAAGCCCGCGGCCTGAACCTCGACCACGACATCCACGAGTTCATCTGGCGCAAGAAAGAGGCATAGGAACATGAGCACTACCCAGAACACCTCTGCCAGCTACAACACCACCGAGACGCACCCCACCGCGCTGCTCGTGTGGGACGCGCCGAACTTGGACATGGGTCTCGGCGCCATTTTGGGCTCCCGCCCGACCGCCGCGCACCGCCCGCGCTTCGACGCCGTGGGCAAATGGCTTATCGACGAAGCCGAGCGCGTATCCCACAAAATCGGTTCCGATGTCCTCCCCGAGGCCACGGTGTTCACCAACGTCAACCCGGGCTCAGCGGAGATTGTCCGCCCCTGGGTCGAGGCTCTGCGCAATGTCGGTTTCGCGGTCTTCGCAAAGCCGAAGATCGAAGAGGACACCGACGTTGACCCGGACATGATTGCGCACATCCAACGGCGTTACGACGAGGGCGTGTTGCGCAGTGTCGTCGTTGCGTCCGCCGATGGCCAGAATTTCCAGGAGCTGCTGGAAAAGCTCGCATCCGAGGGGATTCGGGTAACCGTCATCGGTTTTCACGAGCACGCTTCCTGGGCGCTGGCCTCCGATGCGATTCGCTTCGTTGACCTGGAGGAAATCAAGGGCGTCTTCCGCGAGCCGCTACCGCGTATCGATCTCGACCGCCTGCCTGATGGCGGTGCGTGGCTGCAGCCGTTCCGTCCGCTCACTTCGTTGCTCAAGGAGCGCGACGGCAAGAACGACGACTAGGGAGACCACTGCGGCGACGTCTAGGGAGACGAACAGGAAGACGAACAGGCTTCTTATTTATGTCACGACTTAAAAAAGTCCTCAAAACCGGCAATTCGAGCTGGCTACGATCGATAATCCTCGTGGCCCTCGTGATTGCCGGTGTCGTCCTGACGGTAAGAAACTGGGACAGCGTCGTCCAGGGGCTCCAAATCCTTGCGGATGTCGACGCTAAGTGGCTGTTCATCGCTATTTTTTCCGTGGCTTTTTCGCTCTACGCGATGGCGGAAGTGATGCGTCTGCTGTTGCGAGCTGGAGGCGTAAAAGCAGCCACTCGCCGTAGCACCAATGCGCTAACCCTCGCATCCAACGCGTGGGCGGTCACCGTTCCCGGTGGTGCTGCATTCTCCACGGCGCTACAGATTAAGCGCATGATGCAGTGGGGCGCATCCGCGGTCCTTGTCAGCTGGTTCGTGCTTTTTTCGGGCGCGTTGTCGTTTTTAGGTCTGGCATTTCTGGGGCTTGGCAGCCTCTTCTTCGTCGGACAGGGTGGCACGACCGCGGTGCTCATCGCTATGGCAATTGCGGTTTTACTAGCCACCATTTTGCTGTGGCGGATTTCGCAGAACCCGGCTTTTCTCAACAAGACAGGCGCGTGGTGTCTGCGTGTCTTTAACAAGATTCGAAAGAAGCCCGCGGACACCGATGTCGACCGACTTGAAGAGTCCGTCAAACAGCTGACCAGCGTGAAGTTGCCCGTGCAAACTTTGGCTCTTTCCTTCACCTGGTCCTTTATCAACTGGGTCGCGGAAATTGTCTGTCTCTACGCCGCCATCCGTGCCGTTGGTGTCGATGACATCTCCGCTACGAAGGTGCTGCTGGCCTTCGTAACCGGCAAGCTCGCTGGTTTCATCCAGGCCACACCGGGCGGCATCGGCACTGTCGAGGCCGCTTTGACCGCGGCTCTCATCGCAGGCGGCACCACCGGCGCCGAGGCCTTTGCAGCGGTGCTGGTCTACCGCATCGTTTCCTTCGTCCTGGTGGCAATTGTGGGCTGGATTATCTACGCCCTCGGCTTCGACCACAAGGATCAGCCCGAGCATCAGCCAGTCGCTGACCGCTAATGGCTTCCTCGCCGCTGGTCGCTGGTCCCCCACCAATCTGAGGGGTCGCTAGACTAAGAAGCATGAACACACGCGTATCGACGTTCTTGATTGACATCCTCGCCATCTTTATTTTCGCCGTGTTAGCGCGCCTGGCTCACAACACTCCCGAGGATTCTTTTACCTTCATCAATATCCTCGATACCTGGTGGCCGTTCGCATTCGGTGTCCTCCTGGGCACCGCGCTGATTAAGAACGAGCCGAACCCGCGTGCAGTGAGTTCAGGCGCAATTGTGTGGCTCGGCACTGTCGTCGTCGGCCTAGCTGTGTGGGCCACCCGCAATTCGGCAGTCCCGCACTGGTCCTTCATTCTGGTTGCCTCAGTCATGAGCGCCTTGCTGCTGCTGGGTTGGCGAGCAGCGTCGAATGCGGTTGCTCGTAAGTCTCTGGACTAAGCCTTTGGCCCCGTTCCTAACCCTTCGATTTAGTTCACTGACTAAATCTGGTTTTTAATTTTTGCACTCCGCCTCGATAATTGAAGAATGGACAAATCTTCAGACGAGGCTCTCGGCAATCAACCAACTGCTGAGACCCAACGAACTCATAACCCCGCAGGGTCCAGCGAAGACCGCACCTTCATGGGCCAACCGTGGGGTCTCGCCAATCTCTTCGGCATCGAAATGTGGGAGCGCTTCAGCTTCTACGGCATGCAGGCCATCCTGGCTTTCTACATGTACTACGAGACCACTCAGGGCGGTCTCGGCCTGGACAAGGGTGCTGCTACCTCCATCGTCGGTGCTTACGGCGGTCTTGTCTACATGGCCGCACTCGTTGCCTCTCTGGTTGCCGACCGTATCCTTGGCTCGGAGCGGACACTGTTCTACTCCGCCATCCTGGTCATGATTGGCCACATCTCCTTGGCATTCATCCCCGGCGTGATTGGCCTGGCTATTGGCCTTGTCTCCATCGCGATTGGCTCCGGCGGCGTGAAGACCAACGCACAGGTCGTGCTGGGTCAGCTCTACGCCAAGGACGACCCGCGTCGTGATGCCGGCTTCTCCATCTTTTACATGGGCGTCAATATCGGCGCCCTGTTCGGCCCACTGCTCACCGGCTGGATTTGGGGCATGAAGGGCTTCCACTGGGGCTTCGGCCTTGCCGCTATCGGTATGGCTGCCGGCCTGGTTCAGTACATCCTGATGCGCAAGTCCACCATCGCCGAGGCTGGCCATGAGATTCCGAACCCGCTGCCGAAGAAGCAGTACCCGGTATGGATTGGTATCGCAGTGGTCATCACTGTTGTCTCGGTTACGCTGGTTTCCACCGGAATTGTTCCGGTCACTACTCTTTCCACTGTGGTCACAGTGATTGCACTGATTGCCGCTGTGGTGCTGTGGTGGCAGATGTACTCCTCGCCACTTACGACGAAATCGGAGAAGACTCGTCTGGTCGGCTTCATCCCGATGTTCGTCTCAGGCGTGCTGTTCTTCGGTATCTTCCAGCAGCAGTTCACGGTGCTGGCCATCTACTCGGACATCCGCCTCGACCGCGAGATCTTCGGTTGGGAAATGTCCCCGGCCTGGATTAACTCGATCAACCCGATCTTCATCATCGCCTTCTCGATGGTCTTTGCAGCCGCCTGGTCCAAGCTTGGTGACCGCCAGTGGTCCACCCCAGTGAAGTTCGGTGTCGCCAACATCATCATCGGTATCTCGCTGTTCTTCTTCATCCCATTCTCCGGTGGCGGTGAGAACTCCACTCCGCTGTATGCGATTATCTGGATTCTCTTCCTGTTCACCATGGGTGAGCTCATGCTGAGCCCAGTCGGCAACGCCCTTGCTACCAAGGTCGCTCCGGCAGCATTCCCGTCGCGCATGATGGCCGTCTGGCTGATGGCAGTCGCTATGGGTACTTCACTGGCAGGCACCCTGGCCGGCTTCTACAACTATGAGGATGCCGCTGCTGAGAACACCTTCTTCATCACCCTGGGTATCGCCTCGGTTGTCTTGGGCTTGATTCTGCTCGCCCTGCGCAAGTGGATTGTCAAGGAGTTCGTCGACGTCCGATAGGGCTGGCTCCGTAAGGCTTGCCCCCGCTCTGGCACAGCCCACGCTCACGCCCCTCCCCTCCTCCTCACTTCACGACACCTATGTCACCTCATGCCGCCTCCACAGATGACACGAGGTGACATAGGTGTCGTGAAGTGTTTTTGGGCGGCCCTGAACATGCTTCGCCACAAACTCGCCACCAGCACAACCGCCATCCACAGATTTTCCCCACCTCCCCACCGGCTAAAATTGAGGCCATGTTTGCCATCATTACCGTCACCGGCGAGGATCACACCGGCATCATCGCCGCCGTCACCACTGCTCTGGCGGAGCAGGACGTCAACATCGTCGATGTTTCCCAGACCCTCATGGATAAATGGTTCACCATGATCCTGCGGGTGGAGTTCAACGAGAAGGCCACCCCTATCAGCACGCTGCAGGGTTACATGGATTCCGTCGGCAAGCGGGAGGGGCTTGTCATTCGAATCCAGTCTGAGGCGCTGTTCAACGCCGTCAACGAGATTTAAAGGGCGCGACCAGGATGGATTTCAACTTCGCGCAATCTAAGTTCCTCGACACTATTGACATGATCGAGAAGTACCGTCTGGATATCCGGACGGTCACCATGGGCATTTCCCTGCTCGAGTGCTCTCGCTCTGAAATGGAAGCCACCGCACAGGCGGTGTATGACCGCGTAACCAGGCAGGCCGCTCGCCTCGTGGAGGTCTGCGAGGGTATCGAGGCGGAGCTGGGCATTCCGATCGTCAATAAGCGCATCTCCGTCACACCAGTTTCCCTCATCACGGCCGGTTGCGAAGGCGATCCCACAGTGGTTGCCAAGGCGCTCGACCGGGCCGCCCGCGATTCTGGCGTGAACTTCCTCGGCGGCTACTCGGCGCTCGTCGAAAAGGGCGCGACCACCAGCGAGAAGTGGCTCATCGACTCCATTCCCCACGCTCTTAGCGAGACCGAATTGGTGTGCAGTTCGGTCAACGTAGCGTCGTCACGCGCGGGCATCAACATGGATGCAGTGCGACGCATGGGCGAAGTGGTGAAGGAAGCTGCGGCGCAGACCGCCGACCGCAGCTCGATTGCCTGCGCAAAACTGGTGGTTTTCGCCAATGCGGTGGGCGACAACCCCTTCATGGCCGGCGCGTTCCACGGTGTCGGGGAGCCAGATTGCGTCGTGTCTGTCGGCGTTTCGGGGCCGGGCGTGGTCGATCGCGCGCTCGGCGATCTGCATGGCGCCAGCTTTAACGAAGTCGCCGAGGAGATCAAGAAGGCAGCGTTCAAGATCACACGCACGGGTCAGCTGGTCGGCACGATGGCGTCGGAGCGCCTGGGCGTGCCTTTTGGCATCGTGGATCTCTCGCTCGCGCCGACCGCCGAGATGGGCGACTCCGTCGCTCATATTCTCGAGCACATGGGGTTGGAGCAGGTCGGCACGCACGGCACCACTGCCGCGCTGGCACTGCTTAACGACGCCGTCAAGAAAGGCGGCCTGATGGCGTGTTCACGCGTCGGTGGACTGTCCGGGTCGTTCATTCCGGTCTCTGAGGACAAGGGCATGATTGATGCTGTGCGCGCGGGGTCGATCAGCATGGACAAGCTGGAGGCGATGACCTCTATTTGCTCGGTGGGCTTCGACATGATCGCGATTCCCGGCGACACGCCTGCGACCACGATTTCCGGCATGATTGCCGACGAGGCCGCCATCGGTGTGATGAACCACAAGACCACCGCAGCCCGCCTCATTCCGGTGCCGGGTACCAAGCCGGGCGATGAGGTGAACTTCGGTGGCCTGCTCGGCTACGCGCCGGTCATTGATGTCAATGCCAAGGGCAATGCCGAGTTCATTGCCCGTGGCGGCTACATCCCCGCCCCGGTGCACGGGTTCAGGAACTAGCGGCTTCGGACGAGGCTCCTACGATTGCAGGCGGCGCCCATTAGCGTCATAGGCGTAGGAGCCACTACCGACGAGAATCAAAATGAACTCGATAAATGCCCAAATGCTGACGCCGATGATTAGGAAGAATCCGACCAGAAGGATAGCCGTAATCCAGCCGAATACCGTCAGTGCTAGTTGAATAGCACCACGCGAGTTGTGCCCCAGGTAGAAGTTGTGAACACCGAGGGTACCCAGGAAGAAGGCAAGCAGAGCCGCTGCAATCTTGGACTTATCCGAGACAGGAGCACCTGCGCCCCCGTAGCCCTGGTGCGGGTTCGGGCCACCGAAGCCAGCGGAATACGCCGGCGCCTGCTGGTTTGGGTAACCACTCTGATACGGGTTCGAGTACCCGTTGTGGAAATTGTGCTGGCTCGGGTCCTGATAGCCCTGCCCCATGTTCGGCTGCTGCTGTGGGTATGGATCCGAGTACGGCATACCGGAGCTGTAAGCACCCGAGCTGTCGGCGAACTTTCCCCGGGACCTCGGCATACCGTCTTCGTCGAAATCTCCATATGGGTTTATCGGATTCGTCATTGCACCCTACCTTTTCGACTAGATTATCCGGTCATGAACAGCAGTTCCTTGGGCGATAATAACCGGTTCTGTCAGACTGCTTCCTGCAATTTTTGTCAATTTCTTTCGAAACTTTAGCGAACCTGTTGTTTTGAAACGTTAAACACCAGTTCTTGAGCAAGATTCTAACAGCAAGTACCCGTCGAGGTCGGGCTCGTCTCGCACATTTTTGAGCTGCCTCTACCGTCGCGCCAGCGATTGTTCAATCAGTTCGCGAGTCCAGCCCTCAGTCCAGGCCAGCGGAGTCGTACCCGGGATTGCTACGTCATTCGTGGCGTAGGTCGCATGCGCTCCTGCGCCGGCAATCATCTCCTGCGCTCGCGCAATCGCATCAGCCACTGCCGGAGGAACATCACAGAAGGAATCCGATGGCACGCAGACATTCTGGACCTTGTCATTAAGAGGCCCAAAGCCGTCTCGTGGACCGCGCATCGTTGCGCCCGGAACCACAGCCTGCACAATGCCGCCAAGCGGCTGCAACGACAGCTCGACACCCACACCAGCCAGCGGAACGCCCTGGTTCACGCCCTGATTGGGGTCACGCCGCGGGTCGCCCAACAGAGCCACGCCCGCGATGCGCTCGGCCGGAACGACACCGCGACCATTGCCGATGTCAGAGGCCAAGTCACCTGCAATAGCCGCACCCTGGGAGAAGCCCATCAGGACGAAGTCCGTCAGTGAACACTGCCCGTGCAAGTCAGCCATTTCCTTAGCGGTGACATCGCGCCCGACTGCCTGCGAATCATCGTAAGTGAGTTGGTCGGGCAGCTGATGCGTCTTGATCTGTGCCGGGTACGGCGTAGTCCAGACCTTGACATCACCCTCCGAGTAGGACCCTGAGATCGAGTTCGTCAGGCCAAGCAGCAGCGAATGCGGGTTCGCGGTCGGGGCCATCGGATCATCGTCAGCACGCGATTCCGCAGTTCCGGGCACGGCGATAACTTCTACCGCCGGGCACCACTCGGGTTGTTCGGCCAGAACCCCGCCATCGTCACCGGGGGTCGGTGGGGTTTGACCGCCTTGGTCGTCGTTAAGCCATTGCACTACGCCGAAGCCAATAGCGGCCACCAGCACAATGACCGCCAGAATTGTCAGCACTTTACGCATGAGTGCTAGCAATACGCCTTTTTAGCGGAGCTTGCAATAGTCTTCGCCACTTCTTCGGCGCTTTCCTGTGAGCGCCCCTGGGCGACCAGCTGCCCGGCAATCGCCAGCGCGATGACTTCACGCTCCTCCTCCGGTGCGTCCGCGCATGCCGCGCGACCTGTGCCGATGAGCTGATCCTCCACCCCATCAACATCGATTCCCGCTTTTTCCAGCGCTCCGAGGTATGAATCGTCCGCCTCGCTGAGCTTCATCTGCCCATCGGGCGCTTCGTCCACGCGCTTAGCTTGGGGATCTGTGATCTCCGGCGCAGACTTTTCGCTCGACTTCGGCGCAGAAGTCTTCGTGCTTGACGACGTCGTGGAGGTCTTCGTAGTCGTCGACGAGGTGACCTCCGAAGATTCCACTGTGGAACTGCCACAGGCGGCCACTCCGAAGGTCAGCAGCGCAACAGCTGTGGTTGTAGCCAGTGTCCGGAAGGACTTGTTCATGGACATTTGTCTATCCCTTATTCAGTGCCCTGCTTTGGTTGGCTTACTTGTCATCACCGTTGTCGGCGGCTGGGGCCGGCGCTTCTGGCTTATTGCGCTCTTCGACAATCTTGCCGTTGAGCTGACGAATCCAGCCACCCTCGAACTGCTGCTCAAGACCGCCGGCCTTGACTGGCTGCAGTGGGCCGACCGGGTAGCCGAACGGGCCATTTTCGTAGCCAGTGCTGCCCCAGTGGTCAGTGATGTCGTTGGAGCGCACCGGCTGTGCACCAGTTTCCGGAGTCCAGTAAATGGCACCGTGTTCGAAGCGCTGGAAAGCGCCGCGGGCGAGCTTGACCTCGTCGCCGTCGACAGGCAGACCCAGATCGGACTCAGCGCCACCGAGCTCCTTGTAGACACGGCCGATTTCACCACGCACGATGCGAGGTTCTTCGCCGCCGATCTTGACGATGGTGCCACCCTGGAAGTCCTGGGCGACACCGCCCGGAATATCGCGGTGGTTGGCGACTGGGTAGCCCAGCGGACCGGTCTCGAAGCCGGCCTTGCCCCAGACGTTCATAATGTCGCCGGTGACTTCGTGGGCTCCGCCTTCCGGAGTCCAGTAAATCGAACCCTTTTCGAAGTGAACGAAGCGTCCCGAGCCATCCGGCGTAGCCAGTTCGTTGGTCACTGGGTAGCCGAGCGGCGAGGACGGACCACCGAGCTCGTTGTAACGCGAACCGATGCGCCCCCAGACCACATGTGCCCCGGAATCCGGGTGCCAGTAGGCGGTACCGCCGGTAAAGTCCTGAGCCACGCCATTCTTGGCGACACCATACTCATCCGACAGGCAGGTGCCAATTCCCGGCAGAGATGCAACGGCCTTCTCAATCTCGCCACCTACGCGGCAGACAGCGCCACGATCGGACTCCGGCAACTGCAGTGCATCGGCCAGCGTTGGCCAGGCCTGACTGACCTCGAATTGCCAGTACGGCCAGGTGTGAGTACCCGAGCTCCGGAAGTTCACAACCGGCTCGACGCCCTTTTCGCGAGCATTTCGGATGAAGGTCTCACTGGTCATGCGGGAAAGCACTTCCAATGCGTAACCGGTCGGATTGTCCGGCTTCGTCGGATCGATCTGCGACGGCACGTCCCACTCACCGGTGTTGCCGTTACCCGCCGAGATGTACAGCGACATGCCCTTGAGCTTGTCGATGTTCAGCTTCGGATCATTGTCCTTCCAACGCTGCGAACCGAGCGGGCCCCACATCTTCGTCGCGTCATAGCCACCGGTGTTCTTCATCGCCAGAGAGATTGCCTGCGGCATGCCCGGCGAAGTCATATCCAGGTAACCAGAGAGGCTACCGGCAAACTTCCACAGCTCCGGAGAGTGTGCTGCAACGTTGTAAGCACCGGTAGCTCCCATGGAGATACCGATAATGCCGCGTTCATCGTTGCCGCGGAAGCCGTTGGTGATAACCGGCACGAGCTCCTTAGTAATGAAGCTCTCCCACTTGTAGTTCTGACCGTTATCCGGCTGATCCCAGTCAGAGTAGAAGGACGATGTACCGCCGGCGGGCATAACCACCAGGACATTCTTGTCCTCGTAGAAGCGCTCGATATTGGTAGCGCGAATCCAACCGGAGTAGTCATCAAACGATGCCATACCGTCAAGGTGATAGACGCTCGGGAATGTGCGCTCCTTGTCGCGGTACCAATCGCGCGGCAGCAAAATCTCAACCTGAATTGGCTTCTCCGGCATGGCAGCCGAGCGAATGTGCGCAATGACGTGGTGATCTGTGTACCACTCGACCTTGTCTACGCTGACTCCGCTGGGCAGGTTCGCCACTGCGGGAGTATCGACTTTAAATGGCGTACGCTCCGGCCCTGGCATCGGCTTCGGCATACCCAGGCCAGGTAGCTGCGCACCAGCAGCTTGCGCTGCTTCAGCGGCCTTAGCAAGGTCTCCCAGGTCTTCAGATTGAGCCAACTGCCCCTGAACGGCCTGAAGTTCCTCGTAGCTAGGCAGACCTGGCTGAGCTGGCTCGGGAGCCGCCACTGCAGCAGGGGCACCGAGAGCGAGAGTCAACGGTAGTGCCAAAAGTGCGGTCAACGCCCGCGATGACTTCCGGCTGTTGCCGAGGCCACCACGGAGGAATCTAGCGGTTACGCGCATAAGAGGGCTTCCCTTTACAAAGTCGCTGGTTGAAATTATTTGAGACGTTGAGTGTTGCACCGGCGCCGGTTAGGCACCTGCAGATAGCATCACGCGGCGCTAGAGCTATGCGTTTACCGTTCGGCTTCGCAGAATTACGTGGTGACCAGCAACGTATCCGAAGGTTCCCCTCCTCCGGCGTGCCGCTGCACGAAGAATCTCACACACGTTCTGCGAAACAAACGGTATAGCTACCTGAATAGCTTCACCCTTTACTTTAAGGTTCGACTCTCATGTTTACCCTCTTACGGGTAAAAACCGTGGAGACACACGCAAAAGGAACTGAATTCAAGCTTTGACAGCGCAACTCTTTGCGCCCCTCTGTAGGCCGTTACCCACACCTTCCGCTCAGCATCCAAACCCGGACTCGACACAGAAAAAAGACCAATCCCAACAAAAGGATTGGTCTTTCTTCAAAATTGAGACGTCTTAAGAAGCTAGCCCCTTTAAGAAGCCATCCAGCACCAGCGCTAGGTCAGCGCGCCAGAGCGCCCTGAAATAACTATCGACCTAAAGGCCCAGCGCCCGAAGAATGTGCGGGCGAGCAAGCGCGGCATCACGGCCCCACAGCTCCCACGAGTGGATACCGTTCGGGCTGTAGACAAACTGCGCATTGAGGCCGGCAGCGCGAGCATCCTGCTCAAAGCGCTGCGTCGAAGCGCGGGATACGGACTCCATCACGGCACGCCAGACGGTGTCAGGGAGCTGCGGCACCGGACGGTTCAAAACCTCCGGATCACTCCACAGGCTCTGAACACCCTGGGCGGAGGAAACATACATCGGCAGCCCCTTGAGCTGGTCGAGCAGCATCGAAGGGTCATGGGCCTGGCGTTCCGCCGAAGCCGGAACCGGAAGACCCCACATGCCAGTCGGATTCACTACACCAGTGCTAGCCACCATTGCAGTGGTACCCGTAGCAACTACCTCGTTCGACATCTGGTAGTAACCGGACAGCGAAGTAACATGCTTGAACTGGTCACGGTGGCGGGCTGCCAAAGAAACCGCCGCAGCCGCACCCATGGACAAACCAGCGATTGCGTTGCGGTTCGGGTTGACACCAAACTCACGCTGCAGATAGACCGGCAGCTCCTGAGTCAGGAAGGTCTCCCACTTCTGGATCTTCGGACCCTCAGCAGTCACAGCCGGGGTATTCCAGTCGGTGTAGAAGGAGCCATCGCCAGCAGCCGGCGCAACCAGAGTGATGTTGTCATTGGCGAAGGTCTGAGCAATGTGACCCGACCAAATCCAACCGGACGCGCCCTTATTAAAGCCCCACAGACCGTCGAGCATGTACAGGGACGCATCGCCGCCACCAGTAGCCGCCTTAATCTGAACCGGAATATTGCGGTTCATAGCCGGCGAGAAGACCTGGCAGTACTGAACCCACCAGTTGTATGGATCCCACTCACAGCCTGGACGCAGTCGATCACGGTTTGGATCAGCACTCGCATCCTTCGCGGATGCGAGCATGATGCCACCAAACACCATTGCAACAGCCACAAGGGCAGCTACGACCTTCACCGTGAAGTTACGACTCACTGCAGTAAAGCTCATCGTTCTCCTCTTTACTTTCGGACTTACCTCCGCGCCAGACTTTTCGGAGGCAGTCGCTTACGCGAGCTTTCGCTTTTCTGCTTCCAGTTGTGACGCGACAACTGGAGACCCCACAAAAGAATCTCGAGTATGTAACGATACTCAATCGTTTCCCTACATCCAAGTTTAAATCGTAATCATTCCGTAATATTTCTCACATTTCCCCTCAAAACTATCCACCACAAGGAGAAACAATGTTTACCAGCATGGAATTACAAAATTGTAATTCCGCCCCGACTAATCCGTAGGACTGACTGAGAAACCTAAAACACGCCTACAAGAACCCCAAACACAACGTAAGTATTAGCTAGGCACAAAAAAGCCCATGCACCCCTCGGTGCATGGGCTTTCAGCTACCAACCGAACCCGACTAGAACCCGACGAGAACCCGACGGAAATCGCAGTTCGCTTAAAGGGATAAGAACTGGGAACTACCCCAGAGTCGGGACAGCGTAGACAGCGATGGCAATGGACAGCAGCCACAGGACGGCCAGTGCCTGCAGCGGTCGGTCCTTGAGCGCAATCTCATCCGGGCTTCCCGCATCACCACGGTCAACGTCGGCGGCGAAGCGCAGGATGGCCACAGTGAATGGAACCATCGAGATCTCGTACCAAATAGCCGAAGTCGATGAAGTGCCCGGCGCGCGGCCCATCTCAAAGCCCCACAGCGCGTAGCTCAGCACCACGGCGGTCGCAGCGAGGGTCCACACAAAGCGCAGGTAAGTCGCGGTGTAACCCTGCAACGACTTACGAATCTTCTTACCTGTGCGCTCCGCCAACAGCAGCTCAGCGTAACGCTTACCGGCTGCCATGAACAGCGAACCAAAGGCCGCAACCAGCAAGAACCACTGGGACAGGTTGATGTTGGCAGCAACACCGCCGGCCATTGCACGCAGCATGAAACCCGAGGACACCAGCGCAATATCAATCACCGGCTGATGCTTCAGGCCAAAGCAGTAACCGAGCTGCAGCGCAATGTATACAGCCACAACAATTGCTAGCCCTGGCCCCTCAGAGGCGAACCAGGACACCGCAATCGAACCAATAATCAGTGCGACCGCCATAATGTACGCCATGCTCACCGGCAGTACGCCAGCGGCAATTGGGCGGAAGCGCTTGGTTGGGTGCGCGCGGTCAGCTTCGACATCGCGGGCATCATTAATCAAGTAAATCGACGATGCGGCCAAACAGAAGGCCACAAACGCCACCAGGATGTCGACGGTCAGCGTACCGATTGAACGTCCCGAGTCCATGATCTCGTTGCCGGCTGCCAGTGGAGCCGCAATGACCAGGACATTCTTCACCCACTGCTTCGGGCGAAGCGCCTTGATCATGCCGTCCAGCAAATTCTTCGGCGGATGCCCCTGCGGGTGCGCAGGCTCATCGATACCGGAAGTGTGCGGCTCGGACCCAATCCTTGATTGAGAAGCTCGCAGCTGGTTGGCCGACACATTGGCCAAGTTGTCGTTCTCCGCCTGTGTCACTGTGCATTCCTTTCCGCAATGGAGGGCTGTCCACCCTGGTTATGCTGCGCCTTTTTCGGCTCGATGACCTTATCACCTATCTTGTCCACCGCAAGAGCAGTGGCTGTACCCAGCGCTGCTCCGAGAGCGACATCGGTTGGGTAATGAACTCCCAGCACCAGGCGGGAGAGCATAATCGCCGGCACGCCCACGGCCGGTGCTGCCGGGTAACCCAACTTTGCAATCCCCACCAGCGCCGCCGTCGTCGACGTCGCGTGCGAGGACGGGAAACTCAGCTTGCTTGGCGTACCAACGCCGATTGCTATACGACGATCATGGGGACGCGGGCGACGGACAATGCGCTTAAGCACCACTGATGCCGCATGCGAGGTAAAAGCGGCCACACCGACCTTTGCCCAGCCAATGCGTCGCTCCTTATCCACCGCCGCCCCGAGAGCAGCGAGCCCCATCCATCCGAGGGCGTGCTCACCGAAATAGCTCATGGCACGCGCGGTGGGCAGCACCCCCGGAACGTCGTTAAGCGTGTGCTGAATATTAACGAGAACGTCGGACTCGCCGAACGGATCGCCTTTAATTTTCGAAGACATTCGCCCAGGCCTTCCTACTGGTCAGATCGTCATAGGCTGCGCGGTAGCGTGCCTGCATTTGCTCAAACCGTTCCCCAACCTGCTTTTGCAGCTCCCAGGATTCTTCCAGCAGAGCCTTAGCCTTGTCGCGGTCACGCTGGCGATACACCACGCCACGGCCGTCAGCGGTAGTAACTGTGGCACCGTCCAAGCGAGACAGGGAGAACCAACGAGCCTCTAGCGGCGCCAGGTTCGCCTGCGGCACCTCGTGGTGCTCGGAGTTTTCCGGGCGCACGCTGTGCAGCAGCCCCTTGGCCAGCCAACCGACCTTCTTCAGCTTGCCCAGACGACCACCGACATCCTTTGTCGGAACCCCCGGAATACCGGAGGGCTTTGGCAGATCACCTGCACTCGGCAGCACGACCGCGTCGGGGAAGCTCTTGCGCAGGGCATTGATGCGCGGCAGCGAAGATTCGAGAATGTCGAACAGATGCTCCGGACCTGCCAGGAAGTCCTTCATGGCTTCGTTTTGGATGGCAACAGTGGAGTACTCCAGGCACAGGAGGTGCTTGAACGTGGCCTTGCGCATGGAACGCACGATGCCGGCAGCATCGCCCTCGTGCTGAAGAGCCGCGACAATCAAGCGGTTGCGCAGGTGGAAGTACGCCTGCCAATCAATCGCATCGTCCTTATCCGACCAGGCCATATGCCAAATTGCAACGCCCGGCCACGTGGCCGTCGGGAAGCCTGCCCTGCCTGCGCGCAGGCCGTATTCGGCATCGTCCCACTTAATAAACAGAGGCAGCGGCTGACCGATTGTCTCAGCAGCGACGCGCGGAATCAGGCACATCCACCAGCCGTTGAACTCAACATCGATGCGACGGTGAAGGTCCTTCGAATCAACAACCTCACCGGTTGCGTTAGTGCCGTGCTCCCCGCGATCGCGCAGCGGGTGCGCATAAAAGTCGTGGTCATAGTGGACGTGTGGCGCGGAGGTCCACATGAAGTCATGGCGGCCGATGACTTCACCCATCGAGTGCAAGTGGCTGCGCTCCTGCAGGTTCAGCATCTGACCGCCAACCAGCATCGGGGACTTCGCGAACCGGCCAACAGCGACCGCGCGCAGAATAGAATCCGGTTCGATGGCGATGTCGTCATCCATGTAGAGGATGAACGGGCTATCGGTCGCACGCTTCGAATCCGAATCCGGACCCCCCAGGGCCTCGTACATAATGCGGGAGTACCCGCCAGAACCACCGAGATTTCCCTGCGGGAAGATACGCAGGCGGTCACCGAAGTGCTCGGCGACAGCATCGAAGCCCGGCTCGTCTGCCGGATGCTTGGTGCCCTGGTCAGGCATCAAAACAGCGTCGATAATGGCATCGACTTCAGGATCCGAGGACAGCGCCTCAAGAGCAGCAACTGCATCGGTCGGGCGATTGAACGTCGGGATACCGATAGTGACGCGCCCCTCCGGCGCCGGGTGCTCCGTGCCGTCCGGGTACGTCTGGCTCGGCGCCTCAATATCGGAGTACCAACCTGCGGAGTGGATTACCACGTCCGTCTCACAGGTGAGGTCGAACCAAATCCAGCCGCCGTCTTCAAATTGCGTCAGCGGTACTGGGATTTCGCAAACATGCACATCCTTGCCGTCCACCTTGGCTTCTGCGCCTTCAGCAGCAGCGCCCAGGTCACCGACAACTTCGCCGGTCACGGCGATACGCGCACCGTCAATCTTCGAACGGTAGATGTCCACGCGCGCGGTACCGGACAGCTCCAGGCGCAGGACAACATTGTCCAGATTCGTCCACCGGCGCCAGTAGCTGGCCGGAAACGCATTGAAATAGGTTTCAAAACTAACTTCATCACCCGCCGGAATGGTGGCTGACGTGCGCGAATGCGCTTGCACACGACCGGCATTAGTCTCCGGCTCAACCAAGTAGAGCGAGCGGACATCACGCGGCTCACCCAATTTTGGCAGCAGAATCCGCTGCAGGCGTTCAACGGCAAGGCTTGACGACGTTGTCGGGGTATGTGTCCGCTTTTGTTCAGGCTGTGATGCCATGAGACGTATCAACCACTTTCCGAAAGGTCTACCGGGGGTGTAGCCGCCGATAAGTTACCGACGTTTCTATCTCATAGCATCCTAGTGCCCGTGGCGGATTGCCTCTTGTTGCCACGCTAGCGACAGGCCAGAATGTAAAAGCCCCTACGCGCTGCGGACTATCTGCTGCGCATAGGGACTTTTCGTTCAGGTTCTAGTTTTAAGCTCCGAGGAAACCTTCGATGCGGGCTTTGGAGTTCTGGAGGTTGCGATCCCAGGTCGGCCAATCGTGGATACCGGTCGGCTCGTATTCAAAGGTGGCATCCAAACCGGAGGTACGAGCACGCAACTCAAACTCGCGGGTTGACAAGCGGGACAGCGACTCCAGCGCAACGCCACCGGCCTTCGGAACAACACGGTAGAGGTTCTTCGGGTCACGAACCTCATCCGGAACACCATTTGCCGAGGTAATAACCAGATCCAGCCCCTTCATCTTCTCGACGTTCAGGTACGGATCATTGCGGACACGCTCCGCTGACATAGGCGCACCCCACATGTCGAAGGAGCTGTAGCCAGCCGACAACTGAGCAGCCTCAATTGCAGTGGTCATACCCGGCGCAGTGGTGTGCAGGTAACCGGAGAAGGCAAGAGCCTGACCGAACTGGTCTCGGTGGTTGTATGCCAGCGACAGTGCAGCAGATGCGCCCATGGACAGACCTGCAATGGAGTTACCAGTGCGAGAAATGCCGAACTCACGCTCAAGGTAAACCGGCAGTTCCTGAGTCAGGAAAGTCTCCCACATGTTTACAAACGGACCGTGCACACTAACCGACGGACGCTTCCAGTCGGTGTAGAAGCTACCGCCGCCACCACCTGGAATAACCAGGTTGACGTTGGATCCCTCAAAAGTACGTGGGGCGTTACCGTGCTCCACCCAGTCTGAGGCATCAGCCGGGCTACGCAGGCCATCTAGCAGGTAGAGAGCCTTGTTACCGCCATTGGCCGAGGCCACAATCTGAACCGGAATATTACGATCCATGGCCGGCGAATAAACCTGGCACTTCTGGGTGAAGTACCGGTACGAATCCCACTCACAACCCGGGCGCAGCGAGCCTCGGTCACCCGCCGCGCTCGCTGCCGGCGCCATGGTCAATGCAGACGCAGCCACAGCTACTGCGGACGCAACGACTGCAACCTTTCGGCGCCAACCACGGAAAGTAGAGGTGATTTTCACGTGTGCATTCTCCTCACAATGTGCGATTCCCCACGGCCGGTGGGAGCTATCAGGCGTGTTTCCTCTTCAGGGAATTACCTTAAGAAACAGTAAGTCTTCGACAAACTTACCCGCATTCACTGTCGTTTTCCAGCAGAACACGTCGAAACCCCACCTTTCGGCGGGTTCCGGTATTCGCGTTTCTACTGCGCAAGCTCGCGCGACTCCCGCGCCCCGCGCCAGGTAATAATCGCGCCAGCCGCCGCGATCAGCACGATGCCCAGCGCCATAGACCAGGTCACTCGGTCACCGGAAAACGCCCAGCCCAGGATTGCACCGATGACCGGGTCCAGTGCAAAGAGCGTGCCGACGACCGCCGCTGAGACAATCCCCGCAGCGATGGTGTCCATCACGTAGGGAATAACAGCGCCAATAAACCCGGAAATAACGATTGTGGCCCACATCGAACCGTCGACAAGCGGTGCAGCGGAAACAGAAAATGGCGCGAGCACGATTGCTGCGACGACCACTGACAGCGCCAGGTCGGGCATGCCGCCGCCCTCGGTGCTGCCCATTCGGGCGGAGAAGAGCGTGTAAGCGCCGAAGAAGATTGCGCCGATTGCGGCGTAACCAATGCCGATAATGTCAAGGTCATTGGAGGGCTGGGCGATCAGGGCAACGCCGATGAAAGCGACGATGGCCCACAGGCGGGAGCGCCACATTTTCAGCCCCAGGAAAGACACGACGCAGGGGCCGAGGAAGTCGATGGTGACGGCGACGCCCTGCGGGAGGCGCGCGATGGCTGCGTACACCATCATGCTCATCATGCCCATGGCGATGCCGTAGACCACGATGTTGATGGCGCGGGCGCGGGTCATTCCGGACAGTTTTGGCCGGAACAGAACCACCATAATGATGGCGGCGGCGGTCATGCGCAGGCCTGATATGCCCGGCGCGCCGACCGTGGAAAGCATGCCAGTGACCAGCACGGCTGCAGCCTGGGTACCAAGAGAACCGATAAGAACCAGAATGACAGGCGCCACCGGCAGGGTGAGAAACTTGTTCACACGCTGCAGCAATGGCCCCTGGTGGGGAACTTCGGTTTGGCTTTTCTCACGCGACACTCGCGCAATACTAGCGCGGGAGCCGGAAGCGGCAAATTAGTGCCCGCGCTCCTGCTCGATTGCTTCGCCGTCGTTGAAGAACGGCGCAATCTTGTTGTCGAACATCGACAGTGCAGAACCGATTGCCATGTGCATGTCCAGGTACTGGTAGGTGCCCAGACGACCACCGAAGAGAACCTTGTTCTCCTGCGCTTCTGCTGCAGCGAGCTTGCGGTAGGCCTCCAGCATCTCGCGGTCTTCCGGAGTGTTGATCGGGTAGTACACCTCGTCGCCATCGTCGGCGAAGCGGGAGTATTCCTTAACAATTACTGTCTTGTCCTTGACGTAATCGCGCTCCGGGTGGAAGTGGCGGAACTCGTGGATACGGGTGTACGGCACATCCGCGTCGTTGTAGTTCATCACTGGAGTGCCCTGGAAATCGCCGGTGTTAACAACCTCCATCTCGAAGTCCAGCGTGCGCCAACCCAGCTTGCCCTCTGCGTAGTCGAAGTAGCGGTCCAGCGGGCCGGTGTAGACGACCGGGGCGTCCGGGGAGACAGCGCGCAGTTCGTCGCGCACCTCAAACCAGTCGGCGTCAACAACGACGTCAATCTTGTCGGAGGTCACCATGTTTTCCAGCCAGGCGGTGTAGCCGTCGACAGGCAGACCTTCGTAGGTGTCGTTGAAGTAGCGGTTATTAAAGGTGTAGCGAACTGGCAGGCGGGTGATGTTGCCGGCCGGCAGGTTCTTCGGGTCGGTCTGCCACTGCTTGGCGGTGTAGTGCTTGACAAATGCCTCGTACAGCGGGCGACCAATCAGGGAGATTGCCTTTTCCTCAAGGTTCTTCGCGTCACGTGGATCCAGGCCATCGGTCTGGTCCTTAATCAGCTGACGAGCCTCGTCCGGGCTGTAGTACTTGCCGAAGAACTGGTTGATCAGCCCCAGCCCCATCGGGAACTGGTATGCGGTGCCCTTGTACATAGCGAACACGCGGTGCTGGTAGTCGGTGAAGTCAGTGAACTGGTTGACGTAGTCCCACACCCTCTTATTAGAGGTATGGAACAGGTGCGCACCGTACTTGTGCACCTCGATGCCAGTCTCCGGCTCTGCCTCCGAGTAGGCGTTGCCGCCGATGTGGTTGCGGCGTTCGACAACGAGCACGCGCTTACCCAGCTCAGTGGCGGTCCGCTCAGCAACGGTCAAACCGAAGAAACCCGAACCGACCACGATGAGGTCGTAGGTGTTGTCCTTGATGTCCTGTAGGGACTTCGGAGCAAATTCATTGGCAGTGGTGTTCTTTTCGCTACTCACGCCTTAAAACCTATTGCATTTCCATCCGGTTTGCGGGTGTACACGCGGGCTTTACGACGTCCACGTGAGCCCAGCCCAACGTTCGTTTGGTCACATTATTTGATAATTTTCCCAAAATTAACGAGGAAACACAGATGTCTCACTAGATTTTTTTAGTCACACTGGTAACATCCTCCTCAGAATTTTCTGTTGCTTTGCAACTTTCCTTCCCTTCGACCCCGGGGTAGGCCTCGGGTCGATAACCCTGTACCCCATTTTTTTGGAGCTTTTACCGTGCCAACTCGCCGTCGCATCAATGCCCCGTCGATGGGCCGTCGCACCTTCCTCTATGGACTGGCAGCTACTACTGCCGCAGCTCCACTAGCAACATGGGGCATTCGCCAGGCCCCTACCCTGGTTGAAAGCCCAGGCGTAGGCCCCATCGCGGCCAAGATCTCAACATCGCCGCTGGTTGACGCTGTCACGATGATGATTGACGACGCAGCCGTCGGCACGCATGCCATTACCGATGCCCTGCACCCGCTTCGCGGATTCGTGAAGGACATCACCCGCGACGAACCGTTCTCCCAGTTCGCCCTGACCTGGCCGGGCGATGACAATCTGCAGCTCTACGTTCGCGCCGAGCGCGAAGACGGCAGCTTTGGCCCGTGGTTCCACGCTGATTCACACGGTCCGATGAATAACTCCGGGCAGTCCGGCACCGAGCTGCTGTTCGTTGAGCCCACCCGTCGCGTGCAGGTGTCGACTGTCGGCCTGAACCTCCTCGAAGGCCTGGATCCCCGCAACATCATTGGTATCGACAACCTTGACCCCGCCACTATCGGCGATTCCCTGCAGGACCTCGTCAGCGCTACGGCCGCATTGTCCCTCAACGCTGTCCAGGCAGTTTTCATCGACGGCGTAGAGCAGGTCGGCGAGGTTATTCAGCCAGTTGCGTACGAGTCGTCGATTGCCGGCGCGCCAAATGTAATCAGCCGTGCAGCGTGGGGCGCAGATGAGTCCATCCGCAGCGGTTCGAGCTCCTACAGCACTTTCAAGGGCGCGTGCATCCACCACACCGCGGGTTCCAATAACTACTCAGAGTCCCAGGGACCAGCCATTGTCCGTGGCATTTATGCCTACCACGCAAATACGCTGGGCTGGGGCGATATTGGCTACAACGCGCTGGTCGATAAGTACGGCAACATCTACGAGGGCCGCTACGGCGGCCTGGACAAGAACATCGAGGGCGCACACGCAGGTGGCTTCAACAACGGCACCTTCGGTATCTCGGTGATGGGCAACCACGACCAGCTGGAGATTCCGGATGCGGCCGTCACCGCACTCGGCGAGATGGTCGGCTGGCGCATGAAGGTCGGTGGCGTCGATCCGATGTCCACCGCCGCACTGACCAGCGCCGGCTACTCGAAGGCACGCTACAGCTCCGGCCAGACCGTGAACCTCCCGGCCATCTTCGGTCACCGCGACACCGGCTACACCTCCTGCCCGGGCACCTTCGGCTACCAGCAGATGGATGCCATCCGCGCTGCAGCCAAAGCCAAGTTTGATGGTGCCGGTGGAGCGGATATCGCCGGCCGCTCGACGGATCCGAACAACCAGGACGGAGAGGCCGCCAGCATTCCGCCGATTCCGGGCACCGGCGAGTCGGGCGACAACGGCGGTTCCCTCGGAAACGTGGAAACGCCCACGCCAGGCGAGGTTCTCGGTGAGTTTCTAACTGATTCCCTGCCAGCGCACCCTGCCGAAGCTACGCAGGCCTGGTTCGCACCTCAGAACTAAGTTCCCCGCTTATCCACAACAGGCATAACCACATCACATTTGTGGTGTAGCACCAGATCTTCGCAATCACCCAGGAGTTATTACCGTGTTTAGTCGCCGCCGCATCAATCGCCGCGCAGGTGCCAAGCAATCCTTGGTACTCGCTGCCGTGGCGACCCTTGCCCTGACACCCGTTGCCGTTATCGGCGCAGGTGCCGCTTATGACCTCATCGAGGAAAACGGCGCCGGCCCCATCGACGCGGTTGTCCAGAGCAAGTCGCTTGCAGACAGCGCCTCTGTCCTCGTCGAAGACGCGGCAATCGCAACGCAGTCGCTTGCCGACGAGGCTCATCCCAACCGCGGTGTCGTCAAGGAAATTACCTCCGATACTGAGTTTTCCCAGTTTGCGCTGACGTGGGCCGGTGACCCTGATATCGCCAGCTTCGTCCGCGCCGAGCGAGCAGACGGCTCCTGGTCCGACTGGTTCAGCGTTGACCCGGACTACCCCGCTGAAGGCAATGGCAACGGCCTGAACGGAACGGAGCTCATCTACATCGAGCCAACCAAGCGCGTTCAGGTTTCCACCCACGGACTTAACATCTTCGGTCCGGGTTCCGGCGTGGATCTGAAGGACATCAAGGGCGCTGAGAAGCTGGATTTGTCCAAGCTCAACCTCGACGAGATTAATGCCGAGGGCGCCAAGAAGGCCGTGGAGGATGCAAAGGATTCCGCTACGGATGCGGCCAAGGATGTCGCCGAGGCCGCTTCCGACTACCAGCAGACTCCGGATGCAGCTCCTGGGGACGCACTCGATGACCCGACTGCTCCGAACGCTAACGACGCTGCAAATCTGGACTCGCCGAACCTCCCAGTGAAGTGGACGGACATCGAGCCGGTCGCCGATGAACTGCCGATCGACCAGGTCGACGCAGTGCTAATCGACGGCCAGGCTGCTGCATCCGGCATCGACCCAATTGTGGATGCCAAGAATGTCACGGGCATGCCGAAGGTCATTACCCGTGCCGGCTGGGGCGCCAACGAGAATAACCGCTGTAAGGGCGCGGACTACGACAGCAAGCTTGTCGGTGCCACCGTGCACCACACCGCTGGTTCAAACAACTACACCGAGAGCCAGTCCGCTGGTATCGTCCGCGGCATTTACCAGTACCACGCACAGACTCTGGGCTGGTGCGACATCGGATACAACGCCCTTGTCGACAAGTACGGCAACATCTACGAGGGCCGCTACGGTGGGCTGGATAAGAATGTCCAGGGCGCACACGCAGGTGGCTTCAACACCGGTACTTTCGGAATCTCCATGATGGGTAACTACTCTTCGGTTGCTCCCAGTGAGGCTGCACTGAACTCGGTGGGCAATATGATTGGTTGGCGCCTGAAGGTCGCCGGCATTAAGCCGACCGGCCAGATCCAGATGACCTCGGGTGGCACCAGCTACGCCAAGTATGGATACGGCCAGCAGGTCACTCTGCCGACAATCTTCGCGCACCGCGACGTTGGTAACACCACCTGCCCAGGTGATGCTGGCTACGCCCAGATGAGCAAGATCCGCTCGATTGCCGAGAAGAAGTACAACTCTCTCACCAGCGGAAAGATTGATAATGAGGGCCCTGACGGCTTGATTGATCTCCTCGTTCCGCAGGATGAAAAGGACGATAAGACCGCCGAGGACACAGACTCGCAGTCGAGCGAATCGACCGAGTCGAGCACGTCGACCTCGACCACTTCGACCACCTCGGCATCGACGGGTACGTCCACGACCTCGTCCTCCGAGAAGTCCTCGAGCGCATCGAGCACCACTTCGTCGACAACGTCGAGCTCCGACTCGACCACCTCGGGCACTTCGGATACCTCGGAGCCAACCGACGCCACGAACACCAGTGACACTGCTACGGCTGACTCCTCCGCACCGTCGGCAAGCGAGCAGAGCAACTCCTCCTCGCCGAGCGCATCCGACGAGCAGCAGAAGGCACAGGCTCTGGAGACAGTCTCGGGCGCACGTTCGATGCTGGCCTCGGCGCTGGGCATGCTCGGCGCACCGGGGCTCGGACAGACCGCCGATGCGATTCTGGGTGCCGTTGGACGCTCCATCGAAAACGGCCCATCGATTGCTGACCTGCCGGTCCTGATTGACCAGATCATCACTATCAATGAGCAGAACGACCTGGCTGCCGAATGGCGCCAAGTTTCCGAGGAAATGGGCTCCGTTCTCGGTTACGCAATGTCCGGTATCCAGAGCGGTTCTACCGTGGCGAACAATGCTGGCCAGGCCGATGCCCTGCGCTACGTGAAGTTCTCTAACGGCGTAATCACCGACTCCGACACCACCGGCGCTCACGCTATCTGGGGCAAGATTGCTGATGAGTGGGCCCGCCAGGGCTTCGAGGTCGGCAAGCTGGGCGCTCCGACGAAGACCCAGGTGGTCGATGGAAACATCGAGCGCGCTGAGTTCCAGAACGGTTCAATCACCTTCGACCGCACCACCGGCGAAGTCAAGACCGAGCTGAAGTAAACGCTGTCGAGCTCTGGGTGAGCTAGCTGGCGCGAGGAAACCCTCGAGGCTAGCTAGAACCAGCGCTCCAGCACACGAGCAACACCGTCATCATCATTGGTGGCGGTGATTTCGTCTGCAATCTCCTTGACGTTGTCAGCCGCATTGCCCATGGCCACACCCGTGCCCGCCCACGACAGCATCTCGATATCGTTCGGCATGTCACCGAAGCAGACCACATCTTTCGCGGTCGCTCCGACCAGTTCAGACACGTATTCCAGCCCGGCGCGCTTAGTCACGCCCGGCGCGGACACCTCCAACAGCCCGTCCGGCATGGAGTAGGTCACGTGCGCCAAGCTCGCGTCAATTGCGGGAGTGACCAGCTCATATAGCTGGGCACTGTTCACATCTGAGTTTCGCAGCAAGAGTTTCGTCGCGGGTTCTGACAACACGGCCTCTTCAGCAAGCTCACCGTGCTCATCCGATTCCCACGCATGGTCATAGGACGGCGCCACCACAAAAAGCTCATCGATGGCATCATTCGCCGACGTCCCAGCGCGCTCTGCCGCAATGCCGATTCCACCGATGGATCGCGCCGCTTCGCGCGCATGCTTGACGACGTATCGCAGCGTCTCCGGCTTCAGTGTGTTGGCGGCAACCACTTCATCACGGCCGGAGTCGTAAATCACGGCGCCATTGGCACACACGCACAACGGCTGAACCGGCAGCTGCTCGAGCACTGGTTGCAACCACCGAGCCGGCCTTCCCGTGGCCAGCACCAACGGGGTTCCGCGGCGTAGCATTCGCGTGACGGCCTGTCGCAGGCGGGGAGTTACCCGCTCCCGCGAGTCGATGAACGTCCCGTCAATATCCGAAGCTACGAGTAGTGGATGTAGTCTCTCGGTCACTTCGAACTACTTGCCGTCCTCACTGTTGTCATCTTCACCGTCATCGCAGAACCGGTCGTGCAACAACTGCAGCGTTGCGGCTACTCCCCCATGCTCGACCGTGTCGATTACCCAATCCGCGTTCTTCAGCAGGGACCAGTCCGCATCGGCCATAACTACCGGCATGCCGACACGCTGTGTGGCTTCCTCAAAGTTCGAGCGACCGGCAAAAAGAATCGCGGTTTCTTCCTTGCGAGCCTGCTTGCGCAGCGTGCTAACCACCGCATTTGTGACGTCCAGTTTGCTGGCGCCCTCCGGGAGTTCCACGACCTGCAGGTCAACCGACTCCAAAGCCGATAGATTCGGCTTATCTCCCGGTTCGTGCAGAACAACGATTGTGGCTCCGGCATCGCCGAGCTGCTGCAAGGCCTTCATGTTTTCTTCGCTGATATTGCCCGCGTCGTCGGCAAGCGATGCGGGGTAATCGAAGATGAACGTCTCCGGCTGAGCGGTGATGAGCCTGTTCAAGCGCTGTGGAAGCTTGTCGCGGATCATCATCGACTGGCCGATAAGACGGTAAACGGTCTGCTGCGTCTGTTCGACACCGGAGGCGGAGGCCTTCTCTAGTTGCACGTACGCTTCGCGGAAGGTCACGCGCATCGAATCCGTGGCCGTACGCACGGACTCCTTGCTCTCCTTAGCACCGGCGACAACATCATCAGCCATCTGTTCCACAGACTGACGGAACTGCGCCAACAAGGCGGTCGTCTGTTCCCTTCGGCGAGCAGACTCCGCGCTCATCGTTTGCGAGGCATCGAGGAACTGCTGCCTGGTCTGATCGCCGAACTCACGCGCACTATCGCCAAATTCACGTGCCGACTCGGCTAGCTTTTCCTTGAATGCGGCCAGGTCACCGCGCAAATGACGGATACGCTGACGCTCTTCTTCGACTTTCAGGTCCTCTGCCTGGGCCTCTTCGAAAGTCGGTGCGCCGCCGCCAAGGCGAGCCGGTACCCAGTAGGCGCCCTTCGGCAGCGGACCTTCTTCAGCTGCGTACTCGTCCCAGAGCTGACGGACACCCTGATCCATGATTTCGTGTAGCTTTTCGGTGGCCTCTGCCGGATCGCCCTCCGGGGTCCACGGCGGCAAAACCGTAATATGAATCGGAGTATTACTGCGACCGAGATGCTTGGGGTGCCCCTTCGTCCACACGCGCTGGGATCCCACAATCAGCACTGGGATGATGGGCTTGCCGGTGCGCTGCGCCATACGCACCGCACCCGACTTCAGATTCTTGACTTCAAAGCTGCGCGAGATAGTCGACTCCGGGAAGATGCCTACCAACTCGTCGTTTTCCAGCTTTGCGCAGGCCTCTTCGAAAGACTTGGAGCCGTCGGTGCGGTCGACCGGAATGTGCTTACAAGCACGCATGATTGGGCCTGCAATCGAATGGTCGAAAACTTCCTTCTTCGCCATAAAACGGACAAAACGACGATGCTTGCGGAATGGAAGACCGACATAGGTGAAGTCCATGTATCCGGTGTGGTTAGTAACGAGAACGGCGCCAGAGTCTTTCGGCACGTTTTCCCAGCCCTTAACGGTGAACTTCAAACCTTGGGCAAAGAAGACGGTGCGCGCCAATCCGATAATCGTTAAGTACACAGGATCCTTGAACATGGCCTTTACTCTACAATCTTTCGCACCCCTTAGCGGGGCGATATGTACTGGTATCTGAGACCCATGAATAAATGTCGTTACAGGCCCAGATCTATGTGTAAAAACCAGGTACATCCCCCTTGCGCGTACTGCGCACCTGTCATACAGTCCCGGTACACCCCATAGTCGCTTTTACCACCCCCGTTATGGGGTGCGCTCCGCTGGTGGGCATTCATTCCAAAAGTAGTAAACCTCTATTAACATACCTATCTACCTGCGGAAAACCAGACAACATTTTGGGGCGGGTTTTCTTGGCTTTTTGACCCATTGTTTATATCTACGTAACCGTAAGTTACCGCTTACAAGTAAGCCGATTTTTGGTACCCTGAGCCGTGAGCCGAGAAATTCTCTTCGACGAAAAATCAACGCCCCCACCGGGAAGGATTGGAAAATGTCGTCCTCTTCATCTCTCGCCCCATCTGCAGTTCTAAATAAGGAACAGCATGAAAAGACCTGGGAGAAATTCGGTACCGAGCAATACGACGTCGTCATTATCGGCGGCGGTTCTGTAGGCGCTGGCGCTGCACTCGATGCCGCAACCCGTGGTTTGAAGACTGCGGTCATTGAAACTCGTGACTTCGCAGGCGGTACCTCCAGCCGCTCCTCCAAGATGTTCCACGGCGGTCTGCGCTACCTGCAGATGTTGGACTTCCGCCTGGTAGCTGAATCCCTGCGCGAGCGCGAACTGTCCATGTCGCACCTGGCACCGCACCTGGTTAAGCCACTGCGCTTCGTCTTCCCGCTGACCCACCGCGTGTGGGAGCGCCCGTTCATGGCATCGGGCTTCTTCCTTTACGACGTCATGGGTGGCGCCAAGCAGGTTCCAATGCAGAAGCACTACTCCCGCAAGGGAACCCTGAAGCAGGCTCCGGGCCTGAAGGAAGATGCCGTGGTTGGCGGCGTTCGCTACTACGACACCCTGGTTGACGATGCCCGTCACACCATGACTGTCCTGCGCACCGCTGCTCACTTCGGCGCTGATGTCCGCACCTCCACTCAGGTTGTCGACTTCGTGAAGGAAGGCGAGCGCATCGTCGGCGCGAAGCTCCTTGACACCGACACCGGCGCCACCACCACCATCCGCGGCAGCGTTTTCGTCAATGCCACCGGTATTTGGTCCGATGAGATTGAGAAGCTGGCTGGCGTCACGGGCAAGTTCCGCGTCCACACCTCCAAGGGTGTCCACATTGTTATTCCGAAGTCCGCTCTTGAGGGCTCGGTGGCAATGACCTTCGTGACCGAGAAGTCCGTCCTGTTCGTTATCCCGTGGGGTGAATACTGGATTATCGGTACCACCGACACCGACTGGACCATGAATTTGGCCAACCCGGCAGCTACCCGCGCTGACATCGACTACATCCTCGATCACGTCAACGCCAAGGTTCGCCGTCCAATTACTTACGACGACATCGTCGGTGTCTACTCGGGTCTGCGGCCACTGGTGGAAGGCGACTCTGACTCCACCACCAACCTCTCCCGCAACCACGCTGTTGCCCACGTTGCCCCGGGCATGGTTTCCGTCGCAGGCGGTAAGTACACCACCTACCGCGTCATCGGTGCTGACACCATCGACGCTGCAGTCCAGGACGTCCCCCGCAAGGTACCGGAGTCCGTCACTGCAGATGTCCCGCTGCTCGGCGCTGACGGCTACCACGCACTGAACAACCAGAAGCCAGCCCTGGCCAAGCAGTTCGGTATCACCGAGAAGCAGGTCGAGCACCTGCTCAACCGTTACGGCTCCCTCATCTACGAGGTTCTGGCTCCGACAGCCGAGGACAAGTCCCTGCTCGAGCCGCTGGAGGCTGCTGAGCAGTACATGCGCGCTGAGGTTCTCTACGCCGTGACTCACGAAGGCGCAATGCACCTCGACGACATCCTGGAGCGCCGCCTGCGTGTCTCCATGGAGTACGCACACCGCGGTGTCGACAGCGCCCGGGCCACCGCTGAACTGGTTGCCCCAGCTCTGGGTTGGGACAAGGACACGATGGAGAAGGAGATTAAGGTCTTCATCGAGCGTGTCGAAGCAACTCTGGCAGCTGAACGTGAGCTGACTGACAAGGCCGCTAACGAGATTGCTGCTCATGCAGTGGAGACTCGCGCGGACGTCGATGTCAGCCTCGACCGCTAGTTTGCCCCCTCCCCTCCCCCCCGGTGGCCGTACGAGCTAGTTCTTAGATGGCCACCAACGCTGTAGCCACAACGAAATAGCTTTCCCTCTTGGGAAAACGGCTTCGCACTTCAAGGGGCTAATGGGCTCGAAATAAAAGTGCCGGCGAAAAGAATCAGTTCTCGCCGGCATTTCTTATACCCAAAGAATTTACGTTGCAAGATTCATCGTGACCTCGCCCGGTCACGACTCACAGAGAGTTTCTACATCTCATGGAGACAATCACAGGATCCCAGGCATTCCTCTGGGAGTTTTTCGGAACCGCCATTCTAATCCTCCTCGGTAACGGAGTCTGTGCTTCTATCAACCTCCGGACAACCCGCGCTGCAAATGCAGGCTGGTTGGGCATTGCCTTCGGCTGGGGTATGGCTGTTTTCGCTGGTGCATCTATTGCCGACGTATCCGGTGGGCACTTGAACCCTGCGGTAACCGTTGCCCTGGCCATCAAGGGCAGCCTGGGATGGGACCTGGTTCCGTACTATGTTGCAGGTCAGCTGTTGGGCGCATTCGTAGGTGCAATCCTGGCATGGGCCGCTTTTAAGCAGCTGTTCGACGCCAATGGTGTCGACGAAAACGGCAACCCAACCAATGCGAATGCCGAAACTGGCGGCAACTTCTTCACCGCGCCGGTTCACCCAAATAACTTTTGGAATGCCGTCACCGAGTTCATCGCGACCTTCGTTCTGCTCGCATTCATCCTGTTCGGCCCAGCCGGCGGCGAACTTGGCCCGCTGACCTACTTCGGTGTCTCGTTCATCATTGTGTCGATTGGTCTTTCCCTTGGTTCCCCGACCGGATACGCCATCAACCCTGTTCGTGACCTCGGCCCGCGTTTGGCCTACGCTTTCGTGCTCCCGATTAAGGGCAAGGGCGATGCGAACTGGGCCTATGCATGGGTTCCGATTGTCGCACCGATGCTGGCAGCCGTGGCTGCAGGCGCTCTTGCCTTTGCCATCGGATAACGGGAATATGAGAGTAATCGCACAATAAAATAGCGCAAGTCCGAAAACTCACATTTACACACAATTTCGCTAGGAGTATCCCCCATGATGCACAGCAAATATGTCCTCGCCATTGACCAGGGAACTACTTCCACCCGCTGCATCATCTTCAACCATGACGCAGAGATCGTCACTGTCGCCCAGATGGAGCACAAGCAGATCTTCCCGGAAGAGGGCTGGGTCGAGCACGATGCCCAGGAAATTTGGACCAACACCCGTCGCGTAGTCAGTGAAGCTCTCGCTGATGGCGACATCTCCTCCCAGGACATTGAGGCAATCGGTATCACCAACCAGCGCGAAACCACTGTCGTCTGGGACAAGAACACTGGTGAACCGGTCTACAACGCCATCGTCTGGCAGGACACCCGCACGAACACCATCTGTAAGGAGCTCATGGGGGATGAAGGCGCGGACCGCTGGCGTGAGACCACGGGCCTGCGTATCAACTCCTACCCGGCTGGACCAAAGGTACGCTGGATTCTCGACAACGTCGAGGGCGCTCGCGAAAAGGCTGAGGCTGGCGACCTACTCTTCGGCACTATCGACACCTGGCTGCTGTGGAATCTCACCGGCGGCGCAGAGGGCGACAACGGCGAATCTGCAGTTCACGCAACGGACGTCACTAACGCATCCCGTACTCTCCTGATGGACCTCAAGACCCTCGAGTGGGATGAGGACATTTGCCGTGAGATTGGCATTCCAATGTCGATGCTGCCGGACATCCGCCCGTCGGTAGGCGACTTCGGCCGCGTTCGCGCCCGCGATGCGCTGTCCGGCCTGCCCATTACAGGTATTCTCGGCGACCAGCAGGCCGCCATGTTCGGCCAGGGCTGCTTCGGCGAGGGCGACACCAAGAACACCTACGGCACTGGCCTGTTCATGCTGATGAATACCGGCGAGAACCCGAAGTGGTCCGAGCACGGCCTCATCTCCACCGTCTGCTACCAGGTCGAGGGTGAGAAGCCGGTCTACGCTCTCGAAGGCTCTGTCTCCATGGGCGGCGCACTTGTTCAGTGGCTGCGTGACGAGCTGCAAATGATTCCAAATGCCGCTTCCATCGAGAACAAAGCAAAGAGTGTCAAGGACAACGGTGGCGTGTACATCGTGCCGGCATTCTCCGGTCTCTTCGCTCCTCGTTGGCAGCCGGACGCCCGTGGCGTCATCGTCGGCCTGACTCGCTTCGTTAACCGCAACCACATCTCCCGCGCTGTGCTGGAGGCTGCTGCGTACCAGACCCGTGAGGTTCTCGATGCCATGGTCGCAGAATCCGGCACGGACATCACGACGCTGAGCGTTGATGGCGGCATGACCATGAACGAGTTCCTCATGCAGTTCCAGTCCGACATCCTAGATGTCACTGTCACGCGCCCGAACAACATTGAAACCACTGCTCTCGGCGCTGCATATGGTGCAGGTCTGGGCGTTGGCTTCTGGTCGAGCTTGGATGAGGTCAAGGCCCACATCACGATTGACAAGAAGTGGCGTCCGAAGATGGAGGCCGAAGAGCGCGATCGCCTGTTCCACCAGTGGAACCGTGCCGTTGAACGCACCTACGGCTGGGTCGAGGATACCGATGCTGAGGAGGCACCGAAGCCTGAATAAGCCCTCGTAAGAGCCTAAAAATGGCTCGGAAAACCGATTCGGTTTTCCGAGCCATTTTTATTATAAATTCAGGGCTTGTTTGTTATAATAAAATTATTATCACTACCATCCACTCCTCGATTGAAAATAGAAAAGAGCAATCATGCGTCGCGCATCGATTTTCACTGCGAGTGTGACCACCGCCCTGACTTTGGCACTGGCCACCCCGGCAGCATCAGCAGCCCCAACGGACTTCATCAAGAACCCGCTGGAGCCAACCCCTGACCCGCAGTCCACTGCAATGGTCGAACTGCCAACTACCCCGGCGCCGACCACTACAGTTGACGGACGCCACGTGACGGTCACCGACGGCTACATGACCTCACAGGATGGCAAGGGCACCCAGATTTACTGGAAGTCCAACACCATTCCGAACGCCAAGGCCACTGTCGTCGTCGTGCATGGCGCTGCAGAGCACCTGGGTCGCTACGAGTGGGTAACCGGCAAGCTTCTGAACGCCGGCTACAACGTCTACCGCCTCGATCACCGCGGTCACGGCCACACGGGTCAGGTTGAAGGCACTCCAGTTGCTCGTGGCCACATCGATGATTTCCACTCGCTTGTCGATGACCTGCACATGCTTGTAGAGAAGGCCAAGGCGGAGAACCCGAGCACGAAGACCTTCCTGCTCGGCCACTCCATGGGCGGTCTTGCTGTGGACTTCCACGGCATCAAGTACCCGGGCAGTGTCGACGGCATCGTCGCCAACGGCGGTGGCGCTCTGTTCAACCCCTACGGCGGCACAGACAAGGGCGAAACCATCACCCCAGAAGCCATGACCGATGTCCAGCGCGAAGCACAGCCGACGATTTACCAGCGTCTGCCGTTCCAGGACATGACTACTTTCAACACGCGCATGCTCAAGGAAGTACCGAACCGTGCCGAGATGCGCGTCCCATCGCTGCCGGGCACTGACCTGATTCAGGTTGGCAACCCGCTGGGTGCGAAAACCTCTTCTTCCCAGGCAGTGCGTGATGAATACGGCACTGATCCGTACAACAACTCCAAGCTTTCGCTCGGCATGGGACAGCAGATGGCGTTTGCCGCTACCTACAACGGCACCAACTCCGTCGACTTCGTTGAGCCGACCCTGGTCATGATGGGTGGCCAGGATGAGATTGTGCCGCCGTTCTTCTCGCGTGACTGGTACAACGGTATCTCGTCCACCGACAAGCAGCTGATCGAGTTCGAAGGCCAGTTCCACGAGACCTTCAATGAGCCGGCACAGCATGAGGCCATTGCGACGGCTATTGCCTGGCTTGATGCGCGCATCTAATTGAACGCTAAATAGGAACCGAGCTGCTTCCTAACAGTTACGAGTTCTTCATAGAGCTAACCCGGTGGAATGGGGGCGATTGTCTTCTGACAATTGCCCCCATTTTCTTTGCCCTGTTCTCTGCCAGCTGTATAGGCGTTCAGTACTTGGCAATACAAACTACCGGGAGTATAGTTGGCATTACAAGGTACTAGGTATGAAAAGCATTATGCTCAAACAACTTCCTTCTACCGCCGGAAAGAAAGCACAACGCTATGCCCAAACGTCCACAGACACAACTGAAGAAAGGGGTACTTGAGCTCGCCATTCTCAAGCTGATTTCTCGCGAAGAGCTCTATGGCGCGGCACTCGTCGCAAAGCTCAACGCCTACCCCCACCTCAGCGCGCCCGCGGGAACCGTCTACCCCCTACTCTCGCGGCTGACCACCAACGGCTTGATTAGCAATCGCTGGGAGGAATCCCCCAAAGGGCCGCCGCGCAAGTACTACTCACTGACAGCCAAAGGAAAGCAAACACTCACGCAACTGCATCAGGACTTCATCGACCTATCCGCCGACATGACCGCACTATTTTCCGAGGAGCCCCAATGAACACCTACCTCACTGCCATTGACCGCAAACTGCGCGAAATCGGCATATCGCACGCACAACGCAAGGCGATCATCGCCGAGCAGGAGAGTCTTCTGCAAGAGCTTAACGACGTCCACGCGGACCTGACCGAAGAGCTGGGAACGGCAACCGACTACGCAAATTGCGTAGCCGAACAAGTTGGTGAACCAAGCACCTTTCGCAGGTACCTCTCCAAACCGCTTCGGGTATTTACCAAAAGCGGTCGCGCTTCCCTGTGGAACATGGACGACCCACGAATCCTCCAACCTCACCTGTTGGGTTTTGGCTGGTCTATCAATTGGGCTGCAGTAGCCACCAAGCTGGGAATTGTCCGACCGGACGATATTGACGGTGAGGTTATCTCTGAAATTCCAGCTCGCGCACTGCAGGCGACCGCTCTTCTCCCCGCGGCCGTGACGGTTGCGCACGGCGTCGCACTGGCTATGTCCTGGAAGCAGTTGCCTGCAGAAGTCCACACGAAATGGAAGCTAAACGGCGAGGCAGTTCAGAAGACAGCACCGAAGGAAACTCTGCTTCTTCCCTTCGTGGTTTCTACGGTCGGAGCTGGATTTTCAGCTGCTTCGCTGCTCAAGGCAGATGACCGCGAAGATACTCTGCGTGTTGCGTCCCTAGGCGCGCTCGCAAGCACAATTGCACCATCTCAGCTGATCGGAGTCCTCACGGAAGAAAACTCCAAGACCAATCCGGCATTAGTCCAAGCTGGTGTTGCCGTGGCATCGGTCGCGGCTTCGTCTGCCTGCCTCGTCCTGCCCCTCCGAGCTGGGCTGAAGGCTGCGTGGAAGAAAGCTGGAGCAGCTTAAATCACGGTGCAGGATACATCAGCAGGTGAAAGACACATCAGCAAAATTGCTGTAATCCCGAATGTTGTACACAACCTCTACCACCTCGAGTGAGGCTATCCCCCTGGTTCAGTTGTGTTTTCGGTTGTGTTTCTACTCTCAACCTTCCTGGTGTTTTTACCTTCTCAATCCCCCAATTAATTTTTTAGCGCAGCTAAACAAGTCACGCCTGAAAAAAGCCACTTCACGACACCTATGTCACCTCGTGCCAGCTGTGGAGGTGGCATGAGGTGACATAGGTGTCGTGAAGTCGCGGATGAACTGGGGCGGGGCCGCACCTGCTTAACCGGCTCGCTTAACCGGCTCGAGAACTTCCTTGCCCATCATGAACGGACGCAGCGCCTCCGGAATCACCACAGAACCATCGGCCTGCTGGTGGTTTTCCAGAATGGCGACCAGCCAACGCGTCGTGGCCAGCGTGCCATTTAGGGTGGCGCAGTACTGTGACTTGCCATCGGCATCGCGGTAGCGGGTCTTCAAACGACGAGCCTGGAAAGTCGTGCAGTTCGAAGTCGAGGTCAACTCGCGGTAAGTGTTCTGCGTCGGCACCCACGCCTCGGTATCGAACTTGCGGGAAGCGGATGCACCCAGGTCGCCACCAGCAACATCGATGATGCGGTACGGAACATCGACCGCGGCCAGCATCTCGCGCTCCATGTTCAGCAGCTTCTGGTGCTCTGCCTCCGCCTGCTCCGGCGGACAGTAGGAGAACATCTCCAGCTTGTCGAACTGGTGCACACGCAGGATACCGCGGGTGTCCTTGCCGTAAGAGCCCGCTTCACGACGGAAACAGGAAGACCAACCAGCGTAGCGACGCGGCCCCTCCGACAGGTCAATAATCTCGTTGGAGTGGTAGCCGGCCAGCGCGACTTCCGAGGTACCGACCAGGTAGAGGTCATCTTCCTGCAGGTAGTAGATCTCATCGGAGTGCGCACCGAGGAAGCCAGTACCCGACATGGTCTCCGGACGAACCAGCACCGGCGGCACCATCAGCTGGAAGCCATTCTGAGTTGCCTTCTGAGCAGCCAGGTTCATCATGGCCAACTGCAGCATGGCACCGTAACCGGTCAGGAAGTAGAAGCGGGAACCGGAGACCTTGACGCCACGCTCCATATCAATAAGACCCAGCGACTCACCGAGGTCCAGGTGATCTTTGGGCTCAAAGTCGAACTGTGGAATCTCACCGATTTCCTCCAGCACGACAAAGTCATCTTCGCCGCCGGCGGGCGCACCCGTAACGATGTTGCCAATCAGGTACTGCAGGCGCTCGACCTCAGCCTCGGCTTCCTTCTGCTCCGCTTCGGCTGCCTTCACGGCGTCGGAAAGCTCCTTGGCCTTCTCCAGCATGGCCGGGCGCTCTTCCTTCGACGCCTGACCAATCTTCTTGCCGAAGCCCTTCTGCTCTGAACGCAGCGCGTCGGTGGAGGCAATAACCTCACGGCGCTTAGCGTCAGCTTCCAGCAGCTGATCGACCAATGCCGGGTCCTCACCACGGGTGCGCTGGGACTCGCGGGCTACTTCAGGGTTTTCGCGGAGAAATTTGAGATCAATCACGTCCCCTAGAGTACCTGGTTTACGTCGGCAAGCAGGCACAAGGCTTGCTAGAGTGCCGCTTCCGCTCCTGAGGCGACCAGCAGCGCGCCGAGGACGAGGAAGATCACGCCGGCGACAGTGTCAATCCACGGCCCTGCCAGCACCATTCGCTTGACGACGGCATCCGTCGACACCACGATTGCGATAAATAGGAAGAAAGCGATTTGGGAGACGATTAGCACCAACGTACAAAGCACAAGCGTCCCCACGGATGCGCCTGCGGGAATGAACTGTGAAAGCACTGCCGCGAGGAAGAGAACAATCTTCGGGTTCGACATGTTTGTGAAAAAACCCTGGCGGAACGTCGCCTTCGGTGACCGGAGCGCCTCACTTCCCAAGGCTGGTGCGGCACCGGCGCGCAGTTCGCGGAGGGTATTGATGCCTGCCTTGGCCATACTGATACCCATGTAAATGAGATAACAGCCACCAACGAGCTGGATTACGCCCATCAGCAAAGGATTGGCGGTGATGACAGCTGCGAACCCAAAAACTGTGAGGGTCATCCAGATAGTGGCGCCAGTACTGATACCCGCAACCGCTGCGATGGCGTGCTTTCGGGATTTGGTGGCAAGGCGCAGGATTAAGAAGACGTCAGGCCCTGGTGAGGCCATACCAATAATGTGGACGCCCAGCAGGCTGAGTAGTGCAGTCCAGGTCAAGACTCGTGTCCTCGGGTAGCGAACAAATACCGGACTATTGTAGTGCTTGAAGCTCTTGAGCAAATTTGGACCGCAAACTCGGGCAGAGCGTCGATGACTGAGCTCCCTGCAACGGCATCAACGCTCATGGCAGCGTTGTCGCTTTTAGCGTTACCTTGTCCACAGGCTCATTGGCGGTGCACAATGGGGTCACTATGGCTGATGACAATATGAACCAGAATCGCGAGCACGCTGCCGCCACAGACACTGACTCCGGTGCAGGTACTGGCGCAGATGCCAGCGCTGGTGCATCCTCCGCAGCCAGCAACGATGCCAACGCTTCCCGTAACTCGCGTGGAAGCTGGGGAATGCGCGCTTTGTCGACGGCAATGCTGGTCGGCGCCGCGGGAATGGCATTCGCGCTGCAAGCGGGAGTCATCGAGCCACCGAGTGGGCCACTTGGGGGCAAGGGCTCGTCGGCAAGCGCGTCATCGTCGACAACGACGACCATCGTTGACAAGGAGACGACGGCGTTCACCAGCGCAACCGCGGGCAACTGTCTGGACTGGAATCTGGCAGAAGATTTGAATGTTTCTGACTTCCGCGTCGTGCCCTGTGAGCAGCCACACGCTTATGAGGTCGCCAAGAAACTGAACCTCGCCGACTACGAGGAACATCCGGGGCAATACGCAAAAACTGCCAACTACCCGACAGCGGACAATTTGGTGGCTCTGCAAAATGGCGTGTGTCGCAACACCGTGACTGAATACCTGGGCGGCCAGTACGATCCGGACGGTCGATTTATCACGGCGCCAATCATTCCTTCGCCTAGCCAGTGGGAAAAGGGTGATCGAACCTTCCTGTGCGGTATCCAGGTCGTCGATGAAGACGGCAACACGGCGCACATGTCCGGTCCTGCGGCCGGGCAGGACCAGTCCCGCGTGTTCGAGGGCGGCCGCTGCGTGACATTGGACGAAAACGGCGCCATCCGCCAGGTGCCGTGCGTGGAAGATCACCTGATGGAGTCGACGGGAGTTGTCAATCTCCGCGACCATTTCGGTGACAACGTCCCCACTGACCAGGAGCAAAATGATGTGCTCGCGGAACAGTGTGTGACTCTCGCGCAGAATTACCTCGGCGGTGACGACCCGCTGTATAACTCCACGCTGCTGCCATTTTGGACATCACTGTCGCAGGAGTCGCTCAATGCCGGCTCGCGCAGTGTGAACTGCTGGTTGATTAAGGACAATGGCCAGGGCGGGTTCTCCACTCTCAACGGCCACGCTAACGAGTCCTTCACTATCGACGGCCAGCCGCCCGTAGCTCCGCCACCGCGCAATCCGCTGCGGGAGGAGCAGGGTGACGCTGGCGCTGGCGCTGGCACAGGTGACGTCGGTGAGGTCGGTGCCGACGGTCCTGGCGCAGGAGCAGGCGCTGCGGATAACGCAGTCGCTCCCGCCGAACAGTAGAACAATCGGCCAGTAAAACAAGAGGACATTGCGAGGCAGCACCATAAATGGTTGACGTTAGCCCGGAGCGGTTCGATGCACTTGTCGATGAGGCCATCGACCGCATCCCCACGCAGTTTCTCGACCAGCTCGATCAGGTCATCATCCAGGTCCACCCGTATAACCTCGACGAACCCACACTGCTGGGCCTCTACGAGGGCATACCTCTGACCGAGCGTTCTAACAACCACTGGGGTCCGCCTGACCAAATCAGCTTGTATCGCGACATGCTCTGCCGCATCAGCCACACCGAAGAGGAGCTGGTGGAGCAGATTCGGGTCACTCTCCTGCATGAAATCGGGCATTATTTCGGCCTCGAGGAGGAGGATCTGGACCGTCTCGGCTACGGATAAGTGTGTCCCGCCCTGCGAGGTCTCGTTCCTCTCGGCTTCTTCACGGCAGCTTTCTTCCTTGTAACCTTAATAATCATGAGCGACAACTCGAGCGAGAAGCCAGAAATCAGGGTCGGCGATAGGGAGCGCAACGCTGCCATGGAGCGTCTCGGCAATCATTTCGCTGACGGCTACTTGGATATCAATGAGTTTTCCAAGCGCACTGAAGCTGCCGCAGTCGCTAAAACCCGCTCCCAACTACAAACACTCTTCGCAGACCTGCCCGCTGAGTCACCTCCCGAGAGTTCACAGGGCACCCCGGCTAAACCGCAGCACCAAAGTGTCGACCAAGAGCTGCAGACTCTGATGAAAAAGGGCCGCCAGCTCAACATTGTTGACTCTGCTGCAGGCATCATCGTATGTGTCTCTATCGTTCTGATGCTATTCACCGATATCGACAACGCGTGGTTCGGCTTCGTCGCCGCTGCGGCCGTTGCCCTCATTGGACGCGCCGCCTTGAACATCAACAATGACGAAGAAGAGCTCCTCAACGAAATCAACGAAGAGGAATCCAAGCGTCGCACGGAACGCCTACGCCTGGCAGCTCAGAAGCGCCGCGAGATTCAGGAAGGCCAGCAATAACGGCCAGCGGTGACAGTCGCCGCCCAGCTGCCTGTCTAAGGCAACTCGCTGTCGCCCCAGCGACGCACATCCCACGTGCCCGGTTCAATGCCGGCACGCTTGCCGACGGTCGCTGCGCTCGGAACCAGCTCGATTCGCTCGGTATTGGCAATGCGGTGTCGCAGTGCGTATTCCGGATCCGCCCCGGTCAGATACTGCCCAATCAGACGAATAGCCGCGCCGTGGCTGACAATGACGACATCCTTGCTGCCGTCCTCCTTGGACTCCTTGGATTCACCACCTGTCGCTCCTGTCTGCTCCAGCAGCTGCTGTAGCGTCGGCAGGTAGCGATTCAGCACGTCAGCACCGGATTCACCGCCGGGAAGTCGGTGCTCCAGCTCCCCATTGAGCCACTGGTAGAAGGCGCGCATGTACTCCATGTGCGCATCGCGATCATTGCGCCCCTCCAGGTCACCGGCCTGAATCTCGTGGAGGCCACCCTCATGGCGGATGCGAACAGACGTCTCTCCCAGGTGGTGCAAACTCGCGACCGCGCCTGCACCAGTCTGGCGGGCACGCAGGGCATGGGATGTGACGATGTCACCGATTCTGTGCACGTCGGGAAGCAAAAGACGTCCCAGACTGCGCGCCTGCCTCACACCGAGGTCGGTGAGCGGTGCGCCCGGCAATGCGGTATCCAGACGGCGGTTGATGTTGCCGGTGGTCTGCCCGTGGCGGATGAAAATGATGCGCTGGGAATCAACCGGCATGACAGATTCAGGGCGGTCTGGACGGTCATCGAGGAAAGGCAGCTGTCCAACTGGATTTTCGGGCGCGGCGGGTGTCATGTTTTACCTTCGTCCTTCCTTAAGCGCGTCGACCCACTCAATTGACTGGGAAATGTCCGGTGGCGGCGTCATAATGCTGCGGCGACCGCCCTCAGCGACCGGCCAAGATCCCAGATAGCGCAGGTCTTCGGCGTATTCGTGCAGTGCTGCGAGAGCCGCGGCAACCTGTGCATCATCAACGTGGCCGTTGCAGTCGATGTAGAAGCGGTAGAGGCCGAAGAGCTCGCGTGTCGGCCGTGACTCGATGCGGGTGAGGTTGACCTGTCGCACTGCGAACTCATTCATGGCACGCATTAGTGTGCCGGGCTGGTTCCGCAGCGTGAAGGAGACCGAGGTGCGGTCGGCGCCGGTGCGTGGCGTCGGCACGCCGGGGCGCCCCACCAGCAGGAAACGAGTGCGGGCGCCGCGCACGTCGGCGACTTCAGTGGCCAGCGCATCAAGTCCGAGCAGTTCACCCGCGCGGGCAGGGGCAGCGCAAGCGTCGTGCGTGCCCTCGGCGACCTGGTGGGCCGCCGCCGCATTGGAGCTGGCCTGGTGAACTTCCACGCCCGGAAGGTTGGCGTCCACCCACTGTTTGACCTGCGGATACGCTACGGGATGTGTCGTAAAAGTACGCACCTGTTCCGCCGTCGTACCGGGACGGACCAGGATAGAGAACACCACCCCGACCTCGGTTTCGCGAAAAACCTGCAGCTCTGGCCCAGCGGCGAGGGCATCAAAAGTTGGTGTGACGGGACCGTCCACGCTGCTTTCGATAGCCACGCAGGCAAAGTCCGCTTCCCCTCGTCGCACGGCTCCAAGCGCAGCCGCGGGGCTATCCACCGGCACCGCATTGACCGCGGATTCCCCTGCCGGATCAATCTCGCCGGCACGCGCCATGTCCCACAGCGCCTGCTCGGTGAATGTGCCCGCAGGACCCAAATAAGTAACCGTCGTCATAAGCTCAGATTAGAGGGCTTCTACACTTATTGCATGACCTCTTCTTCCGAGATGCCCGCCCGCGCCCTCACTGAAGCCGTGCGCAGTGGCGCAATCTCGGTATCGGAAATCGTTTCGGAATTCGCCACGCTTGCCGACGACGCCGCGACCTATCCCGCCCGTTTCGGTATTGCCACGTCCTTGGCCGAGCACGCTGTCGACCGCGCGCGCAGCCTCACTGCCGGATCCGAACCCGCCCGGCGCGCTAGCCACGGTCTCCCGCGTGACCTCCTGGGTCTGCCAGTGGCAATCAAGGACCTATTCACCATCGCTGGTGTCGAATGCACGATGGGCTCGACCAACTTGGCTTTCACCGCCACCGAAACCTCGGAACCCGTGGCGAAACTGCTGGCTCGCGGCGCGGTCCTCACGGCGACGACGCATACCTCCGAGGTCGGGATGACGGCCTACACCGAGCCGATTGGCTACACGGCTCCGGAAAACCCCTACTTCGCCGCGCCCAATCAGCTGTCCAATCAGCCGGATACCACGCCACGCACTCCCGGTGGTTCCTCGGGCGGCAGCGCGGTGGCTGTCGCGACTGGTGTCGTTCCCGCAGCTTTGGGCTCTGACGGCGGCGGTTCCATCCGCGTGCCTGCCGCCTGCTGTGGCCTCGTTGGGTTGAAGCCAGCACATGATATTGCGGGTGGAAATCTCTCCACGCCCGCCTTCCTCACTCGCACAGTCGATGACGCAGCACTGCTGGCCGGGGTGCCACTTTCCTCAACCCCGCATGTTTTCCGACGTTCCCAGCGCCCCCTTCGCATCGGTGTCACTGTCAGCCCTTTTCATGCTGAGGTGGACGTCGATAAGCGCTGGGCAAACGGTGCGTGGGCGGCGGCTGACCGTCTTGCCGACGCCGGGTACGACGTGGTGGAAGTGCCCAGCCCCTATGATCCGGCAGGTCCGGACGTGTTCGAGATTTTTCGACGGACCATCACGCGAATGGCCACGAAATTGCCGCGCGCGGACTACTCCGAGATTGTGCAGTGGATTCGAGCCTGTGGCCAGGAGATTTCCGCAGCGGAGGCGACGGCGACACATCAGCAGCGGATGGCTCTGCCCGGCGCGATTCGGTCACGTTGGGAAGTCGATGCGGTGATTACGCCAACGCTGGCGTTTGATCCGCCGCGTATTGGGCATTTCTCTGCGTTGGCGCCGTGGGAGGACTTTGACGAGCAAACCCGGTGGACACCGTGGTTGTCGCTGTGGAATCTGACTGGGTGGGCAAGCGTGTCCGTGCCAATTGCTGTGCCGGGAACTAGCGGCAGCACGCCCAATGCGAAGCTCCCCGCCACCAGCGTCAATATCGGTGCGGTGCGCTGCGGCGAGGCAGAGCTACTGGAGATGGCTAGCGTGCTGGAGGCTGCTAACGCCAACTAGCGCACGTACTTCGCCGCCATTGCCGCTGCCTGTCCGGCGTATCCGCCACCAAATAGCACCGCGTGCATAAGCACGGCGTAGAGCTGATGGAGTTCGCAGCTCTCGGCGAAATCCGGCAGGGGATGTACGGATTCGTAGCCTCGCAAGATCTCGTCAAAGTGCGTTGCCCCGAATAGCGCCAGCAGTGCCAGGTCTTCCTCGCGGGCTCCGCCGTGCGCTGCGGGGTCAATCAAGATCGCGCCGTCTGCATCCCACATGAGGTTTCCCCACCACAGGTCACCGTGGACACGCGCAGCGTCTGGCTCGTTGTCGAAACCTCCAGCCAAGAGCCGGTCAATGAGCTGGTCAAAGATATCTAGCTGACGGTTATTGTAGGAGCTTTCCAACTTTCCCAGTGTGGGCAGCAGACGCCCTTTCGCCCAGTATTCACCGAAGCTCTCCCGTGGAGTCAGGTCCATCTGCAGGGGCTGATCCAGTGGACCGAAGTAGCCGTGCCCCTCCCACCCATCGGGGCCGGCACCCCAGCCAGCAGCGCCCAGATTGTGGGTAATGGCCAACGATTTTCCGAACTCGTACGCTGCCTGTGGATTCGGCGCCGTCGACTCAATTCGACGCAATTTCAGCGCATGCCCGCTCACGCCCAGCACATCCACTACGCGCGCACCGCCGTCAGGTTCGCCCTCGCGCAGCCAACCCAACCCCGCCGCCTCACAGGCGAAGAAGTCCCTAGGAACACCATGTCGGCTCTTGACATAAACATCCGACTCGTTGAGTGCACGTTCGTTGTTCTGGTTCATTGCGGACATATTTCCAGCATATTCTTCTTCGTTCCCAACCCCTTTCAGCACGTCGCATGCAGGGTAACGCCAGCGCTACCAAGACTTGTATTGCTGTCTCGGTTCTCTTAGTCCACTGTCGTTGCCTATTATTTATTGGTATGGAAGGCAACTTCGACGACTCGCGCATTGCCCGCGACCGATACGGTAGGCCGCTTAAAGATCGCTATGGCCGCCCCATCTACCGCCGTGTGGACGAGGCGTCGCCGAAGCATGCCGGCCCCCGTGAGGCCGATTCGCGTGGCGCTTCACGACGCCCCATCCCGCCCCGTTCCGACCGCCCATCTAGGGCAGGGGCAGCCCGCCCAGCGCCTATGCCTCCGCGCAGGTCTAGGCCGCAACCGGAACGTCGGCAGGCGCCACTGAACGAAACGCGCATTGAGTCCCGTCCACCGGTGAACCGGGCCGGTAGCGGACGCGCTGGCAGCGATCCGCGGTTTCCCCCGCCCGGATATAACCCGGATGCGGATTTCCAATCTTCCTCGCACGGCTCGTCACAGGACTACTACAGTGCCCCACAAGCAGCGAGTTCTGGCCGTGGTGGACGCCGTGGCAGTCGTGGCGGCGCCGGCGTCAGGTCTGGGTTCCGCATGCCACGCTTGCGACTGCCACGCTTGCGCTTTAAATCCATCATCCTGCTTCTCGTCATCTTCCTTGTCGTCACAATGGCACTTGTCGACATCCGCCTGACCAGGGTCGATGCGTTCTCCGGTCTGGCAAATCGCCCTGCCAATACGATGTCCTCCAACTGGTTGCTCGTCGGTTCGGACTCTCGTACGGGCTTGTCAGAGGAAGATGCCGCCAAGCTATCGACGGGCAGTGGTGATTTCGGCCAGCGCACAGACACCATCATGATTGCCCACATTCCGGTGTTCGGTAAGCCGAAGTTGGTCAGTATCCCGCGTGACTCCTTCGTGGATATCCCGGGCAATGACAAAAACAAGATCAATGCGGCATTCGCATTTGGTGGCCCCCAGTTGCTCATCGACACCGTAGAGAAAAACACTGGAATTCACATCGACCACTACGCCGAAATTGGCTTTGGCGGTTTCGCCGGTGTCGTCGACGCTGTCGGTGGCATCGAAATGTGCCCTGAAGAAGCCATCGACGACCCGCTGGCAGGCCTGAATATTCAGGCCGGTTGCCAGAAATTCGATGGCGCGAGTGCCCTGGGTTACGTGCGCACGCGTGCTACCGCCCAGGGAGACTTGGACCGCGTAGAGCGGCAGCGTGAATTCATGAGTGCGCTGATGGGACGGCTGAAGTCACCTGCGGTATGGCTCAACCCCTACCGCTGGATTCGCCTGGCCAATGCTGGCACTAAGGCCGTGCTCGTCGGCGATGGTGACCACGTCTGGCATCTGACCTGGCTGATGTTGCGCATGCTCTTCGGTTCCGATTCTCTTACCGTGCCCACCTCAGGCGCCATGGATACCGGTTATGCGGGCAATGTGCTGCTCTGGGACGAAATCGAAGCGCCAACACTTTTTGCGGAGCTGAGATAGCCAAGAGAGTAGCTAAAACTGCTTCAGATAACTTAGAGGCAACTAACGCGTGTGGCTCAGTTTTTCGCTGAGCCACACGCGTTAGTTCTTAAACCAGTTCCGCCAGGCTGTCTAGGTACCTAGTTCCGAATGGTCACCTGACGGGACACGATGGTCTCACGGGACTTACGCTCCTCGGCGGTCAGCGGCTCTTCGCTGGCCAGCGCCTCAGCGATACGCTTGTCGGCCTCTTCCACGGCAGCAATCCAGTGGTCGTGCGGCTTGGTGTTATCCAGGTCCCAGACCGGCACCAGCACGCCATCGGTACGGAAGACACCGGCGAACTTCGTGCCCTCTCCCAGCGAGAGGTTGTCCGCAGCGTGCACGCGTGCCAAGGCATCCAGCAGCGGCTTCTCATCTTCACGGCGCACCCAGCGGATGTGAGCGCGCTCGCCCGGATCAATCCACCAGACAGCACCAGCGACCTTCGCGTCCAGGCGGTATGACGGGAGAATCGCGTCGTTAGCCACGGCCAGGTTCTGCTCGATCATCGGGGTGCGTTCAATGCCCTTGGGAATCCACCACTCGAAGTCCTGGTGGACCTCCATGTTGTCGAGATCCACGGCGGTCAGGACGTCGGTAAGCGGTGCAGCCTCGCCGTCAGTAGCGGCGGAGAGCTGCTGACCCGACTCTGCGTCGCGAGCCCACGCCAGCGCACGGGAGAGATCCGCAGCGCCGTCATTGGTGCGAGCCTGCGTCTGCAGCGCGACGAAAGCCTCATTGCCCTGGTCAGCGGCACGCGTCAGTGCGGCTACGCCACCCGGCAGCACGGTGCAGACCTTGATGTCACGCTCAGCGTCAGCGACCGTGACCGGAATGACCACAGCCGGTGCGAACTCGCGGACAGCCACGATGTCAGCCTCTTCGTCGAAGTCCTTGAACGGACGCGGATTGCCCAGCAACGCTGCACGCTCAGCAGCGCGGGCTGCCAGCTTCGCCTGACGGCGGCTCATGCCCTCCGGGGCCTGATTATTCTTCTTACGAGATTTCTTTCCCACAAGGCCACAGAATACCTATTCGCAGTCCGTAATTCGCGACTGCCTGGGCTACTTATAAAAATCGTCGACGAATTCGCTCGCCGTTCCTTCGAAAAGCTGCTTGTCGACGGCCAACGCGCCCGCCTCCCCCTGTTCATCGGTAGCTTCGCTGGGGATGAAGCCCTTGGACCAAAAACCGGGCTGGGTGCGCTCGCGACCTGCCCCAACGGGAATGTTGCGATGCACTTCCTCGGGAGCCAACACGTAGCGGAGTAGCCGCGCCGTAAGGGCAGTTGTCACACAAGCTAAAACAGTGATGATTCCGGCCTGGAAGTACGTCCTGGACACGTCGGCAGCGATAAACCAACCCGTTGCAAGGGGCCACAAAACGCAGGCCAGATACCAGATAAAGCGACCTGGCCCCATTACGGCAGTGACTCCTGTTTCAGCCAACGCGACCACGGGCCCCGTGATGTTGCGCACTGGCCACATGTGCATCGTGCGCACATCCGTTGCCGTGCGCGACAGCAGTGGGCGGGCATACGTTGCGCGGTCACGCAGCACCTGGAGGGTCTTGTAGACCGAAAAACCCAGCCCAATGAGGGAAACCATTCCGCAGAGACCGAAAGCCCATGCTCCCAGTTCGCCGAGGAGGGAAACCACCAGATCCTGACCTGGACTCAGAATGCTCATCCAGATGAATACGGTAAATGCGGCGAATACGCCAGCGCCGCTCATTGCCCATCGAAAGACACTGTCCGCACGCTTGCGAACAATCTCATCGGCCTTCCAGCGCGGCGTCGCACCTGTGATGGCCGAATCCGAGACAGTCGGCTGCCAGCTCTGCTGCGGTGGCAGCACCACCTGAGGTGGGGACTGCTGTGGCTGCTGTTTTGGAGACTGCGGCGGCACAGCCCACCCCGCGTTTTCTGCCTGTTCATTAGACATTTTCCGCAGGGCTCCTCTCGTACGCGCGGCCGGCTTCTTCCGCAGTCTTTTCTCCCACGGTGTTTTTAAGTGCGCTCCCCCTAACCTACCTAAACTAGCCCGGCCCCTACCCCAGCCACTAGTCCGACCAGCTGCGAATCTTCCGCAGCATGATGCGGCTCTTACGCTGCGAACGTCCCATCTTCCGGGCCAGGTTGTTCAAAATCGCGATGGCCTCGGTAATGTGCGGCCCCTTGTTCAGCATCACGCACTCGGCACGCAGGGCGAAGGCCGCATCGGTAATCTCCGCGCGGGACGGCAGGCCGGCCTTGGCCATGTTCTCCAGCACCTGAGTACCCAGAATGGTCGGCACACCGGCTGCCTGCGCCAGCGTCAGAATCTGGCCTGGGACCTCACCCATACGGTCGAAGCCCAGCTCCACAGCCAGGTCACCACGAGCAATCATCAGACCGGACTTGGCGCGCTTCATGCTGGCGATGATGATTCCCGGCAGATTCTGGAATGCCGGAATAGTCTCAATCTTCAGCACAACACCCAGGTTCCGAGCCTTCGACGCCAGGTCCTCGCGGCCCGCAGCCTCATGTTCCGCCGCAATCTCATCGAGCACCTTGTAAACGTACTCAGCATCCCCCTGCGTGCGAATAAAGCTCACCGCAGCAATATCCGCATGCTCCACCACAAAGCGCAGGTGCTCAATGTCTTCGTCGGTAAGCGAATTGAGTGGCAGGTCGGTGTTCGGCAGATTGATGCCCTTATGCGCCGCCAGCGGCTGACCATTCGGCTTCGTACGCAGGACACGCAGCCGGGCATCGACGTGACTATCTTCGCTTGACGACGTCTCGGAGACCTCAACCACCTCAGCGCCGAGCGCACCGTCGTCGAAAAGCACCGGATTGCCCGGCTTCAGAGCCGCCACGGCAGACGGCAGCGAACAGGAGACGCGTGGAATTTCATCGTCAGTGCGTGGAATGGTGGTGATTTCCTCGCGGCTGGTGAGAATAAACTCATCACCGGTGTGGAAGCGCAGCTTTTGCACGGTCGGTGGCACGCCACCAGCGCGCGTGACCTCGTAGTTGCTGCGCAGGTGTGTTCCCTCGGCAATCCAGGCGTTCTTTTCGCCCTCGGCGAGGACAGCCTCGACCTCGCCCTCGGAGTCGGTGTCGATGCGCACAACAGTGAAGTGACGCTTCGCCGAGCGGGAGTCATGCAGCGTAATGACATCGTCAAGCTGCAGCTGTTCCAACCACCCCTGATCTGCTTCCAACGGCAGTGCGGGACGCCCCGGCAAATCGCTCGGAGCTGGCTTGGGGTGCTCATCCAGTCGCGGAGTCAGCCAAATCTTGGACTTGGAGATGACCGTGCCAGCGTCGTCACGCACAACACGGGCGCGCCCCACACGCGGCCCCGGTTCGATATCGCCCGTGCGCAGCTTCGGACCAGCCAGATCCATGGACACGAAGATGCGGCGACCGGCCTTCTCAGCTGCAGCATTGACGTTGTCAATCATGCGGCTCCACTGCTCAGGTCCGTCGTGGGCGCAGTTGATGCGAGCGAGATCCATGCCAGCGGCAGCGAAGCTCTCCACCAACTCTGCATCGTCGGCGGCCTCGGCGGGCAGGGTCACCATAATGTGCGAAGTGACATCCGCGCGCTCCTGACCGAACAGCTCGGTGGCGTTGTTATCCAGGGCAATATCCGCGCGCTCATCGTCGGCAATAATGCGGGCGACATCGATGTCTGAGGTGCGCCCCGCCAGCGCCAACAGCGCGTTGAGAGCGAGCTCAAGGCGCCCCCGGGTGAAAGTCTCCACCGTGGTCAGACTGGTCACGCCGAGGTCGTGCAAGCTGTTTTGCAGCTCACGGATGTCAATTGTGCGCAGGTGTGCGTAGTGCAGCAGGTTTTCCGCGTGCCGACGGCGCTCTTCCGGCACCTCTGCGAGCAGTGCAGAAGCCTCCACCGAGACGTCGTCCAACTCTGTGATCAGATCAGTGACCTTGCTGATGAGGTCATCCAGACGCGGTACGGCCGCGCCGCTTTCAGTGTTGTCAGTTGCTGTGTCTTGAGGGCTCTGCGCTGCCATAGAGAAGGCACTCCTGTGTTGAAGACGAAGCGTTGGCCAGAGTCGGCCACGCGGGCCAATAGAAGGTGGGCATTCTCATTCTCAAATGAGACGGCCGAAAGCGCATGTCGAGAAGACATCTACTCTCGCTACCAGCAGTTACTTCCAGAATGGATCCTGCACATCTCGGAGCGTCTGAATGGACTTGTCCAGCTGCTTCTTTTCGTATTCGTCCAGCTCAAGCTCGATAACGCGGCGAATTCCTCGACGGTTCACAATGGCTGGTGTTCCGATGAACACGTCCTCATGACCGTATTCACCTTGCAAGTATGCGGAGACCGGCAGAGCTACCTCTTGGTTCTGGAAAATGGCGCGCGTAATGCGGGCCAGCCCCATACCGATTCCGTAGGAAGTGGAGCCCTTGGCATCGATAATCTCGTAGGCGGCATCACGGGTTCGGATGAAGATGTCCTCCAGCTCGTCGTGAAGCGCGGGGTCGGCGGCGAGGCGCTTGGACAGACTGACGCCTGCAACGTTGGCGCTGGACAACACCGGCAGCTCGGAGTCGCCGTGTTCACCAATGATGTATGCGTGCACGCTCATCGGGGAAACATCGTAGTATTCACCCAGCATGTAACGGAAACGTGCGGTGTCCAGGATGGTGCCGGAGCCGAAGACACGGTTGTGTGGCAGCCCGGAGTACTTCCACGCGGCGTATGTGAGTACGTCGACGGGGTTGGAGGCGATCAGTAGGAGCCCATCAAAACCGCTGGCCATGACGGAATCGACGATGGACTTCATAATTTTCATGTTCTTGTCCACCAGCTGTAGGCGAGTCTCGCCGGGCTTTTGTGCTGCGCCTGCACAGATGACTACCAGCGCGGCATCGTCACAGTCGGCGTACGTGCCCTGAGTGACTTTGGTGCGCGACGACGCCCACACGACGCCATGGTTTAAGTCCATGACGTTGCCCATCGTCTTCTTTTCGTCGATGTCAATGATTGCCAAATGGTCGACAGTGCCTTGGTTGACCAGTGAGTACGCATATGCCACGCCGACGTCGCCAGCGCCGATCAGCACGACCTTATTTCCTGTGGATAGCTTCATAGCCCTCGGATCCTTCTCAACCGATTCGGAAAACGTTGCGACACCCCACAGGCTACGCTTTGTGCGGAAAACTGGCGCGAGATGAATAAACCCCGTGGAAAAAATTTTGCCATGATGGGAGTTATGGGATTCCTGCGTCGCGCATTTACTTCGATTGCGCCCTCGATTGCGTCTACGGGCAACACACCTGTAGCTCAGCCAATCGAAACCACCAGGACAGTGCGAGCTGCACGAGCAGCGCGAACGGGAATTACAGGAGTCGCTGGCACAGCTGGCATGGCCAAAGCGCTGGGCGCAGTCGGCACCGGCAGTCTGATGGCGACCAAAGTCTTTCGCGAACGTCTCCTAGGTACCGGCCCTGGCACTATCCGCAGCGCACTGCGAGCGGGCATTCCCTCCAACCCCGGTCTAATTGGTGCAGAAATTGCGTCATGGGCTGCCTTTAGCCCCTCGCTGATGCCGCGTACTCGGATCGCCACCGTTACTGTGACCTTCCTGGCACAGCTGGCGGGCCATGTCACCGGGGTGGCTATCGGCTATGGCTACAACACGACGATGCGGCGTCTGGCCAGCACTCCGCTCAGCCGCTTTGCGCCGGCACCTCGACACGAGCGCGCACTGGCCGTGACCTGGCATGTTGCCACCACGGCCACCACCGCGGCGCTGTGGCTGCGCTCCATTTCCCAGCAGCGCGAAATTGGCCGCCTGGTGGGCAAGGATGAGCAGGAATCCGCACGCAGCCAGTTCGCCTCCACAATGATTGCCAGTGGTCTCTACCTGACCACTCGGGGGCTCTCCGCGCTGGCCAATCGCGGCTATGACTTACTGCGGGACAACCTCCGCCCCTGGCTGCCGCGCGGTCTCGCCCCGGTTCTCAGCGGTGCCATCGTCGGTGGTGCCGTGGCCGCCAGCATTGATCGACTGCTTATCCGTCGGACTTTGGAGTCCATCGCCAAGAAGTCCCGATACCTGAATACCCTGGTAGTTCCAGGCCGCATGCAGCCCTGGGAGCCGGAACGTTCCGGGAGTCCATGGTCTTTGGAGCCGTGGTACGCACTCGGCGCCGAGGGGCGCGTCTTCGTCGCCGAAGGCCCCCGTGCCCGAGATTTGGCGGTGGTCACTGGCAAGCCGCTCTCCGAACTGCAGGAACCCATCCGCATTTATGCGGGCAAGGTGCCAGGTCGTTCTCTGCGGGAACAGGCGGAGCTCATCATCCGCGAGATGCACCGCACCGGCGCGTTTCGGCGCGATCATCTGGTTGTCTTCACCACCACCGGCACCGGTTGGGTGCCACCGTGGTCGGCGCAGGCTGCAGAGTTCTTGACCCTTGGCAACTGCGCCACTGTCGCTCTGCAGTACTCTGACCTCCCCTCCCCAGTGGCATGGCTAACGGACCACGAAACCCCAATCGCGGCTGGCCACACCCTTATCCATCGGGTGTTGCAGGAAGTCGACAAGATGCCGGAGAACGACCGGCCAAAGGTCTACGTCGCCGGTGAATCCCTCGGCGGGTTTGGCGGTCTCGGCGCATTCGAGAATTCCGCTGACATGCTCGCACGCGTCGACGGTGCTGTCTGGACGGGCGCACCACAGTTCTCCGCGATGTGGAAAGAGCTGACGCACCGTCGGACAAAGGGGTCTCCGGAAATCGCTCCAGTCATCGACGAGGGGCGAAACATCCGCTTCGCTACGCGCCCCGACGAGCTGTACCACTCCTTCTATGGCACCAAGTTCGGGCCGTGGGAATTCCCGCGCGTCGCATTCCTGCAGCATGCCTCTGACCCCATCGTTTGGTGGGATTACCCACTGGCCTGGCGCCGCCCCGACTGGCTTGCAGAGCGCGTCGGCCGCGATGTTCTCCCCTCCATGCGCTGGCATCCGTTCGTCACCTTCTGGCAGGTGCTTATCGACGGCCTCGCCTCCGTCACCGTCCCCGGTGGTCACGGCCACCGGTACGAGGAAGAAATGTTGCCAACGTGGGCTTCCATCCTCGACATTCCGCTTGACGACGACCTGGGTGGCGCAGCCGGAATGCGCTTCAAGCGCGTGAGTAAGTGGATTCGCCGCACTCAGCCGCCGCGTTCATAAACTTGTGACAGATATCCCTGAACAGCATTTTTTATGAATTTCGCATTAATTGTATTGCTTAAATGGTTGCGCATCCACTCATCTTGAGTACCATCGACGGCACAACCTAAAAACGTGTTGAGGAGGAATTTTCCTAATGACTAAGTACGAACTTCCTGAGCTGGATTACGCTTACGACGCTCTGGAGCCGCACATCTCCGGCGAGATTATGGAGCTGCACCACAGCAAGCACCACGCTAATTACGTCAACGGCGCCAACGCTGCTCTGGAGAAGCTCGCTGCTGCTCGCGAGTCCGGCGACTTCGCAGCTGTTACCGGCCTGTCCAAGGACCTGGCCTTTAACCTGGGTGGCCACACCAACCACTCCCTGTTCTGGAAGCTGCTGTCCCCGAACGGTGGCGGCCAGCCGACCGGTGAGCTGGCTGAGGCTATCGAGCGCGACTTCGGCTCTTTCGAGAAGTTCCAGGCTCACTTCAACGCTGCTGCTCTGGGCCTGCAGGGCTCCGGCTGGGCTGTTCTGGGTTACGACACCATTGCAGAGCGCCTGGTTATTGAGCAGATGACGGATCAGCAGGGCAACCTGTCCATCAACCTGAAGCCGGTTCTGCTGCTGGATATGTGGGAGCACGCTTTCTACCTGCAGTACAAGAACGTCAAGGCTGACTACGTCAAGGCTGTCTGGAACGTCTTCAACTGGGATTACGCTGCAGAGCTGTTCGCAGCTGCCAAGTAATTTCAGCTAACAGCGCGCGGCTTTTTACGCGTCCCTGCCGCGCGCTAAAGATGGCTTACCGGCTCGCTGACGGGGCTTACCCTCAGCGGGTCGGTTTTTTGTGTCTTGTTTGAGACCACTTTTGGTATTTCCCGGGCGGCACACGTAGCCGTCGTTTAGCGTTAGTGCCCATGAGCACCAGCAACAATGTCAACGTCACCTATGAACACCTCGCCGTAGCTGATTCAGAGGCGGCGAAAATCGCTGTCGTCAGTTTGGACCGCGGAGACAAACTCAACGGTCTAACACTTGAGATGCTGACCGAGCTGTCCGCCGTCGCCCGGAAACTGGCAACCGACCGTGATCTGCGCGGCGTGATTCTACGTGGCGAGGGCAAATCGTTTTGCGCTGGGCTCGATTTCGCGTCGGCATTTAAGAAGCCCTCGCGCATTCTGCGCTCATTCGTCCCCGATATCCACGGCACGAACCTGTTCCAGCGCGCCTGCTGGGACTGGCGACGCCTGCCGGTGCCGGTCATTGCGGCGGTGCATGGGCACTGTTACGGCGGTGGTCTACAGATTGCGCTAGGTGCTGATTTCCGCATTACGACGAGCGATGCCAAGTGGTCAATCCTCGAAGCGAAGTGGGGGCTGATTCCGGATATGTCCGGTATGCGAACCATTCTCGACGAGGTCAACGCCGATACTGCACGTTGGCTGACTATGTCTGGCGAAGAACTTAACGGCAAGGAAGCAACTGAGATTGGTCTGGCGACGTGGGCCGTGGACACGGAGGACGCTGCGCTTGAACTGGCCAAGGAGAAGTTGGCACAGCTGGCGACGCGTTCGCCGGATCAGCTGGCGGCGACGAAGCGGCTTTTCCGCGATGTGCACCGCTCCCCTCGCTCAACATTCCGTGCCGAGCGCACACAGCAGTTGCTGCTGTTAGCCCGCAAGAACACGGCCATCATTCGCAATGCTGCGATGAAGAAGGTCTCCCCTAAGTTCGCCCGGCGCGGCACGTGGACGCGTGGTTAGCGCGCTACGGAACCGGCAGGTCATCCCCATGCGGCAGGTCCTCGGCCGCGCGCTGTGAATCCAGCCAGTCGCGGACGTGGGCTACCGACCGGCAGTCATCGCCGTTGTAGCGCAGTAGCATAGCGCGAGCCTCGGCTTGCGTGAGCTTTTCAAAGGACTGTTCCGCGACAAAGTCGAGGTCAGTGGCCGTCGCAATGCGATACAGATCCAGCGATGCCTCGCCGTCAACATCGGCGTCGCGCCAGTGGAAGCCCGACCACGGGGCCACGACTTTCAGCCCCATGCCGACGGTGGAGAGGATCTGGCGACGGGCAACCTTCAGCATGTCCACCCAGTCCTCCGAGGCAATGAACTTGTCCACTTCTTCGCGGGTCGGCACCCGCACAATCTTTGTCGGGCCAGCTGCCTCGGAACCGGAACCAGCCACATCGCCCGTGGCCAAATCCGCCGAATCTGCGGGCACCACAAATTCCTGGCCGCCGAACCGGGTAGCGCTCTGACGTAGCCAATAGTTCTCGCCCTCTGCCGCCCAGCAATAGGCGCGGAAGGTCTTGCCTTGTTCATGCGCCGCATTTCGACGTCGCATCAGGTAATCCCAGAAAATCGCAAAGTTCCTGGCCTCCGCCGTGCCGCCGAGCCCCTCTGGCCCCGGTGGCTCCCAGGTGATGAAGCCACGGTAGTCCTCCCCGGGCACCCATGTTCCCCACAGGTAGGCGCCATCGTTGGGATACGCCTCCATATCGATGTCCATCTCGACATCGCCACGCGGGGCCGATGTCTTGGCGGCTACCCGGAGCGCGTCGACGTCGGCAAGCCTCGCCCTCGCCATCCACACCTGCTCCTTGCTGACGTGCGGAGTGTTGGTACTCGCCTGCGCCAATGCCGTGACCGTGTCGATGCCCACACTGCGCAACCGCATGGATTTATCCCCAGGTAGAAGGAGGGAAATGTCGTCACTTGCGGTCAGCTCATCGAAGCAACGGTCGTGGTGATGGCAGGTTCGGCACTCCCGGATGCGCCGCGGCGCCAGCGGCCAGGTGCCCGGCGTAAACCGTGACGGTCGCCCCTGAGTGGCAGCGACGGCATCACGCGCGTCCCGCAACGCCATCCGGTACGAGGCGACGCGCGAGCCCTCATCAGCAATGACGATATGCCGTGTATCCAGGTTCATTCCGGTGGCACTAATCGCCCCCACCAGACCACAGGACACGCCCAGCCGGTGCAGCATCGCCGCCGCCTGCCCCAGCTTCACAGCATCGGGTCCGTAATGCCGTAGCTTCCACTCATCCGTGACAACCATCGCCTGACGCAGGGTCCGACCCATCACGCCATCACGCCCGAGCCGGTCAACGCCCAGCAGTCGCACCTGCATCGCCGCCGCACGCGCCGCATTGCTTGACGACGGCTTACGCCGCCGGCCCTGTTTGCGCGCAGAGAGCAGGTGCCGTGTGACAACCAGGACCGGCATGTACGTCGGTGAGGTCGTCTGCGGTGAATCATCGACCTTGACCAACAGATCAGGGTGGCAAATCTCGTCGATTCCCGAGTACACCCCGCCGGGAATCGGGCGCTCATGCATGAGCACGCCACCGGCGATGACGCTTTCTCCACGGGCGATGGTCTCAAGGGTATCCAGGTGAGCGTCCGGCCCCGAGGCCACTGTGTACAGGCCGGGGATGGACGCGATGGACGTCGGCAAGCGGTGCTCGTGGTGAGAAGCAGGTTCGACTAGCCGCCCCTCGCGCAGGTCGAGGCTCAGCCGGTAGCGGCAGCCGATGAGGTCGCTCGCGTGGAGAAGCGGGCGCGAAACGGATGAATCAGTCACAATGAGAATTAGCGTATCGCCACTCGGTAGGAAGTTTCACGTTAAGCTTGGATAGCAAGAATCGTGATGCAGCCACTGCATCTGGCAAGCGCACTCCGGCGCGGTGGGGTTTAAGGGTTTTCCGCCCCGCTTTTCCGGAGGGACTATCTGCGAGCAACTAGGCGAAGGAAAAAATGAGCTTCTTGGGTGACATCCGTGAGCGTCGGCGCGAAACCGCCAAGCAGGTGAAGGCTGCCAAGGCGAAGGCTAAGGAAGAGGCTCGCCACGCAGCTCGACTTAATCGCAAGGCACACAAGGCTGAGGTCAAGGCCGCTAAGCGCGACCAGAAGCACCAGCACAAGCTGGAGCTGAAGGAGGCCGCTGGCCGCGTTCGTTCTGAGGAAAAGCTCGGTAAGAAGGAACTCAAGCTGGAAAACCGTGCTCTGAAGCGCGCGGAGAAGATCCGCAAGGCAAGTGCCAAGGACGAGAAGAAGGCGCTGGCTGCCAAGCAGCGTCACCAGACCAAGATGGCCGAGAAGATCCTGGCACAGCAGCGCAGCCAGGGCTTCAACAAGGACAAGGCAAAGTCGTGGATCGGTGGCGCGCGCCTGCTGGTACCGGTGCTGGTTCCGCTGGCCTACCGCGCTATCACTGCCATTCAGCGCCGTGAACACTCGTCGGCCGCGCAGAAGTTCGGTGTTTCCGCTAATGATGCCGCTCGTTACCAGGGGCACGGTGCACCGCTGCTGGCCCGCATTGAGGCTACTCGCGGTTCGCTGACGGAGCTGCGTAAGTCGGGCGCCAAGGGCATCGATGGTTTTATCAAGGACGCCAACTCGCGTCTGGATGTCATGACTGATGCTATTAATACTGCCGAGAAGATGACCCCGGAGCAGCGTCGTCGCGCGCACCACTCCATTACCGCGGAGCTGGATTCGCTGGACCGCCAGATTATTTCGGAGCTGGGCGCGTAAACCCGGCCGCTTCAGGTTGAGGCCACTCGCCGAGATTCATCGAATTGAGCGCGACTGTTGTTGAACAGCAACAGTCGCGCTTTTGCTCTTATTACCCCCGTATCGGGCTATTTTTTCCCACCAATGGCGCTACGGACTGAGAACTACTGTAATGAGGGCTATGCCATCTTCAGATAAATCTCAGACTGCAGCCTCGAATCTGAACGGTGCGGTCTCGTACAGCGACGCAACAGCCCAAAAGCCATTCACCCCTACTCGTCGTGCCGTACTGCGTGCCGGCGCTACCGGTGCTGCTGCCGGAGCCATCGGCCTGGCAACCGCTACCAGTGCGGGGGCCAATCCTGAGTCACAGTCCCCAGCTAATGCTGGCGGTTCCGGTGGTTTTCAGGTATTCCAACACGGCGTGGCCTCTGGCGACCCACTGCCGGACTCGGTTCTTATCTGGACTCGTGTGACCTCACACCCAGGCGATACCGCAGGTGCAAACCAGGGCCGTCCTGTTGCACTGAAGTGGGAAGTCGCTTCTGATGAGGGCTTCGGCAACATCGTTGCCTCTGGTGCCCTGAACACCGACCCGGATGCTGACAACACTGTCAAGATCGATGTCAAGGGTCTCTCCGCTGATTCCTACTACTTCTACCGCTTTACCGTCACCGCTGGTGATCACGCGGGCCAGGTTTCCCCGATTGGCCAGACTCGCACTGCGCCGCCGGTGAACTCCTCGCCAGATCACCTGGGCATCGCGCTGACTTCCTGCGCTAACTGGGAAAGTGGCTTCTTCTCCGCTTACCGCGACATGGCGGAAAATGACCGCATCGACATCATTATGTGTGTCGGTGACTACATCTACGAGTACGAGGCCGGTGGCTACTCCGGCAAGGGCCCGGTTCGTGACCACAAGCCGGCTCACGAGATCATTTCTCTCGCTGACTACCGCCTGCGCTACGCCACCTACCGTACCGATGCGGACCTGCAGGAAGCTCACCGCGCAAAGCCGTGGATTGTGACCTGGGACGACCACGAGGTCGCCAACGATGATTGGCACAGTGGCGCTGAGAATCACGACCCGGAGACCGAAGGCGACTACATTGCCCGCCGCGACGCCGCTATCCAGGCTTACCTGGAGTGGCTGCCGGTTCGCGCGGTCCCGTTCTCCCAGGGCGGAAAGCTCTACCGCAGCTTCCGTTTCGGCGATCTCGCCGACCTGACCATGCTGGACCTGCGCACCTACCGCGACCAGCAGCTGAAGTTCATCCGCGCTGGCGAGACCGATGATGAGAACCGCTCCATGCTCGGCTCTGAGCAGTTCAATTACCTGCTCGGCCAGTGGCGTTCCTCGAGCGCAAAGTGGCGTGTCGTGGGCAACTCCGTCATGTTCACTCCGGTGCTGGTGCCGCCGCTGGATCCGGAGGCCACCCGCGCTGTCACCGAGCTGCTGAGCTTGCCTCAGGACGGCATGCCGTACAACTTGGATCAGTGGGATGGCTACGCTGCTGAGCGTCGTAAGCTGATCGACATTATGGGCAAGGAAGGCTACGACAACGTTGTCTTCCTCACCGGCGATATTCACTCCTCTTGGAACTGCAACGTACCGAAGGTTCCGGGCGAGTACCCGAGTGCCGGCATTGCCGCTATTGAGATTGTCTGTACTTCCGTCAGCGCCCCGAATATCGATGACATTGTGAAGCTGCCTCAGGACAACCCGATTTCCTTGGCTGCTACCGCTGGACTCAAGGCTGCGAACCCGTACGTCAACTACCTCGAGTTCGACCGCCACGGCTACACTGCCGTCTACTTCGGCCGCGAGGACGTTACCTCTGAGTACCGCCTTGTCGAGGTCAAGGAAGAACCGGACCAGCCGCTTTTCGTCGCCGCTACCTACCGCGGCAAGCCGGGTCAGGGCATGACCCAGGCTTAAGCGCCTTCTCGTCCTTTCGCTTTACGACGACTACCGAGTGCGCACCCCGCATTGCGCCCTCAGTGACGTAGTTGCTGTTCACGACGGCCCTGCACAACATGCAGGGCCGTCTTTTTATTACCCCAAGTTCTTGTGCACAATTAATCGAATTATTAACAAACCATGTATTCAATATAAGTTGCACAATCAAGCTAAATTATCGTCAATAGACATTAAATTTCTTTGCACTTATACTGTGGGGGAAAGAAAATAGGGCTTGATATTAATTTGAAATTTCACCGTATTGAAGTTTCACCGTAAGCCTTCTTCATTATTACAAGTTCAGCACCAAGCTTAGGCAGGGATTCTATGGCACGCCGCGAACTAATTCAGTACATCGACGACCTCGATGGGACTCCACTTGATTCCGCAGACCACCAAGTCGTTCGTTTCTCTTTCCGCGGTAAGAACTACATTCTCGACCTCTCTCAGGAAAATGCAGAGAAGTTCGAGCAGGTATTAGAACCGTATATTGCGAAAGCTTCCATTGATCACAGCACGGTTGTAGCTCCGCGTAAGCGCTCTTCCGCTAATCCCAATGCCGCTGAGGCCCGTGATCGCAATCGCAAGATTCGCCAGTGGGCACGAGAGAATGGCATGGATGTTGCAGACCGTGGTGCGCTGCCAAAGCACATTATTGAAAAGTACGAGAGCGCTAACTAGTTCTCACCCAGGTCCGTTTGCCTTCCACTGGGTTTCACCCAGCTTTACTATCTTTAAAACAGGGTCCCGCCACAGCGGGGCCCTGTTTTAAAGTTGGGGCAGGTAATTCGAGTCGCTAGGATAGCGGCTGGAATTGGCACACCGGCCTCATCCGGTTGTCTTACTTTTCTTATCCTTGACATGGAGGAGTCGGCCCGTGGTCATTTTGGAACCATTCGTTTGGCTGGTCTCGTTTGTCCTTAAGGCGTGGCACCTTTTACTGGCCTCAGTGTTTCACCTGCCGTCTTCTCTGTCCTGGACGCTTTCTCTCTTCCTGCTGGTGTTTACGGTGCGTGGCGCTTTAGCGTTTCTCGCGTTCCAGCAATTTATCTCGGCGCGCAAGACAGCCAACCTACGGCCGCAGCTTTTTATGCTCAAGGAGCGCTACCGCAGGAGCATCGAGCCGAACTCGCCACAATACGTAAACTTTGCCAGCAAGGAAATGCGCAAAGCAGAGGGGATTAAGACCTCCGTAATGCTGGCGCCCCTCTTCGTCCAGATTCCCGTGATTATGGGCCTTGTTCGCATGCTGAGGCACATGCTGCGGGCGTCTGAGGGGCCTGGGCTGCCTGCGTCTCATAATGTCGGATTCATCTCTAAGGATGAGATCTCCGACTTTCTGAGCGCGACATTCTTGGGACAGCCTCTACCCGCATATCTGCGCATGGACCCGGAGCAACTGCAAATCCTCGGGGGCAATCATGATTCGCTGTTAACTTTCTGCATTATCGGCATCGTGGCAGCGGCCTTTTTCACCGGTTTTAACTTGGTCATTTCCTACCGCCGGTTGCAGCGCACTCTCGACTATTCCAATAGCGTCAGTGTATTCCTCAGCAAGTTCATGCGCGTAATGCTTATCTACGCACCGCTGATGATCCTCTTCGCGGGGTTCTTTGGCCCAACACCTGTGGCTCTAATTGTCTACTGGGTCACCAATAACTTCTGGACACTGACCCAAAATATTATTCTCACTCGCTATGTGGAAAAGACCTACCCGCTCACGGACGATTTCCGAACTCTTCAAAACCACCAAAAGGGTGAATACGAATCGGAGCGAGAGGAAAAGAAGAAGTTAAAGCAGGCCAAGCGTCGCTTTTATATCAAATCCGCATTCGCTCCGTGGAAGATAAAGCAGCATAAGAGTGAATATGCCGCTATTGAGAAGGAATCGCGGGACCGTCGTAAAGCGAAGCAGGACGAAGAATATGCCCAGGCTTTGAAAATTGCGAAGGTTCGCTACATGGTGACCCAGATGCGGCCTGGTGCTCAGGATAATTTGCCGTCCCTGACGCAGGATATGAAGATTTCCTCGGGTATAGTTCCGCCGCTTCCCGGCCTGGCTAAAGTGCGGGACGACATGAAACGACAAGCCGAGAAGGCTCAAAAAGCACAGAAGCGGCCGAAGCCAATTCTGATTGCAAAGAACCTGGGAATGCTACTCGGCCAGAATACGAAGAATATGGTTAAGAAAGCCACCGGCGCAAAGGAGTCGGACTGGAAACGCTTCCGAGATTAGCCCGTGAGTAAAAGGCGAGAACTAGGGCGCGTTTAAAAACGAGAATTAAGTATTTACGTAACCAGGTCACGGGCCAGGTCGCGCGCCATCTGCAGCGGGTTCAGGTCTTTGGACATCTTGGCACCCGCGAGGCCGCCGTCGAGGTAGAGCAACAGCATATTTGCGTGAGCGGACGGCATACTAGATTCATTTTCAGTCAGCAGCGTGTGTAGCTGTTGCCAAACCCAGGAACGGTGATCGGCTGCGGCCTGACGGATGTCCTGCTCCGACTCCGTTTCCGGCCGCGGATATTCACTAGCCGCATTCTGGAAGTGTGAACCACGGAAGTCGATTGCCGGCTGCTCCGCAATACACTGATCAAAGAAAGCGAGAATCTTCTCCGCCGGGGTATCCAAAGAGGCCACTCGCTGCTCCCAAGCCTCCCGCCATTTGGCGTCAAGGTCTTGCAGATATGCGATGACTAGCTTGTCCTTGGATCCAAACAACGAGTACAGGCTAGCTTTGGCCACATCAGCTTCCCGCAGGATGCGGTCAATGCCGACGACTCGGATGCCCTCCGTTGTAAACAGAGTTGTCGCTGATGCCAGGAGGCGCTCCCGCGGACTGGGGCGGTTACGACGGCGAGAGGAAGCGCGGCCGCCTTTTGCGCCCTTGCCCGTTGTCGCTTCTGCCACGGCAGTACCTCTCGTCCTTCCAAAGTCACGCCTCGTTCTAACAGCTGCTTACTCGCAAATACCGGCGTTAGCGCCATTGCTTTCAGAGCACTGAACAGGGCGTTCATAGTCTGTGATATTCCATTGTAGGCGTATCTGCGACTGTGATTTTGTAAAAGAACAAACTAGTCAGTCTTTCAGCCTCTAGTCCTACTTTAGCGTGCGATGATTGCTGCCCCCAACAGATGTCACGACAATCGCAGAACGCCAACGTCACGACAACCGCACAACAAAAAAGGGCATCTCAATGTTGATGAGATGCCCCGCGCTCTAGCTCACTATCCAGTAGATAGCAGCGTTACGACGCTTCGTGCATAGTCGCGCTGTTTTGCTTGGCTTACTTGCGCTTTTGAACCAGGCCGACAATCCACAACAGGATCACGGCGCCGAGCAGACAGGTGAGGAAGCTGAAGAACTTTCCGCCACCGGCGACATCAACGCCGAACAGGGTGAGCAGCCAACCGCCCAAGAAACCACCGACGATACCAACGACGATATTCAGGACGACGCCCATCTGTTCATCGGTGTTCATGATCTTAGAGCCGATCCAGCCGGCAAGACCACCGATGATAATCCAGCTGATGAAGCCCATCGTGGGACTAAAGGAGGCAGCAAGAAGAATCTCGTTCATGATAGATATTCCTTTCCCGAAATCGTTCTGACTCAACTATAAGTCTTTCCGAGAAATCTTGCATACACTGCAAGCACTATCAGGCCATTTCGGCCACTGGGAAACTAGCGAGATAACAGTCGGATAACCACAGGAAAACTCTTATAAAATCTGTACTTTCTGCATGAAAACGGGGTTTATGCAGACGAGAGCCCTCATTTGGATAAGCCAAAGCCGGCCCCCGACGCCTGTCGGAAACCGGCTAGGTTCTACTTATAAATATTCGGTAACGGTTTCTGCACTCGGCGCTAAAAGCGCCTCGACGACCGCCGCCGGCGTCTTTTCTCAGCCCCCTCGAAGGGCGCTTTAGGCGTCAGTCTCCGGGCGGACGACCATCATCGGGCAAGCAGCCGCCTGCAGGAGTGCACGCGAAGTGGAGCCGAGCAGCATGCCCTTGAAACCTCCGCGGCCGTGGCTGCCGACGACCAGCAGCTGCGAGCCTTCCGAGGCATCAGCCAGAGCACGAACCGGTCGGTCGCGGGTAACAACCTTCTTGATGGCCACTTCCGGGTACTTCTTAGCGTACTTCTCCAGACGGTGGCCGAGCAGAGCCTTCTGCTCCTCTTCCACAACCTGCCACTGGCTCTGAGCTGCAGAAAGGCCAGCCAAGGAAGCCTGTACCTGCATGTCCATCCAGGTGTGAACCGCAATCAGTTCGGCACCACGAGCATCGGCCTCACGGAATGCGTACTCGGTTGCCTTCTCGGAAATGTCGGAGCCATCGACGCCGACAACGACAGGGCCGTACTTGGTCTCATCGGTGACCAGGTTGTCCTCGCGGACAACAACAACCGGGCACGATGCGTGGGAAACAACAGCGGCGGAAACCGAACCCATGACCATGCCAGAGAGCCCGCCCAGGCCGCGAGAGCCCATAACCACCATGGTTGCCTGCTCAGACAGGTCGAGCAGCATGTCAATCGGGCTGCCCTCTTCAATCTGGTGGCTGACATCTACCGACGGTGCGAAGTCGAGGGCAATCTTCTTGGCCTCGTTAATCTTCTCCAGGGTCTCGGCCTCAAGATCGTCGTAAAGCTCCTGCGGCGGAACCATGCCCTCTGCGTAGAGGAACTGCGGCATGGAGTAGCTGCTGACCAGACGGAGCGGCTCACCGCGCTTCACTGCGGTGTTAGCGGCCCACTTGACGGCGGTCTTGGATGCCTCCGAGCCATCGACCGCGCACACAATGATGTTCTGCCTTGGCATTGATTGCCTCCTTATTATGCGATCCATAAAAATTGGCTCTCCGCGGCCCGACCGCAACGCAGCTACACCTATCGCACCTGCTTGGACGCCATTTTAATGGACAAGCTTTGCTATTTAGTCAACTCTTCCGAGCCAACCTTTTTATTACTTTCACCTCCACCCTACCCCCATTATGTTGCGACCGACAGGGCAGAATGTTGTCCACCTACGCCATTAGGGGCGATACCAACACCGCTCTGCCACAGCAGCTCCGCTTGCCCGCCAGATGAATCCGGGGCACCTGTTAAAGTCAGCCGTATGCGTCGCATGCCACTGCCCATTCGCAATGGGCTCAACCCATCCCGCATCGCCGCTCCCGGGCGTCGTGGCGATGCCCCCACCCGTGCGTGGGATCTGCTCACAGGCGCTATCGCAGGTCAAACCCACCGCCACCCGGACGATGATGAAGCGGCCGTGACTAAACGCTTTGCAGATGGGCTCGTCGTTCGCGCCAACTCAGTGCCGTACAGTCCGGATGACATGGTGAAGCCCGGCGCGGAAATGTGGTTTTACCGCACCCCGGCACCGGAGCGCACAATCGCGGGGCCGATGCCGATTGTCTTTCAAGATGACAACCTTGTGGTCGTCGACAAGCCGTCGTTTTTGGCAACGATGCCACGCGGCCGACACATCACGGAAACCGCTGTCGTACGCCTGCGGCGGGAGCTGGGAAATCCGGAGTTGGTTCCCGCGCATCGCCTCGACAGACTGACGTCGGGGTTGCTCATCTTTACCGCCCGGCGCGAAGTTCGTGGCGCCTACCAGAGGCTTTTCGCATCTGGGGAAGTCACTAAGCGCTATCACGCGCTGACATCGCCCACACCCATCGCTGGCGCGACCAGCGAAGCCCTGCCCGAGCCCCCGCTAGAGTTGCGCACGCGACAGCACAAGATTGCTGGCCAAATGCAGGCTTATACTCTCGAGGGCGAGCCAAACGCCCACACCATCATCGAGCACATTTCGCTTGTCGACGTGCCTTCGGACGCCGACGGCCTCGCTGCCGACAGTGGTCGCGTTGCGCTGTGGCAATTGAAACCCATCACCGGACGCACTCATCAGCTGCGGCTGCACTTGAGTGAGCTGGGCTTTCCCATCCTGGGCGACCAGTACTACCCGGAGATTCTGCCGCTGGAGGCCGAGAATACCTCGGAGCCCCTGCACCTGGTCTGTGTAGAAATGAGTTTCGCTGACCCCGTGACTGGTGAACAACGAACGTTCCATTCCCGCCGCAGCGTTTTCAATCCGCTTTCGCTGCCGGATATTAATTCGCCGTTGATCAAATCTAATTAGAAGAGAACCCCCTCCCCCATGTCTGCCAAGCATGCACAACAATCCGCTAAATCATCCGCTGAATCTTCTTTGGAACATTCCGCCCCACCAGCGGCGGCCTACGCTGAGAGGCTCACCAAGAAGTACGGTGTCGGCAATGCCGCTGTTACTGCACTGGACCATGTCGATATCTCTTTTGCCGCTGGTGAGTTCACCGCGATTATGGGCCCGTCCGGGTCCGGTAAGTCGACATTGATGCACTGCATGGCCGGTTTGGACTCCGCGACGTCGGGAAGCGCGTACATCGGCACGACGGATCTGTCGAAGCTGTCGGACAAGGAAATCACGGCGCTGCGGCGTGATCGCCTGGGCTTTGTGTTCCAGTCCTTCAACCTGGTGCCGACGTTGACGGCGGCAGAGAACATCACCCTGCCTATCAATATCGCTGGTCGGAAGGTGGACAAGCAGTGGTTCGAGGAAATCACCACGCGCCTCGGGCTTAAAGAACGGCTTACGCACCGCCCCTCGGAACTGTCTGGTGGCCAGCAGCAGCGTGTCGCCTGTGCGCGTGCCATTGTCAGCCGGCCGGAGATCATCTTTGGCGATGAGCCGACGGGCAACTTGGACTCGAACTCATCTCGTGAGGTATTGACGATTCTCCGCGATGCGGTTGATGACATCGGCCAAACCGTCGTCATTGTGACGCATGATGCCACCGCCGCGTCCTACGCAGACCGTGTTGTGTTCCTCGCGGATGGCCGCGTGGTTGACGAGCTTCGCAATCCCACGCCCGCCGATATCTTGGCGCGCATGGCAGATATTGAGAATCTTTAGGAAGGCAGGTCATCTCCCCCCCATGGCATCATCGTCTTCCACGCTGAGCCGCGTCGCCTGGCGCAACATCACCTCGCACAAGTTGCGCCTCGTGCTCACAATTATTTCGGTCGTGCTGGGCACGGCCTTCATCACCGGCGCATTTGTGTTCACATCATCGCTGGACAAGGCCTTTAAGGGCGCAATGAGTACCGCTTATGACGGTGTCGACGTGGTGGTGACGGCCCCAGCTGACAATCCCGGTGCTCTCACCGAAGAAACCGCGCAGAAAATCGAAAGCTTCCCCGGGGTCCGAGCCCTCAACATTGGCGATCCCAACAACAGCATTACGGCCACAGGAGCCGACGGCAAGCCGATTCAAACCAATGGTTCGCCATCGATGGGTCTTCCCTACTATCCAGCGGCCGAAGCGGTGGGCAACAAGGTCACGGTTACCGAGGGGCACGCGCCGGAAACACCAGGTGAGGTGGTCGTCAACTCCACTACCGCCGAACTCGGCAACCTCCACGTCGGCGCTGAAATCAAGGTGGCCACCCGTCTCGAGCGGGCGACGGTGAAGGTCGTCGGCATCGCCGATACCTCCATCGACGAAACCGGCTACCTCGCGGTCTTTTTCACCCAGAATCAGTGGCGAGAGCTCTACGGCGCGGACAGCCATATGGACATGTTCACCCTCGCCGCCGATTCCACCACTGACGCTGCCACGCTTACCCGTGATGTCGCAGAAGCATTCCCCGAGCTCAAGGTAGAGGCAGGCTCTAAGCTCGCCGACGAGGCCTCCGAACGTGTCTCCTCTGCCTTAAGCTTTGTCAACTACTTCCTCATCGCTTTCGGGCTCATCGGGCTGCTGGTCGGGATCTTCATCATCTCCAATACTTTCACCATGCTGGTCACTCAGCGCATGAAGGAATTCGCTCTCCTCCGCGCCCTCGGTGCTTCACGACGACAGCTCACTGCGTCCGTCCTCTTGGAGGCATTCATTGTTGGCCTCATCGGTTCCGCACTAGGTGTCATCACGGGATTTGGGCTGAGCCAGGGGCTATTCATGCTTCTCGATGCCATGAGTATCTCCATGCCCGGCGATGGCCTGACATTCGAACCGGTGGCAGTCATCGTTCCTCTCCTTGTCGGCGTGGCCATCACCATGATCGCCGCCTGGACGCCGGCCGCCCGCGCTGGCGCGGTCCCTCCTGTAGAAGCCATGCGCTCTGGGGATCAAACAACCAGCAATAGCCTCAGTGCTAGGACGTGGACCGGTACTGTGCTGGCGTCCGCCGCGATCGCAATCATTGCCTGGGCATTGCAGTGGAACGACGCAGAAACCAAGATTCGTGCCGTCTTCGTTGGTGTCGGTGCAGTGATGGCCGTAGCCTCCGTCTGGCTTGTCGGCCCCGCGCTGTCCATGCCTCTGATCGGAGGACTGGGGCGCGTCGTAGGTGCGCCTTTTGGAACCGTCGGCAAGCTTGCGGCGACGAACTCCCACCGCAATCCGCGCAGAACGGGAACCACATCGTTTGCACTGACGCTCGGGCTTGCGCTGGTGACTGTGATCGGCATGTTCGGCGTATCCATGAAGGAGGCGGTCAATGAGTGGTCAGAGACCAATCTGACGGCTGACTTCGTACTCTCGCCACCTCTGACCGCGCATTCGGCCCTGCCGCTTGGGGTCGAGGACGCAGTGAAGGATATCGATGGTGTCGACGACACCGCAACTTTGTCGATTGGTGCGCTGCTGGTGATCCCGCCTGAGGAAGCCGCCACGATGATAGCTTCCGACGGCGAACAAACTGAAGTCGGACCGGAATCTAGTAATGCGTCGGTTTTCAACTCCAACGTCGGCAAATGGTACGGCACTCGCGCCATCCAGGGCTCCCTGGATCTGGCCGAGTCGGATGCGGGAATTGTCATCAGCGAATCAACAGCGAAAAAGAATAGTTGGAACGTTGGCACTGAACTCGCAGTGGTTTCCAAAGGCGGCATAACACGGCTCCCCGTCACCGGCATTTTTGCTGACACGAATGATCCCGGCCAGTCGATTATTGTCTCCGACGAAGCCGCCCATAAATATGTCAAAAGCAGCCACCTGTTGCCGTTCCAGACCTACGTCGATGTTTCTGATTCCATCGCGTCAGACAGCGGCTCCATGGATGAAATGAAGCAAAAGCTTAGCGACGCAGTTGCGGACTACCTCGTAGTACAGGTGATGACTGCTAAGGAGTTTGCGGGCCTCGCGAATGCCTCTATCGATGTCATGCTGGGAATCGTGTACGCGCTGCTGGCACTGGCGGTCATCATTTCGATTCTGGGAATTATCAATACTGTCGCACTCTCAGTTGTCGAGCGCCGCCAGGAGATTGGCATGCTTCGGGCCGTCGGCCTGCAGCGCTCGGGGATTCGCCGGATGATTCGCCTGGAATCTGTGGAAATCTCCATTTTCGGCGCGGTTGTAGGTATTGTCCTCGGCTTGTTCCTCGGTTGGTCACTGCTGACCGTGCTGAAGGATGAGGGCCTGAATACTATCGCGGTACCGTGGCTGCAGATTGTTCTCATGCTGCTTGGGTCTGCGCTTGTGGGCATTATTGCTGCTCTCGGCCCTGGTCAGAAGGCCGCGAAGACACCGCCCCTGGCCGCTATCGCAGACGAGTAGTCGCCGTTATATGAAAGCGCCCCGTGCAGATATTGTTTCTGCACGGGGTTTCTATTTCGCCTTATCGCCTACGCTGAATCAGCTATCCGGCTCACGCATTTCCGCTGGCAATTTATACGGCCGCGTTGGCCTTGCGAACCTCGCGTTCTCGATTCTTCAGCGCCTTATTGAGAAGCATAAAGAACCACACAAAGCCGACCGTCAGGATAATGTGGCCGAGCCCTGCAATTCCCGAGTACATCGCACCCCAGGCCTCCGGGCCTGAAACAACGTGCACGATACCGTTAGCCACCATCATGCCAATCGTCCAAACAATGCCGACATTCTGAACGATGAACCAGCGATCAAAGCCCTTGACAGCTGAAATATTGAATTGCCCATCCAATGCCAGCGCAACCAAGAAGAAAATCATGCCAAGAACAAGGAAATGCGTGTGCAGCGTATTGAGCTGCGTTTTATCCCCAAAATCCATCGCACGGGTAAATTCACGATAGAAAACGCCAGAAAACAGACCAAGACCGAGATACACCGAAGCAGCTGTGAATAACTTACGCATACTTCGTAGCCTACTCAGATAACACTGGCTTCTAAACAGACTAAACCCAGGGGGTTAAACGAAAGTTTGATTCCGCGAATCTAGACGGCCTCAAACTAACCGCGCGAATCGAGCCACCACACGTTTCGGCACAGTTTTGGATAGGGCCATCACTAGGCCATATAGGCCGGGCGCTACCTCCGCCCGACCCCTCTCCGCTCCACGTAACGTGCGCTCCACTAGATAATTGAGATTCTGCTCCGGCATGAGACGCAACTTCACCGACTTCGCCTGCTTCACGACGTCCCGTAGCGCCTTGGTCTTAACCTTTCCCGGGTAGCAAATAGTTACAGTTACACCATTAGGTTTCAATTCCTCTCTAAGGCAGATACCCCAGTGCCGAATAAACGCTTTCGATGCTGTGTACACCGCCAGCCCTGGAGTTGGTGCTACAGCTGAGATCGATGAAACGAAAATGATGTGGCCGTTCTTTTCGAATAAATCGTTTAGCGAGTAAACCGCTGCGACCGTACCGCGAATATTCGTCTGTATCATTTGATCAGCCTGCGAAAAATCCTGGGTTTTAACATCGCCATAATTCGCATACGCGGCATTGAGGATTAAATAAACTATCGTCGCGTGATGGCGGTCAACATGATTCCGGAGTTTATCGCCAAAATCATCATCGGACTGATCTAGACAAAGATATCGAAGACGAGGACCTTGCCTCTGCGAGAACTCAGCGTCCTCACCGGAAGAATCATCGTTGTAGCTACGAGAAACACACCAAATTTCATCTAGGTCTGGACGTAGCTGCCCAAGTTTATCGGCAAAGACGGCGCCTATGCCCCGAGATGCTCCAGTCACGATTCCCACTCGCATGAATTCCAAGATACAGCCGACTGAGTCGAGCAATTAAAACGGCGACGACGAAGCGTGCCACATAGGAATGAGCAAACGAACAAAAAATGTCGCATTAAAACGCTAGTTAATGTTGTTTACTCGTGGGCACAAAAGTGGGCCGCAGCACCCAACCCCACACAAGGGGCAAGGCAACCACGAC
>NZ_KV821792.1:0-2762 GCF_001815745.1 Corynebacterium sp. HMSC064E07 | reverse complement strand
TCCCCATTATCGGGGACACTCACAAGGTAACGGGAATGCGACCGGGGAAGCCCAACGCATGTGGGCCTCGAGCATTCGCGTTTTAGCGCTTCAGCCCCGCGATCATGGTCTTCAAGTTGCTGCGCAGGAAATCCTCGTAGGTTCCCGCGACCGTGCCCGGCTTGCCGAGCTCATCGGAGTGCAGTGGCTCGTCGAAGATCGGAATCCCGGCCTCCTTCGAGACGGTCTTCATGGGGCGCGTATCCACGTTCGACTCCACGAACAGGTGCTTCGGGCGCTTGTCCTTCAGCTGGCGCACGAGGTGTCCGATCTGCGCGGGGGAGCCGTTTTCATCCGTGTCGATCTGCCAGATATACAGCTGCTCCATGCCGTAGGTGTCGACCATGTATTGGAAGGCATGTTCACTGGCCACGAGCACACGATCCTCCTTCGGCAGCGCACCGATCTGCTCGCGGTAGTCGGCGTCGATGCTCTCCAGCATGGCCTTGTACTCCGCCCCCTTCTCCTCGATGTGCTCGGCACGCTCGGGCAGGGCCTCGGCCAGCGCCGCGGTCACGTTCTCGGCCATCGCGATGCCGACGGTCGGGTCCAGGAAGGCGTGCGGGTTGATCTCCTGATTGCCCTTTTCGTCCTTGAGGTACTTCGGTTCCACGCCCTTGGTGGCCTCGACCATCTGGGAATCGTCCAGGCCCGCGGTGTTTTTCAGTTTCGCGAGCCAGCCGTGCTCACCGCCCTCGAGGTTCAGCCCGTTGTAGAACAGCAGGTCGGCGTCGCTCGTCGCATCCAGGTCCGCGGGCAGGGGGTCGTAGTCGTGCGGGTCCGTGCCGGTCGGCACGAGGTTATGGACGTCCACCGCCTCGCCGCCGATCTCCTCCACCAGGTCCGCCAGCAGCGTGAAGGTGGTGACGACGTTCAGCTGCTCACCGTCTGCCTTCTCCTCCGTTGAGAAGGTCACGGCCCCGAACACGAGGGCACCGCCCACCAGGAGGGCCAACAGCGCGGCCAGTGGCTTATTGCCCAGCGAGCGAGCAATCAGTCCCTTGCCTGGCGCGAAGAGGAAAGCCAGCAGGAACAGCGCGCTGGCGGTCAGCACGATCGTCACGCCGGAGGACACGTTGTAGCTATAGCTCAGGAACAGCCCCACTACGGAGCTGAGCGCCGAGATCGCCACTGAAAGCCCGATCATCACTCCCAGCCGGTTCGTCAGCAGGTACGCCGCCGACGCCGGAGTGATCAGCAGGGAGACCACCAGGATCACGCCCACCGTCTGCAGGGAAATGACCGTCACCAGCGTGAGCACCACCATCAGCCCGTAGTGGATTGCCCGCACGGGCACGCCAGCCGACTGCGCCATGACGGGGTCGAAGGTGCTGAGCTTGAGCTCCTTGTAAAAGACCAGCGTGAGAATCAGCACGGCAGCGGCAATACCGATCGAGAGGTTGCGGTCGGCGTCCTGAACGGTCAGGACGTTGCCGAAGAGGATCTCCGTCAGATCCGTCGCCGTCTGCGCTTTCGCCATGAGCAGCACGCCGATCGCGAAGAAGGTGGAAAAGACGATGCCGATCGCCGAATCGTTCTTCACAGTGGAGCGTTCGCTGATCAGCCCGATCGCCAGTGTGGCGAGTAGACCCGCGACCACCGCCCCGAGGAAGAGGTTCGTGCCGAGCAGGTAGGAGGCCGCGACCCCCGGTAGTACGGCGTGCGAGATGGCGTCGCCGATCAGGGCCATGCCGCGCAGCACGATGAAGCTGCCGACGATGCCGCAGGCCACGCCCACGATCACCGAGGTGATCAGCGCTTTTTGCAGGTAGCCGTGGCTGAGTAGTGAGTCGAGGAACTCCGCGATCATGCTGTCTCCTCCTGGAGGGCTGCCTGCCGTGGCGTGGGGTGGGCTGGTGCTGACGGCTCGCGGATGACGAGCGCGCCGAAGGCCTTCTGCAGCACGTCGGGGACGAAGACCTCCTCGGTGGGACCCGCCGCGACGAGCTCGCCGTTGAGGACGATGAGGTCGTTGTAGTAGCCGCGCACCGTGTTCATGTCGTGGTGCACGACGACGACGTGCTTGCCCGCGTCCGCCATCTGCCGCAGCAGGGTCACGATCGTCTTCTCGCTGGGGACGTCGATGCCGACGAAGGGCTCGTCCAGGAAGATGTACTCCGCGTCCTGGACGATGGCGCGGGCAAAGAGGACGCGCTGGAACTGTCCGCCCGAGAGTTCGCTGATGTGGCGGTGGCGAAAGTCCCACATGTCGACGTCCTTGAGAGCCTGGGTGGCTGCTTCGCGTTCGGCCTTGCCGGGGCGGTGGAAAAGACCCAGGCGCGGGTAAGTGCCCATCAGGACGGTGTCGAAGACGCTGGTGGGGAAGTTGCGGTCGAGGTCAGAGCGCTGCTCGATATAAGCGATTGCGCGGCGCTGCTCGGCGGGGGCCTTGCCGTCGAGGGTGACGGGGTAGCCGGCAGGGGCGTCGGTGGGGCCTGTGCCGTGGACGTTGTGTTTGTCCAGGATCTGGAGCATCGCCTTCATGAGGGTGGATTTGCCTGAGCCGTTGGGGCCGATGATGCCGTGCATGCCGGGGGAGTCGAGGGTGAAGCTGATGTTCCGAATCGCGGTGTTCGCGCCGTAGCTCACGCTCAAGTTCTGGACGCTAATACTCATGGCAGCCAAGAATAGTGGTCAGTTCAATGAATCACCAAGTTCAATGTATTGACCTTTGGGGTGGGGTGGTGTTGGGGGGGTGTCCCTATGTTTTTGTCAAGTGCCAG
>NZ_KV821791.1:0-1496 GCF_001815745.1 Corynebacterium sp. HMSC064E07 | reverse complement strand
GGGGGGTGTCCCTATGTTTTTGTCAAGTGCCAGACCGATGTTGACGAGCACAGTCTTGGGAGTAGTTTCTTAGGCGTGCCTAGGAGCCGGCCAGCGTGTGCTGGTCGGCTTCGTCTTTGGGGCTTTATGCGGCGACGGGGCGTGGCGGGATTTCGCGGAAGAACTCCTTGTTTTTCAGCATCGCGTAGATGACATTGCATCGGCGTCGTGCCAGGCAGATGACTGCTGCGTTGTGGCGTTTTCCTTCAGCGCGTTTGCGTTCGTAATACCGCCGTGACGGTTCGTGGCTGCGGATAACTGCGAATGCGGAGTAGAACAAGGCGTTTTTCAGTCGTTTATTGCCTGACCGTGCCGGGAATTCACCTCTGATCGACGAACCGGATCGTCTAGTCACGGGTGCTATTCCAGCATAAGCAGCTAAGTGGCCAGCACTAGCGAAGTCGGAGCCATCACCGATCGCAAGAAGGATCTGCGCTGCGGTCTTGATGCCGACTCCGGGCATACTCATCAAGACCTCACAAAGAGGGAAATCAGCGAGCATCTCTTCAACCTGCTCAGCAATGGTGTTTCGTTGCTCTTTGAGGGCCTGGATGTTTGCAGCCAGTTGAGGAATTACTAACTCGGCGGCATCGCTTCCAGGCACGGTGGCTGTTTGAGCTTTCAGCGCTGTAAAAATGTCGTCTACCAGCGGGGTGGGGTCTTTACGTGTGCGCTTGATCATCCAGTTCAACACTCGTTGGTATCCGGCTCTTTTTAGCCCCTGCGGTCCCTTGTAATGGATCAATAATTCCAGGATCGGCGTGCGAGTCAGGGTGCTACCAGCAAAAACTCGTTCCAGGCTGGGGTAGATCTGGGTGAGGACACTGCGAAGCCGATTGACAGTGCGAGTGCAATCGCGGGCGATGTCATCATCGAAGCCGGACAGCATCTTTAGGGCGGAGAGTACCTCATCATTGCGGTCGACGGCACGTAGCGTGTGGGGCATTGTGCGGGCGGTGTCGGCGATGATGAATGCGTCGCGTTTGTCTGTTTTTGCACGTCCCGGATAGAGATCTGCAGCTTTGCGCATCGCAAGACCTGGCAGGTATCCGACTTCGCAACCGCAGTCCCGGGCTACAGCAATCGGTAGTGCGCCGATGGTGTTGGGTTGGTCGACGATCACGAGCACGGTGCCAAGCTTCTGAAGCTGGTGAAAAACGCCTGCTAGTTCGGATTCGAGTTGAGGCAACGGTTTGTCGAAGACCTTGTTGCCATCACGGTCTAAGGCGCAGGCGTGGTGTTCAGATTTGCCGACGTCTAGACCAAGGAATATGTCGATGGAATGCTCCGGAGACATGATGAGCTCCTAGAAAACGAGATGGGTATGGCGTTGTTCCAGTCGCTGGTGTCATGACCTTCGTTGCAAGCACCCACGTTACAAAGAGACCTAGTTTAAAACTGGCCGTGTCCCTATCAGCTGTCATCGAAAGTCCTGGCACCCGGCGGCAACACCCCCC